>NZ_JBIVHM010000003.1:0-523062 GCF_044749185.1 Paenarthrobacter sp. NPDC089675 | reverse complement strand
AACAAGCGCGCAGGCAACGACAACAAACCCTCGATGCCTGCTACGCCCGCAACCCTCACAGATACCACCGCAGACCCACCGCGCCAGGAATACCACCCACCGCCGGAATCAACCACAGAAAAACCACCCAGCTGTCACAAACAGCTTGATATATACCGAGGTTCCCGGCGCGAACGTCACTTTCCCGCGAACTCGTTAGGCCCCAACGCGATGGCGTGGCCAGTTCGCGGGAGGGCTGCCCGTTCGCTGGAAGTTTCCGGAGCTGCCTGCAGCTCTCCCGCGACTTCGTGTGTCCGTCTCGCCTAGGATTCCGGGGTGAAGATCTCCGAACCCGCGCCCGGCGTCCATTTTGTCGAAGGACCCGCATCCAACTGGCTCATAGTCCGTGACGAGGCAGGTTTCATCCTGATCGACGGCGGATACCCGGCGGACCGGGACCTTGTCCTGTCCTCCATCAGGCAACTTGGGCTGGAGCCCGCCCACGCCAAAGCATGCTCATCACCCATGGCCATGTGGACCACACGGGCTCGGCCGCGTACTTCTCAACCACCTTCGGCACGCCCATCCTGTGCTCCCCCGAAGAACTCGCACACGTGCAGGGCAAGGAAAAGCACCAGGTAACCCTCGGCCAGGTCCTGCTCAGGATTTGGCGTCCCAAGGTGCTCCGTTGGATGGTGCATGTCATCAAGGCCAAGGCGCTCCAGGCCGAGCCGGCCACGCGGGCCGAGGCCTGGACAGGGCAAAAACTGGCAAGCCTCCCGGGGAGTCCCCGGGCCATCGCGGTCCCTGGACATACCCCGGGGAATGTTGCACTCCTGCTCCCGAACGCCCGAGCCACTGCCGTGGGCGATACCTTCGTCAGTGGGCATCCGATCAGCAGCAAACACGGCCCGCAGATGCTGCACCGGATGTTCCATTCGGATCCTGCCGGCGCACTCCAAGCGACCCGGCGGCTGGAAGGTCTCCAAGCCAACGTGATCCTGCCCGGGCATGGGCCGGCCCTGCACATGCCGTTGCCGGAAGCCCTGAAGGCCCTCCAGAAGTAGGACGCGAAAAGCCCGCTTCGATGGCTCGCTGCGCAGGATGCCGTGGGCACGGCACAGTACGCAGCGAAGCCCCGAAACGGGCCCACGCTGTGATGAAGCTACATGTGCACGTGCAGGCGCCGTGCGGCCTCGGAGATCGAGCCCGTCAGCGATGGGTACACGGTGAAGGCGCTCGCGACGTCATCCACGTGCAGCTTCTGCGTCACTGCCACTGAGATCGGGAAGATCAGCTCCGAAGCGTTCGGACCAACCACCACGCCGCCGATCACGGTGCCGGAACCCTTGCGGGCGATGATCTTGACGAAGCCGTCCTTGGTGTTGCGCATCTTGGCACGGGCGTTGCTCAGCAGGGACAGCATCACAACATCGCCCTGGTACTTGCCGGAAGCAAGGTCGGCCTCGGACACACCTACGGAAGCAATTTCCGGAGAGGTGAAGATGTTGGAGGCGACTTGGTTGAGCTTGAGCGGCTTCACGCCGTCGCCCATGAAGTGCGCAATGGCGATGCGGCCCTGCATGGCGGCAACTGAGGCCAAGGCGAACACGCCCGTGCAGTCGCCGGCAGCATAGATGTTGGGCGCCGTGGTGCGGGAAACACCGTCCACCTTGATATGGCCGGACTCGGTCAGTGCCACTCCGGCTTCTTCCAGCCCCAGACCTGCCGTGTTTGGGATGGAGCCCACACACACCAGGCAGTGCGAACCTGTCACTTCCGATCCGTCACCCAAGGTGACCTTGACGCCGTCGTCCGTCCGCTCCACGGCGTTGGCGCGGGAGCGGGACAAAACGCGCACGCCGCGGCGCTCAAAAACGCCTTCCAGGAGCTTGGCAGCATCGGTGTCCTCACCGGGGAGCACTTGGTCGCGGCTGGAGATCAAGGTGACCTTGGAGCCGAGGCCGTTGTAGGCGGAGGCGAACTCGGCGCCGGTGACGCCGGAACCTACAACGATGAGTTCCTCGGGAAGCTCGTCCAGGTTGTAGATCTGCGCCCAGTTGAGGATGCGTTCGCCGTCGGGCTTGGCGGTGGGGAGTTCACGCGGGTGGGCGCCAACGGCCAGGAGGATGGCGTCGGCGTCGATGGTGCGGGTGCCCTCAAGGGTGAGGACCTCGATGGTGTTGTTGTCCAGGAGCTTGCCGGAGCCGATGACGATCTCGACGCCCAGGCGCTCCAGGCCCGCGCGGATGTCGTTGGACTGGCCGCGGGCAAGGTTTAGCACGCGGTCGTTGATGTGCTTGAGGTCGGCGTGCGGCTTGGAGGCGGAATCGTCGAACTTGACGCCCAGCTCGTCCGCCTCGCTCACGCGGGTCATGAGGTCTGCGGTGGCGATGAGGGTCTTGGAAGGCACGACGTCGGTGAGGACAGCCGAGCCGCCGAGGCCGGCCCTTTCGACGATGGTGACTTTGGCGCCGAGTGAAGCGGCCACCATGGCGGCCTCGTATCCGCCTGGACCACCTCCCAGGATCGCGATTCGTGGGGAACTGAAGTCAACTTGGGTGGTCACAGTTCTCAATTGTCCCGCATCCGCGCTATGGCTGCCAGTCAGCCAAGCCTCACCCCGCCGCCCAGGCTGACGACGGCGGCCTTCCGCAGACGCCGCGTCCCTACCGCGTTCCTTCGCCCGCAGGGTAGCTTGTACCAGTGAGTAACACTGAGCTGATGAACACTGACCCCTTCGAAGCTGCCAGGGACGCCGCCGACTACATTGCCGCGGAGACCGGCGTCGAGTCCCACGATGTCGCCTTGGTCCTCGGGTCCGGCTGGGCTGAGGCCGCCGACCTGATCGGCGAAACAACTGCGACGCTCAGCGCGTCCGAAGTCCCGGGCTTCCACAAGCCGGCCGTCGTGGGCCACGTGGGGACCATCCGCTCTGTCCTTACCAATGAAGGCAAGCGCGCGCTGGTCCTTGGAGCGCGCACACACTACTACGAAGGCCGGGGAGTGCGCTCCGTGGTCCACGGAGTCCGGACCGCGGCCGCAGCAGGGTGCAAGACGCTGGTGCTGACCAACGGCTGCGGGGGCCTGAACGAGGACTGGAAGCCCGGCACGCCGGTCCTGATCAGCGACCACATCAACCTCACGGCCACTTCGCCGCTGGAAGGTGCCACGTTCGTGGACCTCACGGATCTTTATTCTTCGCGCCTCAGGTCCCTGGCCCGCGAAGTGGACGCCTCGCTGCAGGAGGGCGTGTATGCCCAGTTCACCGGGCCGCATTACGAGACTCCGGCCGAAGTCCAGTACGCAAAGCGCATCGGCGCCGACCTGGTTGGCATGTCCACGGCGTTGGAAGCCATCGCAGGGCGCCACGCGGGCATGGAGGTCTTCGGCATCTCGCTGGTCACCAACCTCGCCGCCGGCATCAGCCCGGTTCCGCTGAGCCACGCAGAGGTACTGGAAGCCGGCGAGGCCGCAAGCAAGCGCATCTCCACCTTGTTGGCAGGGATCATCGCCAAGCTCTAACTCCTTCCTCGTGAACCCAACTGGGGTGTTCATAAGGGCGTGCGGCCATACCGTCAAGTCACAAGGCGCCTGTGTAAACGCACAGTAAATTCTCAGAATAAATCTGTTTTAAAGCGCAACATTTGATTCCCGGGTCAGCCCTGTGGCACGCGCGCGTGTTGGCAATGTAAGCGCTTGCACATCCGGGCTCCGAACCAGCTCCAAGGGCAGGGAAACACGCTTTGCTTTGGCATCTGACACGTGTTTAGCGTGGAGACCGTTCCGGCAAGTCGACGTGCCGGAACACGTCCGGCGGGCAGCTTCACAGGCCCCGCCAAACCTCGAAACGATGGCGTCCCTCGGTGACGCCCTCGGCGGATCTGCGGACGCCTCGCCTGAGGACTCCCCCCATCAGGGGAATCCTGCCTCCACGAAGTCCAACACTCCGCGAGAAGAGCAAGCATGAACACGCACCCAACCCCTCCACGGCCCCGGCGCCGCCTGCGGAAAGCAGTCGCCGTCGCAGCGGCCGCAAGCGTTGCCGGCAGCATCCTGCTGGTGACGCCTGCCGCCCAGGCCAACCTGCCGGCCGATCCGCCGTCGAGCACCATGCCGGCACCCACGGCGGGTTTCCCGCTGCCGTCGGCACACACGCAAGAGGCCTATGATCCGGCCGCGAACTTCACCTCCAAGTGGACCCGCGCCGACGCCAAGCAGATCATGGCCCAAAGCAACCCCAACGTGACCCCGGGGCAGAACTCCATGAGCCCCAACGTCACCATGCCGGAAATCCCCAAGGACTTCCCGGCCATGAACGACGACGTGTGGGTTTGGGACACCTGGTCCCTGACCGACGAGAATGCCAACCAGATCAGCTACAAGGGCTGGGATGTCATCTTCTCCCTGGTAGCCGACCGCCACGCAGGCTACGGCTTCGACCAGCGCCACTGGAACGCCCGGATCGGATACTTCTTCCGCAAGACCAACGCCGATCCGGCCAAGGACAAGTGGAACTACGGTGGCCACCTGTTCCTGGACAACACCTCCATCGGCAACACCGAATGGTCCGGCTCCACCCGCCTCATGCAGGGCAACAAGGTCAACGTCTTCTACACGGCCACCACGTTCTACGACGTTGCCGAGCGCAACGCCGGAGGCGGCGGAATTGCCCCTGACGCTGTGATCGCCAAGGCGCTGGGCAACATCCACGCCACCAAGGACGGCGTGACCTTCGACGGCTTCCAGCACACCAAGCTCCTGGAACCGGACGGAAAGCTCTACCAGAACAAGGCCCAGAACCCGGGCTTCGCGTTCCGTGATCCGTACACCTTCGCCGACCCTGCACACCCCGGCAAGACGTACATGGTCTTTGAAGGCAACACGGCGGGCAACCGCGGCTCGTACAAGTGCAAGCAGGAAGACCTCGGCTACCGCGCAGGCGATCCCCACGCCGAGTCAGTCGACCAGGTCAACAACACCACCGGCGCCTGGTACCAGACAGCCAATGTGGGCCTCGCCGTGGCCGACAACAAGGACCTGACCAAGTGGAGCTTCCTGCCCCCGATCCTGTCCGCCAACTGCGTGAACGACCAGACGGAGCGTCCGCAGATCTTTATCCAGAACGAGAACGGCAAGAACAAGTACTACCTGTTCACCATCAGCCACCAGTTCACGTACGCCGATGGTATGCGCGGACCGGATGGCGTGTACGGATTCGTCGGTAACGGCGTCCGGTCCGACTTCCAGCCGGTCAACAACAGCGGCCTGGCCCTCGGTTCGCCGACGGACTTGAACATGCCGGCCAACGCACCGGAAGGTCCGGACCCGCGCCAGAACGGCCGCCAGTTCCAGGCGTACTCGCACTACGTACAGCCCGGCGGCCTCGTCCAGTCGTTCATCGACAACGTGGACGGCGTCCGCGGCGGCTCCCTGTCCCCCACCGTGAAGATCAACTTCCAAGGTGGCGTGACGCAGGTTGACCGCAGCTTCGGCAAGAACGGCCTTGGCCCGTTCGGCTACCTTCCCACCAACGTCCGGGTCGGCGGCGAAGGCCTCTACAAGTAAACCCGGTGGTCCAGTAATACCCGGCCCATAAGGCCACAGCGGGGGTGCGCCGGCCACAAACCGGCGTACTCCCGCCACCCCAACCCCAGGATTCTCCCCAATGACTCTCCCCAGCCTCTCCCGCCGTCAACTGCTCGCCGCGAGTGCCGCCGTCGTGGTTTCCTTCACCGCGGCCTCCTGCACTGCGCCGCGGACACCGGAAAGCCCGACGCCGGTCCCCGCCCCGCGCGGGCCCCAACCTTCCGCTTCGGAGCCGTGGCGTCCCGCCGTCCATCTCACCGCGGAGAAGAACTGGCTCAACGACCCCAACGGCCTCGTTTACGCGAACGGCACCTATCACGCGTTCTACCAGTACAACCCGCGGGGAAACTCGTGGGGCAACATGTCCTGGGGGCATTCAACCAGCAAGGACCTGGTGCACTGGGAACAGCAGCCAGTGGCCCTGGAAGCCGGCGAAGACGAAGAGATCTTCTCCGGTTGCATCGTGCTGGACAACAACAATGCCTCGGGGCTCGGTTCGGCAACCAATCCACCCATGGTTGCCCTCTACACGAGTGCATTCGGCCGTCAGGGTACCTTGCCGCAGGGAGTCCAGGCGCAGTCCGTGGCGTACAGCCTCGATGGTGGAAACACGTGGGAGAAATACAAGGGCAATCCAGTCCTGAACCTGTCCCCCAGCAACAACAACTTCCGCGACCCCAAGGTCACCTGGTACGAGCCCGGACGGTACTGGGTCATGACCACGGTGGTGGCCGACGCGCAGGTGGTCAAGCTTTTCAAGTCCACCGACCTGCTGCACTGGGAGTTCCTCAGCGACTTCTCCGGAGTCGGCGCACAGGGCGGGCTATGGGAAGTTCCTGAGTTGCTGGAGATGAAGGTCGAGGACTCCACGGCCAAGAAGTGGGTCATGCTCCTGAGCATCAATCCCGGCGGCATTGCCGGCGGTTCGGGCATGCAGTACTTTGTGGGCGAATTCGACGGCACGCGCTTTGTTGCCGAGCAGGCAGCTGCGCCCGACGCTCCCCTTGCTGAGTCCCAGTGGCTGGACCATGGGGCCGACTACTACGCGGCGAACTCCATTTCCGGCGCCCCCGGCGGCAAGCCCGTGCTGCTGGGCTGGATGGGCAACTGGGACTATGCCCAGGACGTTCCCACCACCCCTTGGCGCGGCTCCATGGCGATTCCGCGGGAACTGACGCTCGTGCGCGGGGAGAAGAGGTACGAACTGCGCTCCGGGATCGCCGCAGCCGCCTTGGACGTCCTGGATGCTGGTGAGGAGAGGAACAAAAACCTCACCGTGGAATCCAGGATGGAGGGCCTTGGCGCAGGGTTCGAGGGCCGCGGCCAGCTGATCGAGCTGGAGATGACCCTCGGTTCCGCCCGCGAAGCAGGGATCGTGCTCCGACACTCTGCGGACAGCAAGGACGGACTCCGGATCTCCTACGACAAAGAATCAAGCAACCTGAAGGTGGACCGTTCCGCGGTGGGCACCTCCAACTTTTCGGAGAAGTTCAGCCCCTACCACCAGGTCGCGGTGCCGGCTCGGGACGGGAAAGTTAAACTGCAGGTCCTGCTGGATTCTTCGTCCGTTGAGGTGTTCGCCCAGGACGGTGCCGCCGTCATCACGGACATCTTCTTCCCGCATTGGGACAACACGGGAGCCTCTGTCTTCAGCACCGATGGTTCGACGGACTTCTCCCTCCGCAGCCGCGCCCTTTAACCCCAATGCGGGGCCAGATACGGCCCATTACGACCCGCTTGATGAGCTGTAACTGACCCCGCGTTGCCCTTGGTGTGCCCTTTGAGGATAGTTTTGTGCTTATGACATCGAGCGATGCCGCACTTGAACAGCTGATCATCGACGCCCGCGAATGGGCTTCAAAGGACCCGGACCCCGCCACGTCGGCGGCGCTCCTCGAGCTCGCCGGCCTCGCCGGGGATGGCGACGCCGGAGCGGCCCAGGAACTCGCCGACAGCTTCAACGGCACGCTGCAATTCGGCACCGCCGGCCTGCGGGCAGCACTCGGTCCGGGCCCGAACCGAATGAACCGCGTGGTGGTGCGCCGCGCGGCTGCCGGACTCGCGGCATTCCTGACCGAAGCGGTCGCCGTGGCGTCCCCCGGGACCCGGCCGCGCGCCGTCGTCGGCTTTGACGCACGCCACAACTCGGACATCTTCGCCCGGGAAACAGCGGCGATCTTCGCTGCCGCCGGCATCGAAGCCTTGCTCATGCCAAGCGCCCTTCCGACGCCGGTCCTCGCCTACGCGGTCCGCGCCCTCGATTGCGACGGCGGCGTGATGGTCACAGCCAGCCACAACCCGCCGCAGGACAACGGTTACAAGGTCTATCTGGGCCGTCATGCCGTGGCGGATAGTGGCCGTGGGGCCCAGATCGTGGCTCCCTACGACGCAGAGATTGCTGCACAGATCGCGGCCGTGGATTCCATTACGCTCGCGGAGGATGGTTGGACCGTCCTGCCGGCATCCATCGCCAAGGATTACGAGGCGGCCATGGCCGGGCTGGTGGACCGGGAACACTTCCCCGACCGCGACCTCAAGATCGTCCTCACGCCCATGCACGGAGTAGGCGGCGAAACCGCCGTCAGCGTCCTGAATGCCGCGGGCTTTACGGACGTGACCCTCGTGGCCGAGCAGGCGCAGCCGGACCCGGACTTCCCCACCGTGGCCTTCCCGAACCCCGAGGAACCCGGGGCGCTGGACCTGGCACTCGCGGCTGCCGAGGACCTCGGTGCGGACATCGTCCTGGCCAACGACCCCGACGCCGATCGGGCTGCGGTTGCTGCGCTGGACCCGTCAACGGGCGCGTGGCGCATGTTGCGCGGGGACGAAGTGGGCGTGCTGTTGGGCGCCCATGTGGTGGCCCGCCTTGCCGCGGCTGCCGGGGACGAACCGCGGGAGGGCGTGTTTGCCAACTCGATCGTCTCGTCCAGGATGCTCTCGCGCATCGCCTCGGCCGCAGGGTACGCACACGAGGAAACGCTCACGGGTTTCAAGTGGATCTCCCGCGTTCCCGGACTCGTCTACGGCTACGAGGAAGCGCTGGGCTACTGCGTTGCCCCTGATCTGGTGCGGGATAAAGACGGCATATCGGCAGCGGTCCTGATCGCCGAAATGGCCGCCTCTGCCAAGGCTGACGGAAAGACCACCTGGGACACCCTGGACGAGCTTTACCTGGTCCACGGGCTGCACGCGAGCGACCAACTGAGCATCCGTGTTGCCGACCTGGGTTTGCTGGACGCCATGATGAACCGGCTTCGGGTCAACCCGCCCGAAGCGTTCGGCGGCTCCGCCGTCGAGGTTTTCCTGGACCTCGCCGAAGGCAGCGAATCACTGCCGCCCACCGATGGCCTGCTCTACCTGACCAAGGAACAAAGCCGCGTCATCATCCGGCCCAGCGGCACCGAGCCAAAACTGAAGTGTTACCTGGAGGTTATCGAGGCCGTGGAGTCGGCCGCGGAACTCCCTGCCGCACGCCAGGCTGCCCGGACGTCCCTGGACAACGTCCTCCAGGACGTCCGCGAAGCGTTGGGGCTCTAGAGCTCAACCTCGATGAAGCCGTCCACCAAACGTGTGGCATAGGTGGCGAGTTTCAGTTCCGGGTTGGTGAAGCACTCGCCCGTTTCGAGGTCGTAGACCTCCTTATGCAGCGGCGAGGCGATGGTTGGCCGGCTGCCGCGGGATCCGATGATTCCGCGGGCCATGACGTTGGCGAAAGTCGCGGGGTCCCGCTGGGCGACGGCGAAAACCTCCCCGGGCGCGGTGCGGAACAATGCAACTTGGCGGCCTTCAATCAGTGCAGCCTCGCCCCAAGCAGGCTCGAGTTCGTCCACCGGGCATACGCGATGCCATGTGCCGGTGATCGCCAGGTCCTCTGCCCGGTCAAGAATTACGGTCATTTCAGCCCCTCTCTTGGTGTCCGGGTGCGGGCAATTTCCACCGTCACTCCCCCGGACCAGGCCACTCCCGCGGCCACCACTCCAAGCTAGGGCGCGGGTGTTTCATCAGCGATCCGACTTTGTGTCCGGCTGGTAAAAGAGACCTCACACACCGCGAAATGCTTTCGTGATGCAGAAGTTAAGGCCACGAAACAAACGGGAAACTGAAGCGAAACTGCGCCTTCCTAGGCTGATTCCACAAGTTGCGGAGATCCGTCTGCGACATTTGCGAAAGGCCCACCAGTGACCGGACATACTTCAAGCACCCAGAGCCCGCGCCGCATTGTTGTGGTCGGAGGCGGCCCGGCCGCCCACCGTTTCACCGATGCCATGTACAACCGCGGGCTCGAAGGCTGGCAGGTAACCGTCCTCACCGAGGAAGCCCACCTCCCCTACGACCGTGTGGCCCTGAGCAAGGCCCTAACGGAAACGGGCGTTGACCTCACCTTGGGTGAGGCGTCCATGTGGGAGCACGAGGCACTGGAGCTGAAGACCGGTGAGCGTGCAGTCGCGATCGACGCCGCAGCAAGGACTGTCCTCACCGCCGCAGGCAATAAATACGAATACGACGAACTGGTGGTCGCTTCCGGTTCGGACGCCGCGCGCCTTCCTATTCCCGGTGCCGAACACACGCACGTGTACCGCACCCTTGAGGATGTATGGGCCATCAATAGGGCAATCGCCGAGCTCACCCTGAAGCTGGGCCGCAAGGTCAACGCCGTCACCATTGGCGGGGGCCTGCTGGGGCTCGAGTCCGCAGCCGGCACCGAACAACTCGGTGCCAAGCCCGTGGTCATCAACGGCTCGCCCTGGCTCATGAACACGCAGTTGGACGAGGGCGCAGGACAGGCCTTGGGCCGCTTGATCGAGGCGAAGGGCTTCGAAGTCCACGGCGGCGTGTTCCCGTCCGAGGTTGTAACGGACGACGACGGCCAGGTCACCGGAGTCTTGATGGCGGACGGCCGGACCATCCCCGCAGACCTGGTGATCGTGGCGATCGGAGTGCGGCCCCGGGACGAGCTTTTCCGGGCAGCCGAAGGAGAAGAGCCGCTCTTCAGCCTGGGCCAGCGCGGCGGTGTGGTGATCAACGACTACTGTGCCACCGAGGTGGAGAACATCTGGGCCATTGGCGAGGTGGCGAACTTCGGCGGCATGTGCCTGGGCCTCGTGGCCCCGGCAAACACCATGGCGGAGATCGTGGCCGACCGACTGCACGGCGGCGAGGCAACGTTCCCCGGTTTCGATACCGCCACCAAGCTCAAGCTCTCCGGCGTCGACGTTGCCAGCTTCGGTGACGCCTTTGCCAGGACCGAGCACTCCCTGGAAATCGTCTACGCGGATCCTGCACGGGGCGTCTACCAGAAGATCGTTACCACCGATGATGCCAAGACCCTCTTGGGTGGCATCTTCGTAGGAGACGCCTCCCCTTATATGAGCCTTCGCCCGCTCCTGGGCCGTGAACTTCCGGCCGAACCGGGTGCCTATTTGACCGCTGCCGGTGGTGGGGAGGCGCCCGAAACCGAACTTCCGGACGACGCCATCCTGTGCTCCTGCAACAACGTGGCTGCCGGTTCCATCCGCGACGCCATCAATGGTTGCGGCACGTGTGAAGGCAACGCTCCCGTGCAGGAACTGGGCGGGCTCAAGGGCTGCACGCGCGCAGGAACCCAGTGCGGCTCCTGTGTTCCCATGCTGAAGAAGCTCCTGGAAGGCGAGCTCAAGAAGTCCGGTATCGAGGTATCAAAGGCACTGTGCGAGCACATCAGCCTGTCCCGGCAAGAACTGTTCGACGCCATCCGTGTCCTGGAACTGACCTCCTTCGAAGACATCATGGCCAAGTACGGCACGGGTGCCGGTTGCGATATCTGCAAGCCGACCATCGCCTCGATCCTGGCCAGCCAGCACTCCGCCTACGTGCTCGATGCCGGCCGTGGCACCCTGCAGGACACCAACGACCGCGCCTTGGCGAACATGCAGAAGGACGGCACCTACTCGGTGGTTCCCCGCATCGCCGGTGGAGAGATCACGCCCAAGGGCCTTGGCGTCATCGCCGCCGTCGCCGAGAAGTACGGCCTCTACACGAAGATCACCGGCGGGCAGCGCATCGACATGTTCGGGGCACGCCTTGAGCAGTTGCCGGATATCTGGAAGGAACTCGTGGACGCCGGATTCGAATCCGGCCAGGCGTACGGCAAGAGCCTGCGCACCGTGAAGTCCTGCGTTGGTTCCACGTGGTGCCGTTTCGGTGTTCAGGACTCCGTGCAGATGGCGATCGCCCTGGAGCTGCGCTACCGCGGCCTCCGCAGCCCGCACAAGCTGAAGATGGGCGTTTCCGGTTGCGCCCGTGAATGCGCGGAGGCCCGCGGCAAGGATGTTGGCGTGATCGCCACGGCCGATGGCTGGAACCTTTACGTCGGCGGCAATGGTGGTGCCACTCCGGCCCACGCCCAGCTGCTGGCCAAGGACCTGGATGACGAGACGCTCATCAAGTACATCGACCGCTACCTCATGTACTACATCCGCACAGCCGACCGCCTGCAGCGTACTGCACGCTGGCAGGAAGAGCTCGACGGCGGGCTGAAGCACGTGGAGGAAGTGGTGGTCAACGACTCCCTGGGCATCGCCGAGGAGCTCGAAGCCGCCATGGCCAAGCACATCGACACGTACGAGGACGAGTGGGCTGAGACCCTGAAGGACCCGGAGCGCCTGCGCCGTTTCCGTTCCTTCGTCAACGCTCCCGACCAGAAAGACGACTCCATCTCCTTCGTACCTGAGCGCGGGCAGATCCGCCCCGCCACGAACGAGGAAAAGGGCGGCGTGCTGATCGCGTCCACCATTCCGGTCCGCAGCGCCGTCACCGCAGATAACTAGGGGGAACCATGCAGCTCACCATCGACCTCACCGGCCGGGACGTCCTGGTCACCGGATCCGAGCGGCTGGCCCGCCAGGCGGTCCGCCGCTACCAGGCTGCCGGCGCCGTGGTGCACAGGCTCAGCACGCCATCGGACATCGCCGTCGACGGTCCACTCACCGTGCGCCCTTTCCTGGTGGCAGTAGTGGACGACGGCGGTACCGGCTGGCTGCCGCTGCTGGAACGCTGCCGCGAAGCCAGGATCCCCGTGGCCCACGAACCCGCTCCGGGCCTGGAAGGGCACGTGACGTTGGTGGGCGGTGGTCCGGGTGCACTGGACCTGCTGACGGTTGGAGCGGTGGATGCCTTGCGGGATGCCGACGTGGTGTTCTACGACAGGCTGGCCCCTTACCAGGAGCTGGCAGCGCTGACCTCCGCCGACCTGGTGGACGTGGGCAAGCAGCCCGGCCACCACAAGGTGACGCAGCGTGACATCGAAAAGCTCATGGTGGAAGCCGCGCTTCGCGGAAAAAACGTTGTCCGGCTCAAGGGCGGCGATCCGTACGTCTTCGGCCGCGGCGGCGAGGAAGTGGCAGCTTGTGTTGCCGCCGGCCTACCCGTCCGTGTGATCTCCGGTGTCACGAGTGCCATCTCCGTCCCGGCCGCTGCCGGAATTCCGGTCACGCACAGGGAAGTAAGCCACATGTTCACCGTGGTTTCGGGCCACGCGCCGCTCACCGAGAAGGAGCACACCCACCTGGCTGGCCTCGGCGGAACCATCGTGGTCCTGATGGGCATTGGGACGCTCCCCCAGCTTGCCGCCGGCCTGCGCCGCGCAGGCATGAAACAGGACATGCCCATGGCTGTGGTGGAGCGCGGGTACCGCCCCGGCCAACGCACCACGATCGCGGACTTGGGTACCATCGAAACCGCAGCCACCGGGTGCAGCAACCCGGCCGTGCTGGTCATCGGCGAGGTGGTCCGGGTGGCTGAAGCCAACCGTAACCATGCCGAAGCATCCGCCGAACTGAGCCGCCTCGCGGCTTCGCTCCTTGAAGCCTGAGGGTAAATCCATGACTGTTGCACACGACCTTGACGCCGCTACCCCCCTGCCCGACGCCGCTGACGCCGCAGAATTGCCACTGGACGGCTTTCGCATCGGTGTTACCTCACACCGCCGCTCCCGCGACCTCATCGAGGCGTTGGAACGCCGCGGCGCGAGCGTGCTCCACGCCCCCGCCCTGAAGATCGCTCCCGTCCAGGAAGACCTGATCCTCATCGAGGACACCAAGAGCATCATCGAGGCCAAGCCGGATATCTGCATCGCCACCACGGCCTACGGCATGCGCCGCTGGTGCGAAGCCGCGGACTCCTTCGGGATCGGCGAGCAGCTCCTGGACGCCCTGTCTGCGTGCCGCATGTTCGTTCGGGGACCCAAGGCCCGCGGTGCCGTGCGCGCGGCGGGGCTTGCCGACGTCGGAATCAGCAGTGACGAAACCACCGCCACGCTGGTGGACATGCTCCTGGCAGAGGGTGTTCGCGGGAAGACCGTGGCGGTGCAGCTTCACGGCTACACGGATGTGCGCCAGCTTGAGCGGCTCCGGATGTCCGGGGCAACGGTACTGACCGTCACTCCTTACCGGTGGGTGAAACCCGACGGCGAGGACAAGCTGCCGCGCCTGATCGAAGCCGTGGTCAGCGGGAACCTGGACGTCCTGACGTTCACCAGTGCCCCGGCCGTGGATGCCATGTGGAGCACTGCGCACGAGATGGGCCTGTACCGCCAGCTCATCGAGGCCCTCAAGGGCCCCGTCACGGTCGCCGCCGTTGGGCCTGTCACCGCCCAGCCATTGGTCGACGCCGGGCTGACGCCACTCATCCCGGACAGGTACCGCATGGGTGCCCTGATCCGTCTGGTCACCGAGCATCTGTCGCTAAACCATGTGCGCCGCCTGGAGACCAAGAGCGCCACCATCGAGCTGCGCGGGCGTTGCCTGCGGATCAACGGCGAAGTGGTGGAACTGGCACCGGCTCCGTTGCTGTTGCTCCGCGCGCTGCTTGGAGCAGGGGGCGCAGTGCTGTCCCGCGAAGCGCTGTCCGACCTGCTGGACCTCCGGGGTTCCGTCCACGCCCTGGACATGACGGTCAGCCGGCTGCGGTCCTCGCTGCCCGACGGCAAGCTCGTGGAGACCGTGGTTAAGCGCGGGTACCGGCTGCGGGCGTAGTTGACTCCGCTAGGCCGCCTTCACCAAGGGCAACTCATCCCAGTGGGTGGTGTAGCGAGGACTCAGCATGCCGCGTTTCATGGACCAGTCCGGACCGCCCCGGATGCCGGCGTGGCCCAGGCCGATGGACCCCCGGCCGTAGCGTTTGCTGACCTGTTCAAGCAGTGAGCCGATGCCGCGTTCCTCGTGCCGGTTCTCGAAGATTTCCAACGGCTTCTGGTTGCCGGTGGGCCGCAGGTCCGTGACCATGATCCCCGCCTTGGCGTACTTGATCCCTTCCTGGAACTTGGCCAGCAAAGCGTGCGCGGCTTTCGTCAGCAGCACCGGGTCCGACGTCGGCATCGGCAGCCTGACGTTGACGGTGGGAAATGACTTGTCGTTGGGGTTGTAGACAGACGTGGCTGCGAACGCCGTCAGCAGTTTGGCCTGGAGATCGTGCTTGGCCAGCCGGGCACTGGCCATCTGACCGTAGACGCTGAGCACCTGCCGCAACTGCGCCGCCGTCGTAATCGGCGTCGAGAACGAGCGCGAAAAGATCAACTGGTCCCGGCCGATCCGTTCCTCCTCCATGGGAATACAGGGCGTACCCTGCAGTTCCAGCACGGTGCGCATCATCACTATGGAGAACTTGTCGCGGAGCTTCACCGGATCAGCCCTGACCAGATCGAGGATCGAAAAGATACCCATGGCGTTCAGGCGCCTGGTGAGCCGGGTGGCCACTCCCCAGATCTCAATGACCGACAGCCGTGCCATGAGCGCCTCACGTTGATCCGCCGGCACGGAATCCCAGCGGCAGACGCCATTGAACGCGGGATTGTGCTTGGCCCACTTATTGGCGAGCTTGGCGAGGGTCTTGGTGGGCGCAATCCCCACACAGACCGGCACGCCTACGTTTTTTCGGCACGCGTCCTTGATGGTCCTGCCGAGTCGCTCAAGCTCCTCCGGGCCACCCTTGACCCCCAGGAACGCTTCATCGATCGAGTAGACCTCCAGCCACGCGGAGTAGCGCCGGAGCAACTCCATGACCCGCGAACTGATATCGCCATAGAGTTCGTAGTTGCTGGACAGCGCGATGAGTCCCCACTCCTTGGCCCGCGGAGCAAGTTTGAACCACGGATCTCCCACGCCGATTCCAAGCTTCTTGGCCTCCGGCGACCTGGTCACGGCGCAGCCATCGTTGTTGGAGAGCACGATCAGGGGCTTGCCTTCGAGGGCCGGGTTGAAGGCACGCTCCGCCGATGCGTAGAAGCAGTTGATGTCCACGTGGGCGATCTCCTGCATGCGGCGCATCAAGGCTGGTTTGGACATCCCACCCTCCTCGGCTGATAGCAGCTGAACACCGTGATGGATGTTTTCGACACGGCATTATTCGAACATATATTCGAATACTTTCACTGTACTGCGGGGGCCTGACAAAGAAGCCTGCATCGGCCAAATCCCACCGCTTGCCTAGGACATCGATGAGTGTGAATATTTACATGTGTCTATATCCTTGGAGCTAACCCCGGTCCAGGCCGTTGCCTGCTGCTCGCCGTTGGCGCGCGAGCCGTTGTCGGAGAAAGAAGCCGACGGTGTTGCACCGTTATTGAAGGCGTTGGCAGACCCGGTAAGGCTGCGATTGATGTCCCTCGTTGCCTCCCACGAGGGCGGCGAGGCTTGCGTTTGCGACCTCAACGATGCCTTCGAGTTGTCGCAGCCGACCATCAGTCACCATCTGAAGGTGCTGCACGAAGCCGGTTTGCTGGACCGGGAAAAGCGCGGGGTCTGGGTCTACTACAAGGCCCGCACCGAAGCCCTGCAGAACCTGGCAGCACTGATCGGCGGGCAGCCCGCGTGAAGAATGACCTGGCCAAGCGCGCCGCTGCTGAGTCCATCGGCACCTGCCTGCTGGTGATGGCCGTGGTTGGGTCGGGCGTCATGGCTTCCCGGCTGTCACCGAACGACGTCGGACTGCAGCTTTTGCAGAACAGCCTCGCCACCGGCGCCGCCCTCGTCGCACTGATCCTGGCGCTCCAGCCGGTTTCGGCATCGTTCAATCCCGTGGTGACGTTCGCCGAACGTGCCCTGGGGATGATCGACACCCGGACTGCGGCCGTGCTGGCCTCGGCACAGGTCCTTGGTGGTTTGGCTGGGACGGTCGCGGCGAACCTGATGTTCGGCCTCGACGCGGCCTCCGTCTCGACGCACGAACGTTCCGGACCGGGGCTCTGGCTGGGCGAGGTCATCGCCACCGCCGGGTTGCTGGTCATTGTCTTCGGAACCGTTCGTTCAGGCAGGGCAGACCGGGTGGCCTTCGCCGTCGGCGGATACATCACAGCCGCATACTGGTTCACCTCATCCACCAACTTCGCCAACCCTGCCGTCACGATCGCCCGGACCATCACTGATACTTTCGCCGGAATCGCACCCGCCTCTGCCCCGGGATTCATCCTGTCCCAGCTCGCTGGCGGCATTCTTGGGTTTGCCCTGATCCGATTCCTCTACCCCGTTCCCAGTGCGTCCGCGGATGCCGCGGCTGACCGAAAGGTGCTCACATGAGCAACAAGCCCTCCGTCCTGTTCGTCTGCGTCCACAATGCCGGCCGCTCCCAGATGGCCGCCGCCTACCTCACCGCCCTGACCCAAGGTGCCATCGAGGTCCGCTCCGCCGGATCCCAACCCGCAGAGAAGGTCAACCCCGCCGCGGTCGAGGCCATGGCCGAGGTGGGCATTGACATGTCCGCCGAGATCCCGAAGGTCCTCACTACCGAGACCGTGAAGGAATCCGACGTCGTCATCACCATGGGCTGCGGCGATGAGTGTCCCTACTTCCCCGGCAAACGCTACGAGGACTGGGTCTTGGAAGACCCCGCCGGGAAGGGCGTTGAATCCGTCCGGCCTATCAGGGATGAGATCAAGGGCCGGGTTGAGGCACTCATTGCCTCCCTCACGCCGGCAGGAACCCAACAATGACCGATCACGATTCCCTGCCCATCGCAGTGATCGGCGCCGGACCGGTTGGATTGGCTGCGGCCGCACACTTGCTCGAACGCGGACTCGAACCCCTCGTGATCGAGGCTGGCCACACCGTCGGTTCCGCCATGAAAAGCTGGGGCCACGTCCGGTTGTTCTCCACCTGGAAATACAACCTCGACACTGCAGCCGTGCGCCTGCTTGAACCCACCGGATGGGAAGCACCCCGCCCGACCGCGCTGCCCTACGGCCACGAGATCGTCACCCGATATCTGGAACCGTTGGCCGCAACCCAGGAACTCAGGAAGAAGATTCGAACCGGATCCCAAGTCGTTGCCGTCACCCGGCAAGGGATGGACAAAGGCCGCAGCCAAGGCCGCGACGAGGCTCCGTTCCTCCTCCGCATCCAACATGACAACGGAGAAATGAACGAGCTTCTGGCGCGGGCCGTCATCGACGCCTCCGGAACCTGGAACACCCCCGCACCCCTGGGCTCCGATGGGCTCCCAGTCCCCGGAGAAGCCGAAGCCCGCGCTGCCGGGACTGTCACCGGGGCCTTGCCCGACGTCACCCAGGGTGGTTTCGCCGGCCACAAGACCCTCGTCATCGGTTCCGGGCACTCAGCCGCGAACATGGTCCTGGACCTCGCCCGCCTCGCACGAACCAGCCCTGGCACCGACGTCGTCTGGGCCATCCGCGCAGGCACCCCCACAAAGGCTTACGGCGGCGGCAACGCCGACGAACTCCCCGCACGGGGCCAGCTCGGCACCCGCTTGCGCACCGCCGTCGACTCCGGGGCCGTCCAGCTCCTGACAAGTTTCCACACCCACCACCTCGAGACCCGCGACACCGGTGTGACCGTCCACGCAACCGACGGCCGGACGGTCGAGGTCGACCGGATCATCCCGGCCACCGGCTTCCGCCCGGACCTGCGAGTCCTTTCCGAACTGCGGCTGGACCTGGACCCGGCAGTTGACGCCCCCAAAGCACTGGGACCGTTGATCGATCCGGACTTCCACAGCTGCGGAACCGTCCCGCCCCACGGCGCGCGGATCCTCGCCCACCCCGAGAAAGACTTCTACCTTGCAGGCATGAAGTCCTACGGCCGGGCACCGACCTTTCTCATGGCCACCGGCTACGAACAAGTCCGCTCCATCGCAGCCGCGCTCGACGGAGACACCGCTGCCGCGGACGCGCTGGAACTGGAACTGCCCGAAACCGGGGTCTGCTCAACCAGTCTCCCTGCAGATGGGGAAAATACGGCCGATTCGTGCTGCGGACCTGCCGCCCCGGTTCCCGTGACGATCGGCTTTGCCACTGGCCTCCGGCATGGCCGCACCGAGGAGCCAGTCACGCCATGACCTCTGACTCTGGACTGCTCATCCGGCCCATGACCGCCAGTGACTGGCCAGAGGTCGAGGCGATCTGGGCCGCTGGCATAGCCACCGGCCATGCAACGTTCGAGCCGGCCCCGCCAAGCTGGGACGAGTTCAACGCCGGCCGTCGGGCGGACCTGCGCCTCGTCGCCAAACAACACGGCCGGCTCGTGGGATGGGCGGCCGCCTCGCCGGTATCGACCCGGCCGGTCTACCGCGGGGTCGTTGAGCACTCCATCTATCTCTCCCCGGAAGCCCGCGGCCAGGGCTACGCGGGCCAGCTCCTGGACACCTTCATCCGCCACGCCGAGGAAGCTGGCGTGTGGACCATCCAGTCCACCATCTTTCCTGAAAACACCGCCTCGATTGCCCTGCACCAGCGGCACGGTTTCACCATCGTAGGCACCCGTCGACGCATAGGACTCATGGGCTATGGGCCAGCTGCCGGGCAGTGGCGGGACACTGTCCTGCTTGAATACCGCAGCCCACCCGGTTTGGAGTGAGCCGGGCTCGGATCAAATCTCCGGCCACCGGGCGCTGTCCGGCTGTCGAACGCATTCCCGGCACGTTGGATTCGCGCCTACGGCACGAACCGGTATCCCATCCCCGGCTCCGTGATGAGGTGGCGGGGGTTTCCGGGTTCGGCTTCGAGTTTGCGGCGCAGTTGTGCCATATACACCCTCAAGTAGTTCCCTTCTTTGGCGTAGGAAGGGCCCCACACCTCGTTGAGCAGTTGCTGCTGGGTGATGAGTTTGTCCGGGTTCCGGACCAGGATGTCCAGGATGTTCCATTCCGTTGGCGTCATCCTGATGTCCTGGCCGGCTTTGCTGACCCGCTTTTTCGCCAGGTCCACCGTGAACGACTCCGTCTCGACCACAGGAAGTTCCTCCCCTGGCTCGCCCCTGCGGCGCAGGATGGCGCGCAACCGGGCCAGCAACTCATCGAGTCCGAATGGCTTGGTGATGTAGTCGTCGGCTCCGGCATCCAGGGCCACTACCTTGTCGTTGGAGCCATGGCGGGCTGAAAGGACGAGGATGGGGACGCTGCTCCACTGTCGCAGCCTTTCAATGACAGTGGTACCGTCCATGTCCGGCAAGCCCAGGTCCAGAATCACGACGGCGACGGGCCGTTGGCCGGCAAGATGCAGGGCCGCTTCGCCATCGGCAGCCGTGGCCACGGTGTAGCCATGGGCTTTGAGTGTGATGCCAAGGGCACGGAGCAAGTGGGGATCGTCATCCACCACCAAGACGTTGTTCACTGCAGGCCCTCCTTGACCGGCAGCGCCGGAGTGTGGCCGCCGTGGAGCAGTAGCGATTGGGCCTCCATCGGAGCCTCCCCCGTGGGATGGGCAAACAGCGCCCCGGTGGAAAGTGGCAGCCGCAGCACCATGGTCAGCCCGCCCCCGGGGGTTTCTTCGGCAGTGAGCGTTCCACCCATTGCTTCGATGAAACCCTTCGCAACGGCCAGGCCCAGGCCAACACCGGTCGCCGCCGGCACGTCGTCCAGGCGTTGGAAAGGTTGGAACATCTGCAGGACGTTGGCCGTCGGAACCCCTTGCCCATGGTCGATGACGCGCAGCTCACCGGCAGGGCGGCCGTCCAGGACCACGGTGCTCAGTCCTCCGGCGGCACCCACCACCACAATGTCCGTGTTGGGCGCGTACTTGACGGCATTCTCCACGATATTGGCGATGACCCGTTCCAGCATTCCGGCGTCGGCTTCCACCTCGGGCATGTTGGCGGGGAGGTCCACCCGCACTGCTCCGGCGGGGATCCCATGGAGGGACGCGGGTATCACCTCGGACCAGCGCACAGGCTTCAGCAGCGGGGCCACGGAGTCGGAGGATATCCGGGACATGTCCAGCAGGTTTCCCACCAGGACATCGAGACGGTCCGAGCACTCCTCGATGGTGGCCAGCAAGTCCTTTTCCTCGTCCTCCGTGTAGCTGACCCCAGGTTGCCGGAGGCCACCAACGGCGAGCTTGATTCCCGCCAACGGAGTCCGGAGGTCGTGGGAGACAGCCCGGAGGATTGAGGTGCGCATGCTGTTGCTCTCGGCCAGTCGCACCACTTCCCGGCGGCTCGCGGCCAACTGACGGCGTTCCAGCAGCGCCGCCAGATGCACCCCGAAGGCACCGAGCAGGCGCCTGTCGCTCGCGGGCAGGGGCCTTCCGCTAAGGACCAACCGCGTTCCGGCGTCGATTTCTTCGACGTTGTCCACCATGTCGGCAGGAGATGGCGCGGACCCGGATCCGTCCGCCGCGTCCGCGCCCGCGATGAGGTGCCAGCGGGAATTCCCGGATGCTGCGGTTTCCGGGTCAGTGGAAGAGACGTACAGTGCCGCCTTCCGCATTTGGAACACTGCCACAGCCTGCTCCAGCAACCCTTGGACAGGATCCTCAACAGCGGACGCTCCTCGCGTCAACTCCCCCAACGTCTCTGCCTCGGCCCGGGCGCGTGAGGCTTCCTTGGACCGCCGTGCCGAGCGGTCCACCACAAGGGCCACGGCCGTGGAGACACCCGCAAACACCAAGAGCGCCAACAAATTCTGCGGATCGCTGATGGTCAAGGTTCCCAGCGGTGGCACGGAGAAATAGTTCAGCAACAGGCTGCTCCACAATGCACCCAGCAGTGCCGGCCACAACCCGCCCACCAGGGCCACAACCACGGAGCCTGTGAGCTGGATCAGGGCGGCTGTGGCGATGTTGTGCGCAGGGCTGACCGCCAACAACAACTGCACCAGCACGGGAAGCAGCACGGCCAAGGCGAAACCGATACCAACCCGCAGCCGGCCAAGGTCCCCTTCGCGGGAGCGTTCCCGGCCCTGGCCTCCCAGGGGATGCGAGACCATGTGGACATCAATATCGCCCGACTCGCGGACCACCCTGTTGCCCACACCGCCGAACAAGCGCCCTGCCAGCGACTTCCGCCGCGAAACGCCCACCACAATCTGCGTGGCGTTGACGCTGCGGGCAAAATCCAGCAAGGCCTTGGCGGGTTCCTCCCCCGTCACGGTGTGGTAACTGCCTCCCAGGTCCTTGACCAACATACGTTGGGTTTGGAGGTCCTTGGGAGACTCCGAGGCGAGACCATCCGAGGCACGGACGTGGACGGCCAGGAGGTCCCCGCCATTGACCCGTTTGAGGATCCGGGCGGCCCTACGGATCAAGACCTCGCCCTCGGGTCCCCCGGTTAGTCCCACCACGATCCGTTCCCTGGCCGGCCAGCTCGCGTCGATGCTGTTTTCGGCACGGTAACGCGCCAGGCCTTCGTCAACCCGGTCCGCCAGCCACAGCAACGCCAACTCGCGCAACGCCGTGAGGTTGCCCAGGCGGAAGTAGTTGGACAGGGCCGCATCGATTTTGTCCGCCGCATAGATCCGGCCGTCGCCCAGCCGCTGGCGGAGAAGCTCCGGCGAGATGTCCACCAAGTGGATCTGGGAGGCTTTCCGCACCACGTCATCCGGCACGGTTTCAGCCTGCTTCACTTCCGTGATGGCAGTGACCACGTCTCCCAAGGATGCCAGGTGCTGCACATTGACGGTGGACAATACATCAATGCCTGCGTCCAGTAGTTGCTCGACGTCCTGCCACCGCTTCGGGTTCCGGCTTCCAGGGACGTTGGAATGGGCGTATTCGTCCACGACGGCGGTTTGCGGCTTGCGCGCCAGCACGGCGTCGACGTCGAGCTCCTCGAAGGAGGTTCCGCGGTACTCCACGACCTTGGGTGGAACGACCTCCAGGCCTTCGAGCAAAGCGCGCGTTTCCATCCGGCCGTGGTCCATGGCGAACGCCACGGCCACGTCCTCGCCCCGGCTTTTCAGCCGGTGGGCCTCTTCGAGCATGGCGTAGGTCTTCCCGACCCCCGGGGCGGCCCCCAGGAAAATGCGCAGCGTACCCCTTGCCATGAAGTCATTCTTTCACTGGTTGAGCCACCATTTACTTGCTTCCGGCTGCCGCAGCCACGTCAAGGTTCAACAAGGTGACGTTGACGCTAGGCTGGCCCAGGAAGGCCGGCACTCCGGAACCCGTGCGTCCTTCCACCAGGGACCGCACTGCGTCCTCGGGCAACCCATGGGCCCGGGCCACCCGGGGGACCTGCAGCATGGCGTAATCCACGGAGATCTGCGGATCAAGGCCCGAGCCGGAGGTTGTCACGGCATCGGCCGGCACCTGCCCCGGCGCCACCCCTTCGGCCGCGGCCACAGCGTTCCGGTTGGCATTGGCTCCGTCCTGAAGTTTTGCCTCGTTCGGGCCAAGGTTGCTGGCGGAGGAACCCGCGGGATCCCAGTTGGCAGCCGAGGGCCTCGCATGGAACCAGGCAGGGTCCTGCACGCCGTCCGCGGTGGCTGCCACTTGCGCCAGCAGCGCCGAAGCAGCGGGCCGCCCTCCGGCGTCGTAAATAAGCGAACCGTTCGCTCGGGAGGAGGCCACCAACTGGCCTGCCCCGAACACGGCGAGCGGATAGGCCCCGCCGAGCACAACGGTGGCCAACACCAGGAACCGCAGGGCTGTTGCTGCTTGCCGGACATAACCGGTCAACGTATTCATGGGTTGCTCCTAAGCAATGCCGGGAATCAGGGCGATGAGCATATCGATGAGTTTGATGCCGATGAACGGCGCCACCAGGCCACCGAGTCCGTAGACCAGCAGGTTCCTGGAGAGTGCCTGGCTGGCCGAAACGGCCCGGTACTTTACGCCGCGCAGCGCGAGTGGGACCAGGGCGATGATGATGAGCGCGTTGAAAATAACCGCGGACAGAATGGCCGAGGACGGTGTTGCCAACCCCATGATGTTGAGCAGGCCCAGGCCCGGGAACGCTGCAGTGAAGAGGGCCGGGACAATTGCGAAGTACTTCGCAACGTCGTTGGCCACCGAGAACGTAGTCAGTGCTCCGCGGGTGATGAGCAATTGTTTGCCTATGCCCACGATGTTGATGAGCTTGGTGGGATCGGAGTCCAGGTCCACCATGTTTGCCGCCTCCTTGGCGGCAGGCGTGCCCGAGTTCATGGCAACACCCACGTCGGCTGCGGCGAGCGCCGGGGCATCGTTGGTTCCGTCGCCGGTCATGGCCACCAGCCGTCCCTGTTCCTGTTCGCGGCGGATGACCTCGAGCTTGTCTTCAGGGGTGGCTTCGGAAACAAAGTCATCCACCCCGGCTTCGGCCGCGATCGCAGCTGCGGTGACCGGGTTGTCACCTGTAATCATGACGGTCCGGATGCCCATCTTCCGAAGTTCGGCGAAGCGGGCCGCCATACCCGGTTTGACCACGTCCGCAAGGTGAACGGTTCCGAGGACCCGGGCTCCGCCGTCGTGATTCCGCTCGGCGACCAGCAGCGGGGTGCCGCCGCTGGCAGAGATCCGGCGCACGGCGTCGTCCACGTCAGGTGGCACGGATCCGCCTGCGTCACTGACAAACGCCCCAACTGCCGCGGCGGCTCCTTTGCGGAGCATCCGTCCGCCGATGTCCAGGCCACTCATCCGTGTTCCGGCGCTGAACGGGACCACCGCGAAGTCGCCCTCCCTGGCCTGCAACTCTTCGAGATCCGGCCCGCTGCCGCCGCGTTCATGGGCCAGGTCAACAATGGACCGACCCTCGGGTGTCTCGTCGGCCAGGCTGGACAGGCGCGCCGCCTGGATCAAGTCGGCCTGCGCAACGCTCGACGCCGGGTGGAACTCCACGGCACGGCGGTTGCCAAACGTGATGGTCCCGGTCTTGTCGAGCAGCAGGGCGGTGATATCGCCGGCTGTCTCGACGGCGCGTCCCGAGGTCGCCAGGACGTTGTGCTGGACGAGTCTGTCCATGCCGGCGATACCGATGGCAGGGACCAACGCGCCAATGGTGGTGGGGATCAGGCACACCAGCAGGGCTGTCAGGACAATGGGCGACGGCGTTGTCCCGGCCAGCGAGGCGAAGGGTGCAAGGCTCATGGTCACAATGAGGAAGACCACGGTCAGGGAGACCAGGAGCACGTGGAGTGCCACCTCGTTGGGTGTCTTCTGTCGGACGGCACCCTCCACCAGTTTGATCATGCGGTCAATAAAGGTTTCGCCGGGGTCGGCGGAAATCCGGACCACGATCCGGTCGGACAGGACGCGGGTTCCGCCGGTCACCGACGAACGGTCGCCGCCGGACTCCCGGATTACCGGCGCCGATTCGCCCGTGATGGTGGATTCGTCCACGCTCGCCAGGCCTTCGATGATCTCCCCGTCCGACGGGATGACGTCGCCGGCCTCGCACACAACCGTGTCGTTGAGCCGGAGTTCGGTTCCTGGAACTTCCCTGATGGTGCCGTTCGCTGAGCGGAGTTTGGCCATGACGCCTTTCCGGCTGGCACGCAGGCTGTCCGCCTGGGCCTTTCCGCGTCCCTCGGCGATGGCCTCCGACAAGGTTCCGAACAGCACGGTCAGCCACAACCACAGCGTGACGGCGATACTGAAGACCGCCGGCCGGACCACGCAGATCAGCGTGCACAGCGCAGCACCGACCCACACCGTGAACATGACCGGTGAATGCAGCATTTGGCGCGGCGAGAGTTTCCGGAACGCCACGGGAAGTGCCGCACGGACCGCCGCGAAAGTCAGCCTGGCGGGCGCTTTGGTGTGGTGTTTGTGTTCGCCGGGTGTTCCCAGCGGGTTGCCGTCAGCCAGTGTTGCCGTGGCGGCTTCCGTCAATGGCTTGGTCATGCGACGAGTCCTTCTGCGAGTGGGCCCAGGGCCAGGGCCGGGAAGTAGCTGAGCGCGGTGAGGATGATTGTTACTGCCGTCAGAAGGGACCCGAAGAGCGGGCCGTGCGTTTGTACGGTTCCTGCCGAGGCCGGCACGTGTTGTTGCCGTGCCAGGGATCCCGCCAGCGCCAGGACCAGGGCAATGGGAACGAATCGCCCGAGCAGCATTGCCACGCCAAGCATGGTGGAGAGGTAGGGTCCGGAGCTGGTGATGCCACCGAAGGCGGAGCCGTTGTTGTTGGCGCCCGAGGTGAATGCGTACAGCACTTCGCTGAATTGGTGGGGGCCGGAGGCCGGGGCGTTGGCCATGATTCCGGGCAAAAGGACGGTTATTCCGGCCAGGACCAGAACCAACGTGGGCGTGACCAGGATGTAGAGGGCCGCGAGCTTCATTTCGCGCGGGCCGATCTTCTTGCCCAGGAACTCCGGCGTCCGGCCCACCATCAGTCCGGCGATGAAGACGGCGATGATGGCCAGCATGAGCATGCCGTACAGTCCCGAGCCGGTGCCGCCGGGGGCCACCTCGCCGAGCATCATGTTGACCATGGCCACGCCTCCGGCCAGAGGTGGCAGCGAATCGTGCGCGGCATTGACTGCGCCCGTTGACGTCAGGGTGGTGGAGGCGGCGAACAGGGCACTCGACGCCGGTCCAAGACGCTGCTCGAAACCCTCGCCCAGGCCGCCGGCTGCCGCCGTCGCCGTGCCCTGCCCGGAAGCAACCGCAGCGCCCATGAGAAGCGTGGAACCCAGCCACAATGCGCCCATGACGCCCGCAACAGTGAAGCCTTGGCGCCGGTCACCCACCATGCGCCCGTACGTGTAGGGCAGGGCCGAAGGAATCAGCAGGATCAGGAAGACCTGGAAGAGGCTGGTGAAGGCATTGGGATTTTCGAACGGGTGGGCGGAGTTCGCGTTGAAGTAGCCGCCGCCGTTGGTACCCAGGACCTTGATCGCCTCCTGTGAAGCTACGGGACCACCGGGGATTGTTTGGCTGACACCCATGGCCGCGTTGCTGACATCCGTGGACCAGAAATTCTGCACTACGCCGCCAACCACAAGCACCATGGCTCCGAGGGTGGCCAAGGGCAGGAGAAGCCGGAAAGTGGTTCGGGACAGATCCACCCAGAAGTTGCCGAGTTTGTCCGTGCGAGTACGTGTGATGCCACGAATGAGTGCGGCAACCACAACAATGCCCACGGCGGCGGACAAGAAGTTTTGTACTGCCAGGAGGCACATCTGAACGAACATTCCCACCGTGGACTCGGGAACGTAGGTCTGCCAGTTGGTGTTCGTCACGAAGGAAATCGCGGTGTTCATGGCCACCCACGGATCCACGGGTGTTGCGGGCCCCGTTCCGGGGATGAGGCCCTGGAGCCGCTGCAGCAGGAAGACCAGCAGGATGGACACGGCCGAGAACACCAGGACGCTGCGCAAATACACAGACCATCTTTGTTCGGCGGTGCGGTCTACTCCGGCAAGGCGATAGAAGATTCTTTCTGCCCGGGATGACGTGGTTCCGGTGAGCACCCGTTCAATGTAGATGCCCAGGGGTTTGTGCAGCAGGACCAGGACCACCAGCAGCACGGCAATCTGGGTCAGGAACGACAGGGTATTGAAGGCCAACCCGGATCACCACTTTTCCGGATTGACCAGGACGGCTACGAGGTAGCCCAGGAGCGCCAGTCCTGCCACGAGCAGGCCGACCCAGATCACAGCATCGATGGTCACCGGCCACTCACCGGCCCATCTTTGTCGATCATCCTGCCCAATAAATGGGCAACCCACATCACGATTCCCATGGACACCACGAGAATCCCCACAACAGCCAGGTCGGCCACTGGAACGTCCTTTCATCAGGGTCCCGTTTGCGGGACAGATGAAAGTCAACTCCTCCTGAACAAGCCGGAAGCCGTTCCTAACGGTTCCTTAACGCGGCGGGGGCAGATCTTGACGCGTTCTTAACGCTCAGCACCCAACCAAGTCGCAGCTCATGTCGTTTTGACGGCTGGGAACGACCTGCGACTCAGTTGGGCGGCGTGGCTACTTCTTGTGCACCAGGTAGATCGCCCCGGTGGTGACGTCCTCTTCGAGGGCTTCGAGAGTCCGGCCACGGGTTTCGGGGACCTGCGTGTAGATGAAGACCAGTGCCAGGATTCCCACCACCCCGAAGAGGAAGAACGTTCCCGTGATTCCCACTCCGGCCACGAGCGTCGGGAAGAACAGGCCCAGCAGCGCGTTGGCGATCCAGAGGCAGAACACGGAGAGACCGATGGCGAAGCCGCGGACGTGGAGCGGGAAGATCTCGGACAGCATGACCCAGACGGCGATGTTGAGGAAGGTTTGCATGGAGCCAACGAAGGCCACCACCAGGAACAGGATCACGAACGGCCGTGCCTCGTTGCCCACTGGCAGGAGGATGGATGCGATGCCGATGAGGAAGTGGCACACCGTGGTCAGGGTAAACCCGAGCAACAAGGTGGTACGGCGGTTGATGCGCTGCATCAGCGTCAAGGCGATGACACCACCGACGACGGCGATCACGCCGGGAGCGATGTTGGCAATGAGGGCTGCGCTGGAATCGAAGCCGGCCTCCACGAGTACCGACTGCCCGTAATACATGATCGAGTTGATGCCGGTCAGTTGCTGCGCCACACCCAGGCCGATGCCCACGAGGATGATGCGGAGGATCCACTTGTCCTTCAGCGCTGCCCACGAGGTCGCCTTGGAGGCCTTCTCCTCATCTGCGAGGTGCTTGACGTCCGCCATTTCGGCTTCCGCGCGCTCTTCGGAACGGATGGTCTTGAGCACCGCGAGCGCCTCGGCGGCACGGCCCTTGGAAATGAGCCACCGCGGAGACTCGGGCATCCGCAGCATGCCGAAGAACAAGGCGATGGCCGGCAGCGCGGCGACGGCAAGCATAATGCGCCA
Source organism: Paenarthrobacter sp. NPDC089675 (assembly GCF_044749185.1). Taxonomy (NCBI): domain Bacteria; kingdom Bacillati; phylum Actinomycetota; class Actinomycetes; order Micrococcales; family Micrococcaceae; genus Paenarthrobacter; species Paenarthrobacter sp. NPDC089675. The sequence continues at coordinate 494,502 of NZ_JBIVHM010000003.1, read as the reverse complement.
CACTCCTCCGAACTCACCCCAGACGTTGCCGATGATGGCGTTGACCACGAAGGCGGCAAGCTGGCCGATGACGATCATGAGTTCATTGCGCCCCGCGAGTGAGCCGCGGATTTCGTAGGGTGCCAGCTCGGCGAGGAAAACGGGCACCACGGTGGAAGCTCCTCCGACAGCCAGGCCGAGAATGACGCGGCCGAGCACCATGACTTCGAAGCTCGGGGCGAAGACGCAGGCAATGGTCCCCGCGAAGAAGAGCGTGGCCAGCAGGATGATAGTCTTCCGGCGACCCCAGCCATCGGAGAGCCTGCCACCGCCCACGGCGCCGGCAGCGGCACCGAACAGCAGGGAGCTGGTGACAATTCCTTCCGTCAGCGGAGTCAGGGAGAGATCGACCGTCATTGGTCGGAGTGCCCCATTGATCACACCGGTGTCGTAACCAAAGAGGAGGCCGCCGAACGTGGCGACCAGGGCTACCAGGCCCAACCGTTTGCGGTGCGGGCCGTTGGTCAGCGGAGGCAGTGCCGCATTATGGGCACTCTCCCGCTGCGTTTGCGTAGCAGACATCAGGACTCCTTTGTCAGTGTGTTGCGGGTCATACCACCCCGCGCTGACACAAGACTAACGCGCGAAAGGCTTAAATGTAAGGTCAAACTTACAAATGACTGGAAATGTCCGCTTTCATCTTCATGGCAGGATGAACCCATGGCCCTGGACAACACCCCGCGGCGCGCGGCAACGCAAAGTGACGTTGCACGCGAAGTTGGCGTGTCACGCACACTTGTCTCCTTTGCTTTCAGAGGCGAACCTGGCGTCAGCGGGGAAACCAGGCAGGCCATTTTCGACGCCGCGAAGCGCCTGGGCTACCGGCCCAACGCCGTAGCCGCCGACCTGGCACGCAAGCACCGTTCCGCCGTCGGGCTTTACCTCATGGACATCCGCAACGAAATCTATGCCGATATCCTCAGCGGCGTGAGGACTGCGCTGCTGCAGGGGCGCAGCAGGCTGATTCTCAGCGTCTCACGTTCCATCGATGGCGAGGACCGCGACGCCTTGGAGTCGTTGATTGAAGCGCGGGTGGGCATCGTCATTGCGGCCACCCTCCTCGACTCCGATGAAAAGGTCCACGAGGTTGCCGCCGCTGTACCGCTGGTCAGCGTGACGCGACCAGTGGAAGGCGTCGACAGCGTCTATTCAGACGACGCATTGGGAGCACGCGTGGCCACTGAGCACCTGCTCAGCCTTGGGCACACGAGGATTGCCCATCTGGCGGGCCCCGCATATGACGGTCACGTCGTCCGCCGTCGAGCCTATGAGGCGACCATGCACGACGCCGGACTTGCCCACCGGACGCTGTGCGCGGAGGACTTCACGCAGGAATCCGGCCAGCGGGCCGCAGGACTGCTCCTGGATCAAACCGAACGGCCCACCGCCATCTTCGCCCACAATGACCAACTGGCCCTCGGTGCGCGCGAAGCCGCCTATGCCCGCGGCCTCTCCATCCCGGAGGATCTGTCACTGGTGGGGTACGACAACACCCGTACCGCCGGCCTTCATGGAATCGAGCTCACATCCGTCGACCTGCGCGCCGTTGAACTCGGCCGGGTAGCAGGCGAAGTTGCCCTGCACCGCCTGTCCAACCCCGACGCTCCCGCAGCCGACCGCCGCCTGACACCGAAACTGGTGGTTCGACATTCCACGGCGCCCCCAGCGTTGGACTGACTTAGCCTAGATGTGATGGAGGCACGTGGTGGCCACGCCCCAGATGGTCAATTCGGACAACGCCGGCACCCTAATGTCCGGAAATTTTGGATTATCGGCCTCGAGGACCACCCCTCCGGGCGTGATGCGCAGCCGCTTGATGGTCAGCTCGCCGTCCAGTACAGCTACGACGACGGATCCGTCCTTCGGCTCCAGCGCCCGGTTGACGATCAACTCGTCGCCGTCGCTGATGCCGGCACCCTCCATGGATTGACCGGTCACACGCACTACGAAGGTGCTGGTGACGTCCTTGATGAGGTGTTCATTGAGGTCGATCCGGCCGTCAAAGTAGTCCTGCGCCGGAGAGGGGTAACCTGCCGCCACCGCAACGGGGGCCAGCAGGACCGACAAAAGAGAGAAGCCCGCATCTAGCACACGGGGGCCAACTATCACGCCCACAACACACCTTTATTCGAATATATGTTCGATACCTGAGTGTACAACGGGCCGCGGACATTGTGTGCTTCGCCGAGGTCGCGGGAAGACTGCATCCACGTTGGGAACGTTTCAGCGAACCAGCAGCTTTCCCGCGAAATCCGACGTCGCCGTCGACTGGATCGAGGAAACTGCGAACCAGGAAACGCCCTAACCCACCTTGTAGCGAAGGTGGGAAACCAAACTGGTGCCCCGGACTTCCAGTGGCTCGAGCTTCAACTCGCCCACGCCGTCCAGCAGGCGCTCCCCCGCCCCGAGGATCACCGGGGCAACATGCAGCCGCAGCTCGTCGATGAGCCCTGCGGACAGGAACTGCCGCGCCGTCGAGGCACCCCCGGCGATGGCCACGTTCTTGTCACCGGCGGCCTCGCGGGCACGCTCCAGCACTGACTCGATGGGCTCGTTGACGAAGTGGAACGTGGTGCCCCCTTCCATCACCAACGGTTCATGGGCGTGGGTAGTGAGCACGAAAACGGGCGCGTGGTACGGCGGCTCCTCACCCCACCAGCCCCGCCAATCCTCGGGCCAAGCCCCGTCACCAGGGCCGGCGAACATGTTCCGGCCCATGATGTACGCGCCCGCTTCGAGGATCCCGGCCACCTCGGCGGCATTGATGTCCCGTTCCTTGAACTGCCAGCCGTGCAGCCTTTCACCGCCGGTCCCCAGCGGTTGTTCCATGCTCTGGTTGGGACCGGCCACAAAGCCGTCGAGGGACACGGTCAGATCACAGGTAACTTGGCTCATGCGCCCATCCTGCCACCGGGCCCGCTCCCCGTCACGCAGCGTGGCGGTTCACGAAACGTTGAATCCGCCATTGCTGTGCAGGAGTTGCCCGTTGATCCACGAGCCCGCATCGGAGAACAGGAACCTCACCAGATCGGCGGTGTCGCTCGGAGTTCCCAAACGCCCCGCAGGTGTCGCCCCGGTGGCCCAGCCCCGAACGCCGTCGTCCATCCACCCGGTATCGATGGGACCCGGATTGATCACGTTCGCCCGCACTCCCCTGCCGGCCAGTTCGACGGCGGCTGCCGTCACGATCCTGTCGAGCGCGCCTTTGCTGGCGCCGTACGGGAGATTATGCACGGTATGGTCGCTCGTCAGCGCCACGATCCGGCCGCCAATGACGCCCGCGGAAACCTCCGGCAGCGGTTCGGCGAACGCCTTGATCAGCAGCCACGTGGCCCTGGCATTCACGGCGAAATGCCGGTCCCAACTTTCCAGCGAGGTGGTGAGGATGCTGCTGTCCACCGACTCGCAATGCGACATGACGAGTCCCGTGACCGGCCCAATACCCTGCCCGGCCGAGATCAGGGCCGCAGGCACGTCCGGATCGCTGAGGTCGCCAGGGACAAGCTCGACGGCGACACCCAGCCCACGGCATTCAGCGGCTATTGCTGTTACGTCGTCGGGAGACGAATCGAGGCCGAGCCGGTCGTCGTAGGGCTTCCAGTGGTTGATGACGAGGTTCCAGCCGTCACGGGCCAGGCCGAGGGCCAGTGCGGCCCCGATGGAGCGGCGCCGCCCTACGCCGGTGACCACGGCAACCTTTGAGGGATGATCCATGCCTTGACCCTATGCGCTTGCAACCGTGAGTCCTACGCTGATCCTGTCCAACCACGAAGAGAGGGCCGCCATGGCACGCGAACCGGAACCCACACTTGAGCAACTGAACGTGCTGGTTGGTGTCTGGGACACCTCGATCCCCAGCGCCGGGACCCAGGGACGGACCACGTTCGAATGGTTGGAAGGGGGCGGATTCCTCATCCAGCGTTCCACTGTGCAGCTGCCGGAGTACCCCAACGCAGTCAGCGTCATCGGAGCCACCGGTTCGGACGGCGCCTTCCAGCAGCACTACTTCGACTCGCGCGGCGTCGCCCGGATCTACGACATGACCCTCAAGGACAACGTCTGGACTCTCTACCGGGACGGTCCGGACTGGCCACAGCGCTTCGTGGGGCGGCTCAGCGAGGACGGGAACACCATCAACGCCCGCCTGGAACGCGGCACGTATCCGGGCGGACCGCTGGAGCACGACTTCGACATGGTCTACACCCGGGTTACTCCACCTCATGGACAGATTCCCGGACCGGTGGGAACATAAGGGCCATAATCCGCGGAGGCATCGCCCGGCCACGTTCGGGTAACTCCAGGTCAGCTCTCGTTTGAGGGGAACGGCCATGGTTCGGCTGGGGAACGCGAACACTGGGAATCCGGGTCCAGAGCCCGTTGTGGCTGGGGCACGCCGCAGCAGCACCTTGGAGAAGGTGGATGCCGTGGTGGTCGGTTCAGGTTTTGGTGGTTCGGTCGCAGCCCTGCGACTGGCCGAAGCCGGGCAGTCCGTAGTCCTCATGGAACGCGGCAAGCCTTACCCGCCGGGCAGTTTCGCCCGCTCGCCGTCGGAAATGGGCCGTAATTTCTGGGATCCGGACCGTGGCCTGTACGGCCTCTTCGACGCGTGGACGTTCCGTGGGACAGAAGGCCTGGTGTCCAGTGGTTTGGGTGGCGGTTCGCTCATCTATGCCAACGTCCTGCTCCGCAAGGATGAGAAGTGGTTCGTCAACGAGTCCCCCATCCCGGGCGGCGGGTACGAGAACTGGCCCTTCACCCGCGAGGACCTGGACCCGTATTACAAGGCCGCCGAGGAGATGCTGCAGCCGGTCCCCTATCCGTACAAGGACACGGCCAAGACGATGGCGATGGAAAACACTGCCGCCACGTTGGGACTCTCCATCAGCAGGCCACCGATCGCCGTAACCTTTGCGGGCGCGCCAGGCGCCGAACCCCGCACCAACCATCCCCTGCCCTTGCCGGAGTACGGCAGCATCCATGGGCCAAACACCGTCCGGACCACGTGCACACTGTGCGGGGAGTGCGATATCGGCTGCAACGCCGGCGCCAAGAACACGCTTGACCACAACTACATCTCGGCAGCGGCGGCAAAGGGTGCCGACATCCGTACCTTCCACGACGTGCGCGGCATCAGGCCGTTGGGCGGCGGCGGTTACGAGGTCCGGTACGTGGTGCACGATCCCGAAAACCGGGGCGGCCTCCTCACCGAACAGATCATCCACTGCCGGCGGCTCGTTCTGGGCGCCGGGACATTCGGCACCAACTTCCTCCTGCTCCGCAACCGCGGTTCCCTCCCCGCCCTCAGCGACGCCCTGGGAACCCGATTCAGCGGCAACGGTGATCTCCTGACCTTCATCATGGACGCCAAGACACCGGCCACCAACGGATCCCGCCCCGGCGTACGGACCCTCACCGGCAGCCGCGGCCCGGTCATCACTACGGCGATCCGGGTACCGGACGCCAATGACGACGACGGCGACGGCCGCGGTTACTACGTGGAGGACGCAGGGTATCCGGCGTTCATCAACTGGCTCATGGAAACCGCGCAACTCAAGACCGCGGCGCTGCGCACGGCACGTGTCGCCGGCCAACTGCTGAAGGACAGGCTCTTCGACGCCGGCCGCTCCAACATCTCAGCGGATCTAGCCGCGGCACTCGGTGACGGTCGTTTGTCGGCCAGTTCGGTGCCGCTGCTGGGCATGGGCCGGGACGTTCCCGACGGCGTCATGACCCTTCACGATGGAAGGCTGGCCGTTGCCTGGACCATGGCCACGTCCAAGGAGTACTTCGGGCGGGTCCGCGCCACAATGGAGTCGATCGCCAAGGACCTTGACGGCAACTTCGTGGACAACCCCTTGTGGTGGGCCAAGCGCGTCATTACGGTCCACCCGATCGGCGGTGCTCCTGCGGGGCGGCATCCCGGCGAGGCTGTGTGTGATTCCTATGGCGAAGTGTTCGGCTACCCGGGCATGTACGTGGTGGACGGGGCCGCCATGCCGGGTCCTGTGGGAGCCAACCCTTCGTTGACCATCGCGGCCTTTGCGGAACGGGCGTGCGCGCGGATCCTTGACGGAGGGCCGGAAGCCGAACGGTCCCGTGTTGCAGCGCATCGCGGGATCACCCCTTCGGACGCGGCCACCGGGGACGGCAACCACCAGGCAGGCGGCGGGGCCCCCGCGAAGGCGGCCGTTCCGCCCGCGGCGGCAGGCGCCGTCGTCGACGTAGCGGGCGCACCGCGCGCACTGGCACCGGACGCTACCAAGGGCAACGGGGCGCGTAAGGAGCAGCCTGCGAGCGCTGCTGAAACCGGCGCCGACGCCCCTCATGCCCGCAGTCGCGGGCTGACGCCTCCCGCAACGAGTTCCCCGCCCGCTACCTCCGTCCGGTTCACCGAACAGATGCACGGTTGGTTCAGCCCTGGAGTCACCGATCCTGAGAAGGGCCGGATGTTGGGCCGCGATCGAAGCCGCAAGATCATGTTCGAGCTGACGATCACCGCAGAAGACATCGATGCGTTCGTCGCGGACCCGAGCCACCCCGCCAAAGCGGAGGGCTACGTCCTGGCTGACTATTTCGGTGGGCGCATGCCCGTGGAGAAGGGGTGGTTCAACCTCTTCGTTGAAGACGAATCAGCCGATGGGCGTCCGGCCCGCAGGATGCTCTACCGGTTGTGGCTCCGGGATCCCGGCGGAACGCCCTTCACGTTCACCGGATACAAGCTCATCCATAACGAGGCGGGCTTCGATCTCTGGCCCGACACCACCGTCCTTTACGCGACGATCCTTCGCGGGCATGTGCCGCCGGACGCGGAGGCCGGGCACCCCGATGAAGGGGTTGCCGGCGCAGGTGTGCTCTACATCCGTCCCCTCGACTTCGCCAAGCAACTGACCACGTTCCGGGCGGAAGGTCCGGCTCCTGTGGCCGGGTTGGCGGCCTTCATGAAGTTGTTCGCGGGCGAGCTGTGGCAGGTCTACGGGCGTGGCGTAAGGCGTGTGCCGTTCCCGCTCAGATCATCCCGGGCTTCGAAGCGTCCGGGGCGCTGAGATGCGATGAAAAGCCGGGAGCTCGCCAAGCACAGGGGCCTGTTGGGGTTCACCCCCCAGCCCGCGGTCCGTTGGCTCGCTCCCATGTCCTTGGCCCGTACAGCGCTCAAGGTCATGGCGGCCACGGTGTTCGCGGACTTCGGCGACAAACGGGAGCTCGAGGGAGGATTCCCCTTGGACCCCCTGCGGCTGGACAAACTCCCGGTGCCGGGCCAGCCTGCCCAGCCCCCGGTGACCAGCCGCGGCCTGCCCGGCCCGGGTGAACTTCGGCCCGATTCGGAGGATCGCGCCGCTCCCGCCAAAGAACTCTGGTTGGACTTCACCGCGGACCTCGGAGACGGCTTCGACGCCACTTACACCGTGGCATCGCTGCTCGCCCAGGACGCCTTGGCCGTCAATGGAAAGAGCCTTCCCCGGGGCAGGGTCCTGGTACTGGGCGGCGACGAGGTCTACCCTGTTGCTTCCCCCGCAGCGTACGAGAATAGGATGGTGGGGCCGTATCGGACGGCCTTTCCAGAGCGAAATCCTGCGTTGCGTGGCCCGCAGAACGCGCTAAGCCCAGCGAATTCAACGCAGAGCGGGCCACACAACGAAGTTCCCATCATGCTCGCACTCCCCGGCAACCACGACTGGTACGACGGCCTCACCTCTTTCATCCGCACCTTCACCCGCCAACGCAACATCGGCGCGTGGCGGACCATGCAAAACCGCAGCTACTTCGCCATCCGGCTCACGGGCGAGTCACCGGGTCCGGGCCGCGAAGGCATGCCGGGATGGTGGCTGCTCGGGCTGGACAGCCAGCTGGGCCAGTACATCGACGAGCCGCAGCTGGACTACTTCTACCGCAACGTCACCCTCCAACTGTTACCAGGAGACGCCATCATCCTCTGTGTTGCCTCCCCCGTTTGGGTGGACGCCGACGCGGCGCGCGCCGGAGACCGACCCAACGAGTTCCGGCAAGCCAACTTCTTTGAACAGGACTACCTCCGCCGCCGGTTCAACCCGGAAACCGGCTTCTTCGAGTCCACGGGTGCCAGCGTCCGCTTGTGGCTCAGCGGAGACCTCCACCATTACTCGCGTTACGAGGACGGCCCGGCGGGCGGGGACACAGCGAAAACACAGATGATCACTTGCGGCCTCGGCGGCGCCTACTTGTCCGACGCCCACTGGCTGCCGGAGGAACTCCTGCTCCCGGCACCCGAGGAACCAGGGGAAGCGTCGAGTGTTGCCCTCTTGGGCACGGCACCCGCAACGGGCCGGCGTTTCACCCGAACGTCCACGATCTACCCGGACCAGTCCGACTCCCGCCTCCTTGGGCCACGGCTGGCCAACCCCTTTTCCCCTTACTGGCTTCCCGTCCGCAATCAAGGCTTTGGAATGTCCATGGGCATTGTCCATGTGGTGGCCGCACTGACGGTGTGGACGGTCTTCAGTGCGTTCCGTGGAGAATCCTTCGTGGACAGCCTGCACGGGCTCACTCACGGAAACATGCTGCTGCTCATCACACTGCTGGTGCTCGCCGTGCCGTTGCTCCTCGCTTTCACAGCATTCACGGCGCGGATGCTGCGAATGTCGAAAGCCGGAATCGTCATCTTCGTCCGGGGAACGCTCTACCAACTGTCCGCGCTCGCGGTGAGCGCCGCCGTCGTGATTCTGATTCCGTGGCCGCGCGAATGGCCGGACGCGGTGGTGGTCGTGCTGGCACTGGCGATCATTCACGCGGGTGGGTGGGCGCTGGGCAGCGAGGCATTCGCGCTCTACATCCTGGCGACACCCAGCGGCGAAGTCTCCACCTGGAAAATGTCCGGGCAGTCGATCGAGGACCACAAAGGCTTCCTCCGCCTCCATCTGGGACCGGACGATGCCCTGACGGTCTACCCGCTGGTGGTGGACAGGATCTGCCGCGACTGGCGGCTATCGGATGCGAACGACGGCGCGCGGCTGGTTCCGGAGTCGGGCCTGCCTGCCGTGCGGCTGCTTGAAGAACCCATCACGATCGCACGGAAGGGAAGCACGCCATGATCATTACCCGTGCCGAGCACCGGACCGAGGTCATCCCGTTCCGTGCCCGGGACAACACACCCCTGAGCCTGGTCCATGTGACCTCGCCGGTTGAGGCAACCAAGGGACCCGTCCTGCTGGTTCACGGCTCCGGCGTTCGTGCCGAACTGTTCCGGCCACCGATCCGGACCACCATCGTCGATGTTCTGCTGGAGGACGGCTGGGATGTGTGGATGCTCAACTGGCGGGCCTCCATCGACCTTGATCCTTTGTCCTGGACGCTTGCCGACGCCGCCGTCTACGACCATCCCGCCGCCGTCGAGCACGTTTTGAAGACAACCGGCGCCGAGACAGTGAAGGCCGTCATCCATTGCCAGGGATCCACGTCCTTCACGATGTCCGCCGTCGCGGGGCTCTTGCCGCAAGTGGACACGATCGTCTCCAATGCCGTCTCCCTGCATCCTGTGGTTCCGGCGTTTTCCCGGCTGAAGATCGACTACCTCACGCCCGTGGTCAAGATGTTCACTCCCTACCTCTCTCCGGCCTGGGGCTACAAGTCGCAGGGATACTTCACGCGGGCAATCCGCGGCCTGGTCAAAGCCACGCACCACGAGTGTGACAACACCGTCTGCAAAATGGTCAGTTTCACGTACGGCAGTGGCCGCCCCGCACTGTGGGCCCACGAGAACCTGGACGAAGCCACGCACGAATGGCTCAGCGGCGAGTTCGCCGAAGTACCGGTGACATTCTTCGAGGAGATGGGCCGCAGCATCAAGGCAGGGCACATGGTAGCCGCTGGTCATCATCCCGAGCTGCCGGACAACTACGTGGCCGAAGCCCCGCAGACCGATGCCCGGTTCGCCTTCATCGCAGGCATGGACAACCTGTGCTTCCTGCCCGAAAGCCAGCAACGCACTCATGCGTTCTTCCAGAAGCACCGGCCGGGCAAGGACTCCCTCCATCTCATTCCCGGCTACGGCCACCTGGACGTCTTCTTCGGGGAACACGCCTGGCAGGACACCTTCCCGGTCATCATGCAGGAGCTGAACTCATGAAAACCCTCACCGAACTGGCCACTCCACTGCTCAAGCTCATGCCATCCCCCGTACCGCGGAGGCAGGAACGGCTCCGGGGAGAATACGCCCAGGCCGACGGCATCAAGTACGTCATGCCGGTGAACTCCGACGATTCGCCGGTGTTGATGGCCGCTTTTCCGATCAACAAACGCGCTGCCGCCGCCGTGCTTCCGGGCACGGAACTCCGGCCGTTCAGCCTGGGCGGCAAAGGACTCCTGGTAGTCACGGTGGTCAACTACAAATCCACGGACATCGGTAAATACATCGAATACTCACTGGCCATCGCCATCACCCACGGAAGCAGGCCCGCTCCGCCCATCCTTCCGCTGATTTTCCAGAAGACCTTCAAGCTCGGCCAGTTCGTGGTGGATCTTCCCGTCAGTACCGAAATCTCCGTCAAGGGTGGAAAAGGAATTTGGGGCATGCCCAAGCACCAAGCCAACCTGGACTTCGTGGTCACGGACACCAGTGTCTCGGCCCAGTACGACAAGGACGGCAAACTGGGTTGCTACATCGAAATCGAACGGCCTGAACCCATGGGACTGCCGCTCAAACTCGCTGCATCGAACTACTGCGCCTTCCGCAACATGCTCTGGAAATCGGACATCTACTTCGAAGCCACGGGCGACATCGCACTCGGGCCACAGGCCAAGGCGCGCCTCATCCTGGGTGACGCTCCCGGCGTCGAACCCCTCAAAAAGCTGCAGGTTGAAAGCAAGCCGGTCTTCACCGCCTGGCTGCCCGAGGCACACGGAGTCCTGGATGACCATTACGAGGCATGGTTCCTGACCGCCCCTACGGAGGCGGAGGCCGCGGACATCCGCGGCGGAGACATGCTGGACAGCGTCGCCAGCCTCGGTCAGGGGCAGGAATGGCTGGCGCCCCCGGACCGGACCAGGGTCACCGGTGCTGCCGCACCGTCCGCCGGTGGCAGGCCATGAACTGGCTCTTCCTCATCAACGCGCTTTACTTCCTGTTCGGCGCCACGATGTACGTCGGCACAATGTGGGTCTTGAAGTTCTTCCTCTATCCCACGTGGCGTTCCCTCGCCCGGGACAACGTGGACATGCACTTCGGCATCCCCACCCGCGCGGCAACCAAATTCTTCACCGTGGTGGTGCCGATCATGTTCATCTCCGGCGGCATCCTCATCTGGTCCGAATGGGGCACCCTCCGCGTCATCCTGGCGATCATTTGCCTGGTCGGTATCATCACGCTGACGGTGGTGGGGCAAGGCATCATCATCCCGATCAACATCCGTATCCGCGGCGGCGACTTCAAAGACGACGCCGAACTCCGCTCTCTCCTGCAACGCTGGATGCTCCTGAACGACATCCGCTTCTACGTATCCACCCTCACGTGGGCGGCCATCGTGTGGTTGCTGGTGGACCGGGGCCGGCTCCTGGAGTCGTTCTCGTGAGCGCCCACACGGGTTCGCGGAAACCACATCCCCCGGGAACTGTGGCCTGGGCATTGGCAGACCCCCTCCGTGCGGTCCTGGCCGCGATCGCCGTCATTACCGTGGTGACGGGCGTGGTGGAAGTTCCCTTCGGCGGTCCGCTTCTCCAGTTGCTTGGCGCGGATTCCACCCCCGAGACCCGACAACTTTTCGGCACTGTTGGCATGTTCATGGTGGTGGTCGGCGGACTGCTCCTCCACACCCTGCTCAACACCGTTCCCTCCCCCGAAGTCGTCCTCTGGTCCGGTGTACAGAAGGCGGGTGCTTTCGGCGCCGTCGGAATCGGAGTCCTGAACGGGGTGTTCTCTCCGATTGCGCTGCTGGTCGCGTTCTTTGACCTCGCGACGGCGGTACTCCTGTTTGTGTACTGGCGGCGGTTGGGTACCCGGACGCCCATACCGCAATGAAGCGTTCCCTGGTCCTGGCCGGCGGCGGCATGCGGGTGGCATGGCAGGCCGGCGTGATGCGCGCCTTGGCGGAGGAGGGCCTGGATTTCCAGCATGTCGATGCCTCCTCAGGCGGGATCATGACGGCCGGAATGCTGCTGTCAGGAGTGTCCCCGAAAGAAATGTGCCAACGCTGGTCGGGTGTGGACGTCAAGGACTTCGGCTCGGCCCTCCCGTTCGGCGACTACCTCAAGGGACCTTGGTCGCTGCCCGCCATCGGTGACGCTGACGGCATCCTGGACAAAGTCTTTCCCGCATTGGGGATCGACGACGCCGCCATCCGTGGGCGCGCGGCGGAACCGGGCGCCGTCGAGGGTTCCTTCAACGTGGTGGAGTTCGTCGAGAAACGGTGCCACGCCATCGACGCCAAGGATATCGACGCCGAACTGATGGCAGCCGGCATGTCGCTGCCCATCTTCCTGACGCCGTTGCGGCGCGACGGAAAGATTTGGACCGATGCTGTGTGGATGCGTGATGCGAACGTGGCCGAAGCCCTCCGCCGCGGAGCACAAGAAATCTGGCTGGTCTGGTGCATCGGGAACTCTCCCTACTGGGGTGACGGCCCCCTGGAGCAATACGTCCACATGATCGAAATGAGCGCCATGGGCGCGCTGCTTGCTGATTTCGAGGCCGCTGCGGCGGTTGGACGCGAGTTTGTGCTCCATGTGATTCGCCCTGCCCATCCCTTGCCCCTTGACCCCGAGTTCTACCTGGGGCGGGTGGACGCCGACACCCTGATTGCCATGGGTTACCGCGATGCGAGGGCCTACCTGGATGTCATGACCCCGGCGGGCCTGGCGAAGGACTCCAACTGCACGGCCATGAGCGAGCCTGCACCCGGGGTACGTTTCAACGACACCCTGCGCGGGGAGATCGACGGGAGCCCCATCACCTTCAGGGCCACCGTGGTGCTTCCCACGGAAACATCGAATGGTCCTGCTCCGTTCACCGGCTACGTGGACCATCCGCGATTCGGTGGCCGGGCCTTTGTGGCCGATGGGCATGTGGAAGCGTCGGGAGCGGACCTCACCTATAGGGGCCGCGTGAAGCTCGACGGCGGGTGGCAGGATCTCGCGGTCGCCCGCACCTTGCAAGACGACCCCGGCCCGGATGCGTGGATGGACTCCCGCCGTGCGCAGTTCACCATCGGTAATTCCACCGCCGAGCTGACAATGAGCCTGGCGGACGCCGCCGGCCTCCTGGCCTCGATTGAACCGGTTGGCGCCCACGGCTTGGTTGACCGTGCTGCCGCGGTGGCGGGGTTCGCCGCGAACGGACTGCGGGAATTGCTTCGGCGCTACTGAACCCGAATGTGACCTACGTTATTACCGGCCGGTAAACGTCGCGCTACAAAACGTCCGAATATGGCAACAGCCGGGAAACACCCTTGAAAAACCGGTTGCCTAGGCTGATCCCACAAGCACCAAACAGGTCATCAGCGAAAGGGACCATCATGTCCTCACCCTCCCTCCACATCGTCATTGCAGGCGCAGGTCCGGCCGCCCAGGCTTTGGTGCGGAGGCTTGCAGGCAAGACGGGTCCCCGGCCCCAGGGACAGCCGGCCTTTGCGGGCACCATCACGGTGCTCAGCAACCGTGACGAATGCCCCGAGTCGCTGCTGGAACTCGCCGAACTACCCCAGGTTTCGGTCCGTTTCGGCCAGGCTGCCAGCTACATCGACCCCGCAGCCAAGGTTGTCACCACTGTGGACGGCATGGACTTTCCCTACGATCAATTGGTCATCGCCACTGGTTCGGCTCCCGCGCTGCCGCCGGTCACCGGCGCCTACTGCGGATTGAACTACTCCACGATCGACGACGCCGACGCGATCGGCGAGGCAGTGAAGGACATCAGCCGGGTGGTGGGCCGGCGACCCCTGGGCATCCTCGTTGGAACCGGGCCGGCCGCCGGCCAGGCCGAGGCTGTCCTGCGCGCACGGGGTGTCCGTCCCGTCCGCACAACACTGCGGCCGGCCGCCGTCGTTCCTTCACAAGCCGGGTCCCCGCTACCGGCAACGGGCATCCTGTTCGAGGACGGCAGCAGCATGAACGGCGACCTTGTTGTCCTGGCTGAAGAGCGCACCGCCCGCACGGATCTGGCCGCAAGCGCGGGCCTGGAACTGGCTCACGACGGCGGCATCGCCGTGGGGCGCGACCTCGCCACTTCCGTGCCGGGTATCTGGGCGATCGGTGACGCAGCGTCCTGTGACGGGCTGCGCCTGGGACTGCTGCTCTCGGCGGAAGCCTCGGCGATGCTGTGCGCCTCCGGGCTGCTTTCCGGTGCCCGCATCAGTGTGTTCGGCGGGGTGGATGGGGCCCGGGCGGCCGCCTGAACGGTTCCCCTGGCACCCGTGGCGGGTGTGGCAAGATGGTCCTTTGACGGGCAGTGACAACCCTGCGGCCACCGGGCCGGCCACGCCCGGCACGGAAGGATCCCATGAGCATCGAAGCCGGCATCGCGAGCTACATCGACCACACCCTGTTGAAGCCGGAGGCCAGCGAAGCTGACGTCCTCAAAGTGTGCGCAGAGGCCGCCGAGTACAAATTCAAGTCCGTCTGCGTCAACCCGATTTGGGTCAAGACCGTCAAGAATGCCCTCAAAGGTTCGGGTGTACTGACCTGCGCGGTGGTCGGTTTCCCGCTCGGTGCAACGCCGAGCGACGTCAAGTCCTTCGAGGCACGCGGAGCGGTGCTGGATGGTGCTGACGAGATCGACATGGTGATCAACATCGCCGCTGCCCGCGCCAACGATCGCGGCGCGCTGGTGGAGGACATCACCGCCGTCGCGGAAACCGTCCACGCGGGTGAGGCGGTCCTGAAGGTCATCATTGAAACGGCCCTGCTGACGGACGAACAGAAAGTCATTGCCTGCGAAGCAGCTGTTGAAGCCGGAGCGGACTTCGTGAAGACGTCCACGGGCTTCAACGGCGGCGGCGCCACAGTGGAGGACGTTGCCTTGATGCGCAAGGCCGTGGGCCCCGACCTTGGGGTCAAGGCCTCGGGCGGAGTGCGGTCCCTCGCCGATGCACAGGCTATGATTGCTGCTGGTGCAACACGTATCGGAGCGAGCTCCGGAATTGCCATCGTCAAGGGTGAACAGGGTTCATCCGATTACTGAGGCTTCCGCGCTGCCACGGATTTGAGCCCTGCGGGGCCGAGGAGGAATGAATTGTCCAAGAACACTGCCCCGATTGAAAACGAGAACAACCTGGGTACGAGCATCGTGCTGTTCGTTGTGATGATCGTCCTGTTCCTCGGAGCCATCTACTCCCTGTCCTTCCTGACGCTGGACAACCCGTGGCCGATGGCCGTTTGCCTGGGCCTCTTCGCCCTGGCGTTCTGGATTCCGCAGACCATCCTCGGCCGCTCCGATTCGGCCGGCGAGAACTAAGTCTTAGCAAACACGAAAGGGCCACCTGCGGGTGGCCCTTTCGTGATTTAACGCGTGTTTACAGCGCCAGCGCGGCCAGCACCGCAGGCCAGTGCTGCTGCGCGAGTGCCCACGCAGCGGTTCCCATACCCACCATCGCGTAGCCGCTCACCGGGATCAGCACCAGCCATTCACGCCGTGAACCTGCGCGGCCAAGCAGCGGCAGCGAGAAAGCGCCGTTGGGCCGCCAGACACCGCTGATGGCCGATTTACGCAGGAACTTGGGCGGCTTGATGACGATCGGCCACAGCAGCGGCACGCCGCCCACGGTGATCATGTCGCCCACGATGTGGACTGCGACGCCGGTCAGCATGGACAGCGGCAACCAGCCCCACTGCGCGGGCGCGAACCACGTCACGAGCCCGGCCATCACCAGCGCGAAAAGCCAGTTGGTGATCCAGCCGGACTTGGGAAACAGGTTGAGTGCTTTGGCCGCGAGGTTGATCATGAACATGCACAGCAGCCCGGCGCCGACGGACAGCTTTCCTACGGGCGTGACCATCTGGAACTGCGCGGCCATCGCAGCCAGGACCACGAACGCCGAGGCTCCCAGCAGCGAATGCGTCCCCTGCCGGTGCCCACCGCTGGCCTTCTCGATCCCCACTGCGATGGCGTTGGAGAGCGGCGGCAGCGAGTTGGCGATGGTGCTGTGCCGGTGGTCCCAGTCGCACACGAGTGCCGTTCCCGCCGTCGCCATGGCGCCGATCAGGATGCCGGTGGAGTCAAGCGGGTACCAACCCAACGCGTAGGGGCCGGTCGAGGCAATAGCTATCCACGCCGCGGCTCCCGACGCGGCGTGGTGTCCTCCCATCATTCGCTTAGCCGGCCTTCACTGGTACGTCGGTGAAGATCGCTTCGATCACGTTGTTGGCCCACTGGAGGATCTCGGCGTCCTGCAGGTCCCGGCCTCCGATTCGGGCGGTCTTCGGCTTCGGGATCAGCACCGCGTCCAAGGCAGGCTTGACCTGCGAACCCGGGTACATGCGGTTCAGGCGCATGGTCTTGGATTCGGGCAGTTGCGCCGGCGAGAAGCGGATGAAGTTGCCTTGGAGGGCGACGTCGGACAGGCCTGCTTCCCGGGCGCCCACCCGGAAGCGGGCCACGGCAATCAGGTTCTGCACGGGCAGCGGCGGCTCGCCGTACCGGTCCACGAGTTCGGCAAGGACCTCGTCAATGGCTTCATTGGTCACAGCCGCGGCCAACTTGCGGTATGCCTCAAGGCGGAGCCGTTCACCGGGCACGTAGTCATGCGGCAAGTGCGCGTTGACGGGTAGCTCGATCTTCATCTCGGCGGCCTTCTCCTCGGCCTCGCCTCGATACTCGGCCACAGCTTCGCCCACCAGCCGGATGTAGAGGTCGAAGCCCACGCCCTGGATGTGGCCGGACTGTTCGCCTCCGAGCAGGTTACCCGCACCACGGATCTCGAGGTCCTTCATGGCCAACTGCATGCCGGCACCGAGCTCGTTGTGCGCGGCAACGGCCTTGAGCCGCTCCAACGCCACCTCGCCCAGCGGCTTTTCCGAGGGGTACAGGAAGTACGCGTAGGCCCGTTCGCGTCCACGGCCCACGCGTCCACGGAGCTGGTGGAGCTGCGAGAGGCCGTACTTGTCCGCGCCGTCCACAATCAGGGTGTTGGCATTTGAGATGTCCAGGCCGGTCTCGATGATGGTGGTGCACACCAGGACGTCGAAGCGCTTTTCCCAGAAGTCCACGATGATCTTCTCCAAGCGGCTCTCGGACATTTGCCCGTGCGCAACTTCCACGCGGGCCTCAGGAACCAGTTCCCGGATCTGCGCCGCAACGCGCTCAATGGACGAGACACGGTTGTGAACGAAGAACACCTGGCCTTCGCGCATCAGTTCGCGGCGGATTGCTGCCGAGGTCTGCTTGTCCGTGTAGGGGCCGACGTACGTGAGCACCGGGTGGCGTTCTTCCGGCGGTGTGGCCAGGGTGGAGGTTTCCCGGATACCCGTCAGCGACATTTCCAGGGTTCGCGGGATCGGGGTGGCACTCATGGCCAGCACGTCCACGTTGGTGCGCATCTTCTTGAGCGCTTCCTTGTGCTCCACGCCGAACCGCTGCTCTTCATCGACGATCACCAAGCCGAGGTCCTTGAACTCGAAGTCCTTGGACAACAACCGGTGCGTTCCGATGACGACGTCCACGGAGCCGTTCTTGACACCTTCCGCGGTTTCCTTGGCCTCTTTCGAGGTCTGGAACCGGGACAGCGGCTTGACCCGCAAGGGGAAGCCTGAGAAGCGCTCGGTGAACGTCTCGTAGTGCTGCTGGGCCAGCAAAGTGGTGGGCACCAGCACCGCCACCTGCTTCCCGTCCTGGACCGCCTTGAACGCGGCACGCACGGCGATCTCGGTCTTGCCGTAGCCAACGTCGCCGGAGACCAAACGGTCCATGGGGATCTCCCGCTCCATGTCCGCCTTGACCTCGTTGATGGTGGTCAGCTGGTCCGGGGTCTCCACGTACGGGAAGGCCTCCTCAAGCTCGCGCTGCCACGGGGTATCCGGGGCGAAGGCGTGCCCGCGGGAAGCCATGCGGGCCGAGTACAGGCGGATGAGTTCGCCCGCGATTTCCTTGACGGCCTTGCGGGCCTTGGACTTGGTGCTGGCCCAGTCGGCACCACCCATCTTGCTCAAGGCCGGAGTGTCGCCGCCCACGTACCGGGTCACTTGGTCCAACTGGTCCGTAGGTACGAACAGGCGGTCCCCCGGAGCACCACGCTTTGACGGCGCATACTCCAGGACCAGGTACTCACGCAGTCCCGAATCCGAGGCCGACGTTCCGGCCACCTTGCGTTGGATCAACTCCACGAACTTCCCGATGCCGTGCTGTTCATGGACCACGAAGTCCCCGGCGTGCAGTTGCAGCGGGTCAACGGCATTGCGCCGCTTGGACGGCATGCGCCGCATGTCCTTGGTGGAACTGGCCGAAGCGCGCCCCAGCAGGTCGGCTTCGGTGAGGAGGCCCAGTTTGAGCCCGTCCAGCACAAAACCGCGTCCGACGGCGGCACAGGTCACCTCGATGAGGCCGGGCTGCGGCTCCTTGTCCAGGGAGTCGACGCGGCTGCAAGGGATGTCGGCATCGTGGAACAACTCGGCCAAACGCTGCGCCGGCCCGGGCCCATCCGTCACCACCACGACGCGCCACTGGTCGCGGACGCGCGAGCCGATGAAGTCGAGCATTTCAGCGACGTCGCCCTGGTAGCCGCGGGGCTCGCGGGCGTGCAGGTTCAGGACATCGATATCCAGGACCAATTCCTCATCGGAGGCGAGCGAGGTGATGGACCACCAGGAGACACCGTGTTCCAGTGCGGCGGAGCGGGTGTCCGTGAGGGAACGGAAACTGGCCGCATGCAGGTCCGTGGACGCCCGAGACAGCAGATCGAGCGGCGCGGCACCGCCGTCGGACGCTGTTGACCAAGCCGCTTCCAGGAACTCTTCGTTGGTAGCCGCGAGGTCGTGCGCGCGGGTGCGGACCTTTTCCGGTTCGATCACCACGGTGATGGAACCGGCCGGGAGCTGGTCCACGAACGGAACCATGGCATCCACCAGGACCGGAGCGAGGGATTCCATGCCTTCAACGGCTATGCCGCCGGCGATCTTCTCCAGCATGTCAGCCGCTGCGGGCATGTCCGCTTTCAGCTTTGCCGCGCGGGACATGACGGAAGGGGTGATCAGGATTTCGCGGCAAGGCGGGGCATGCAGTTCCGTGGGGTGGTGGATGCCGGGGGCGGACAGCGAGCGCTGGTCGGCCACGGCGAACCAGCGCATCTGGTCTATTTCGTCGCCGAAGAACTCCACGCGGATCGGGTGGTCCTCGGTGGGCGGAAAGACGTCCAGGATGCCGCCGCGCACGGCGAATTCACCGCGGTGCGTGACCATGTCCACGCGGGCATAGGCAGCGTCGGAAAGGGCACGGACCACTTCGGTGAAGGAGCGTTCCTGGCCTACTTTCAAGGTGACCGGGACGAGGTCGCCCAAGCCGGCCACGATGGGCTGGACCACGGCGCGGACCGGGGCAACCACCACGCGCAACGGGGCCGCCGTCGAACTTTCGGGGTGGGCCAGCCGGCGCAGCACCGAGAGCCGGCGCCCCACTGTGTCCGAGCGCGGCGAAAGCCGCTCGTGCGGGAGGGTCTCCCAGCTCGGGAAGGTGGCCACGGACTCGGCAGGAAGGTAGGAAGCGAGCGCGGCGGTCAGGTCCTCGGCCTCGCGCCCTGTGGCTGTGACGGCGAGGACCACCGGTGCTGCGGAATCCTCCGCGGCCAAGGCATCGGCCATCTCGGCGAGCAGAACCGAACGCATGCCGTTGGGCGCGCTGATCCGGTAATCCGCGTTGCGGGACTCGAACGGCCGCCCGGCCTCGGTACGGACACGCGCAAAAGTCTTGTCTTCCGCGAGTGCGCGGCGCAGGCCGTTGAGGCTCATGGCTGAAACTCCTAGGGTGGGTCCAAGGGCAGGCAACACAAATGCCCGGAAATTCAAAAGAATGCCGGGTTGATTCCAGCCTACCCCTCCCTCCAGCCCCAGGAGTTCCCCTTGCAGCCTTACGATCCCCAGCAGTCCCGGACAGTCCTGGTCACGGGTGCCACCGGCTATATTGGCGGGCGCCTGGTCCCGCGGCTCCTCGAAGCGGGACACCGGGTCAAAGTGCTGGTCCGTTCACGCCAAAAAATCAAGGACGTTCCCTGGCACGAGCAAGTGGAAATCATCCAGGACTCGCTGGACAACGGGGACAGCGCCGCGAAGGCGTTCGAGGGCGTGGACGTGCTGTACTACCTGGTGCACTCCATGGCTTCGGGCAGCGGCTTCGAAGCCAAGGAAGAGGCCATGGCCCGCCTCGTTGCCTCGGCGGCGGCCAAGGCGGGTGTGGACAGGGTCGTGTACCTCGGCGGCCTCCATCCGGACAACGCGCTGCTCTCCACGCACATGCGGTCCCGGGAAAAGGTGGGCCGGATATTCCTTGAGTCGGGTGTGGACTCCGTGGTGTTCCAGGCCGGCGTGGTGATCGGTTCGGGCTCGGCCTCGTTCGAAATGATCCGGCATCTGGCCGACACCCTGCCCGTCATGCCAGCCCCGAGCTGGGTCAACAACCGGATCGAGGCGATCGCCGTCCGGGATGTGCTGCACTACCTCGTGGCCGCGGCAACGCTTCCGGACAAGCTCAACCGCTCGTTCGATATCGGCTCGCGGGATGTCTTGAAGTACAAGGACATGATGAACGAGTACGCCCTGGAGCGCGGCCTTCCCAGACGCCTTGTCATCGCCTTGCCCGTCCCGGCTCCAAAGCTCGCCGGGCTGTGGGTTGCCCTGGTCACTCCCATTCCGCTGTCCATGTCCTTCCCCTTGGTTCAGTCGCTGCAGCACGACGCCGTGTCGCGGGAGCACGACGTCGACCATTACATCCCCCAGCCCGACGGCGGCCTGACGCCGTACCGCCGCGCCGTCGCCTTGGCGCTGGGCAAGGAGCGCGACGGCCAAGTGGAGACTACGTGGGCCAACGCAGGCGTCGATGCCGATCCCCTGCCGAGCGATCCCGACTGGGCAGGCTACAAGGTCTACACGGACACCCGGACCTTCCACAGTCCTGCCCGGCCCGAACACGTGTGGACCATCATTGAGGGGATCGGCGGCAAGAACGGCTGGTATTCGCTGCCCTTGGCCTGGCGGGTGCGAGGCTGGCTGGACAAGCTGCAGGGCGGCGCGGGCCTCCTCCGCGGACGCCGCCATCCCAAGACCCTGGGCAGCGGCGAAGTAGTGGATTGGTGGCGGGTCGAGGCCATTGAACGCGGCCACTTGCTGCGCCTGCGGGCGGAGATGCGGGCGCCGGGCCGCGCCTGGCTCGAGTTGGCGGTGGAGCCCGACGGCAGCGGGAGCCTGTACAGGCAGCGTGCCGTTTTCTTCCCGCGTGGATTGGCCGGAAGGCTGTACTGGCTGGGCGTGTACCCCTTCCATGGCTTCATTTTTCCGTCGATGGCACGGAACATCTCGGCGGCGGCCACGGCGTTGCAGGAAGCCGGTTCCGAGGAGGCGGCCGTGCAGCCGGGTTGGGGAGTGCCCGGAGACACCCCGTAGGATGTTGGGAGCTAAAAGAGCTTCAACACCACCACATCCACGGAGGACCCATGGCCCTGAGTGCATCCACCACCCTGCCGCACAGCGTTGACCGCGTAGCTGCCGTCTTCGTCGACGAAGACTTCCTGCGCCACACGAGTGAACTGGTGGGCGGCTCCCTGGAATCGTTCACGATCGACGGTGACCCCGCCGGTGCCTTCAGCACCACCACTGTCCGCACGCTGCCTACGACGCGCCTGCCGGACATCGCCCGCAAGTTCGTTGGCGAGAGCCTGACGGTCACCCAGACCGAGCAGTGGGAAGCCCCCGCGGCTGACGGTTCGCGTTCCAGCAAGATCGCCTTGAAGGTAGCCGGTGCTCCGCTCGATGTCGCGGCAGTCCAGCGCCTGGTGGCCGAGGGTGGCAGCACCCGCATCGAGCTCGAAGGGAACGTCACCTCCTCTGTTCCGTTCCTCGGCGGCAAGATCGCCGACGCCGCTGAGCCGATGGTCGGCAAGGCCCTGAACATCCAGTCCCAGCAGGCCCAGGCCTGGCTCGAAAGCCACTAGCGTGGAGCTTCCTGCCATCCTGGCGGTCGTCCTGATCGTTGCCGGCGTGTGGTCCCTGGTAGTTTGGCCGCAGTTCCTCAAGCGCGTCATGAAGGACCCCCGTGCCCGTGACGCCGCGGGTACGGCCACCAAGTTCCTCACTGTGCACGTGGTCCTGGTGACCATCTCCATGGTGCTGGGACTGGCGACGGCGATAATCGGCGTCGCAGGCCTCCTCGCGTAAGTTCCACCCAACTGGGGGACAGTAAACGCACTAATGAGCCCTCATTGGAGCATTGACTGTCCCCCAGTTGGGTAAGATTGAAGCTGGTGTGCCGGGAAGTCTGGTCGGCGGAGTCATTGTGATACCCCGAACCAGCCAAGGAGCCCCGTGGCCAACCCGCCATCCACCAGCAAAATTTTCACCCGGTCCAGCTATCCTGAGTACCGCCGCATCCTGGCCATCCTGCGCACGGAAACTGTTGGCGGAGCCCTGCTGCTGGGAGCCACCGTTATTGCCCTGGTGTGGGCCAACTCCCCCGCAGCAGACGGCTACTTCGCATTGCGCGACCTCAAGCTCGGTTACGAACCCTGGCACCTTGAGCTCAGCCTGGGCCACTGGGCTTCCGACGGACTCCTGGCGGTCTTCTTCTTCCTCGCGGGCCTCGAACTCAAACGCGAGTTCGTCGCCGGGGAACTCCGCAAGCCCTCCAAAGCAGCGGTCCCGGTTGCCGCCGCTTTCGGCGGCGTGCTTGTCCCCGCTTTGATCTACGTCCTCTTCAACCTCGGTTCCGCCCAGGAAACCCTCAAGGGCTGGGCCATCCCCACAGCCACGGACATCGCCTTCGCCCTGGCGGTGCTCGCCGTCATCAACACGCATCTTCCCGCCGCACTCCGGACCTTCCTCCTGACGCTCGCCGTGGTGGACGATCTCATCGCGATCGGCATCATTGCCTTCTTCTACTCCACCGGACTCCAGCCACTCCTGCTGCTCGCGGCATTGGTTCCGCTGGGCCTCTTCACGCTCCTCGTCCAGAAGCGCGTCCGGAGTTGGTACCTGCTGCTCCCCCTGGCCCTGGCCACGTGGGCTTTGGTCCATGCCTCGGGCATCCACGCCACCGTGGCGGGAGTGCTCCTGGGCTTTGCCGTGCCGGTCTTTGCCAGCGGCAGGAAAGGCGAACCCGCCGAGGGGCTCGCGGAACACTTCGAGCACCGGCTCCGGCCCTTCTCGGCCGGATTCGCGGTACCCGTCTTTGCGTTCTTCTCCGCGGGGGTTGTCCTGGGCGGCGTCGACGGCATGGCGGCGGCACTCAGCGATCCCGTTGCCTTGGGCGTTATGGCAGCGCTGGTGGCGGGCAAGGCAGCGGGCGTCTTCGGGACCACGTTCCTGGTCACCAGGACAACGCGCGCCAGCCTGGACTCCAGCATCGCGTGGATCGACCTCTTCGGCCTGGCGCTCCTGGCCGGGATCGGGTTCACCGTCTCACTGCTCATCGGCGAACTCAGCTTCGGCGCGGGCTCGGCCCACAACGACCACGCCAAGGTGGCCATCCTCGCCGGTTCCCTGACCTCGGCGGTGCTTGCCGCCGTCGTGCTGAGGGCCCGCAACCGGCGGTACCGGCAGGTGGCGGCTGAAGAAGAACGGGACGACGACGGCGACGGCGTACCTGACGTCTTCGCCCGCGGCTAGCCGACGGCTTAGCCCGGGGTCAGGCCGTGGCTTGGTTGAGGGCGTCCTCGGCGGCGACCCAGGAAATCATGGCGCACTTGACCCGTGCGGCATAGCGGGCCACGCCCTCGAAAGCTGCAGCATCCCCAAGGATCTCGGGATCGGCCGCGACCTTCCCGCGGGAACGCAGGACTTCCCTGAAGTTGTCGATCACCGAATGCAGTTCCGCCACGGACATGCCCTCCGCCATCTCGCTCAAGACAGATGCCGAGGCCATGGAGATGGAACATCCGGCGCCGTCCCAGCTCACCTGCTTCACGGTTCCATCGGTGACGGCCAGGCGCAGGGTCACTTCATCTCCACACACCGGGTTGAGTTGGTGGGACTGGCCGGTGGCTGCACCCGCAGGCGCAGCCGTATCCGCCAGGCCGCTGCCGTGGCGCTGCTTGGAATGGTCCAGGATGATCTGCTGGTACAACTGGTCGAGACTCATGGTGATGCTTGCCTGTTCGTGGAAGTTTGGTGGGCGTTGCCGTGTCAGGCCTGGAAGTAGGCCCGCACTCCGGAGACGGCGTCGAGGAAGGCGTCGACATCGTCCGTGGTGTTGTACAGGTAGGTGCTCGCACGGGTGGTGGCGGTGAGGCCGAGGCGGCGATGGAGCGGCTGGGCGCAGTGGTGGCCCACGCGTACGGCGATTCCGCGATCGTCAAGGAACTGCCCGACGTCGTGTGCGTGCACCCCGGCGACGTCGAACGCCGCCAGGCCAATACGTTCCGAGCCTGCTGCTGGACCAACCACCCGGATGCCGTCAATGCTTTCCAGGCCCTTCACCAGCCGCTGGCCGAGCGTGGCCTCCCATGCGTGGATGCGGTCGATCCCGGTCTCGGACAGGTAGTTCACGGCAGTGGCCAACGCGACCGCCTGTGAAATCCGCTGCGTGCCCGCCTCAAAGCGTTGCGGGGCCGGCAGGTACTCGGCGCGCTCCATGGTGACCGTGGTGATCATGGAACCGCCGGTCAGGAAGGGCGGGAGGACATCCAGGAGTTCCTGCTTCCCATACAGCACGCCAACGCCGGTGGGAGCGAGCATCTTGTGGCCCGAGAACACCGCGAAATCAACGTCCAGCGCCTTTACGTCGATGGGCATGTGGGGCACGGACTGGCAGGCATCGAGCACAACCAGCGCACCCACACGGCGGGCCAGGGCTACGAGTTCCCGGACCGGGTTGATGGTGCCCAGGACGTTCGACGCATGCGTGAACGCCAGCAGGCGGGTCCGCTCCCCCACGATCTCCGCGGCAGCGTCCAGCCGCAGCGAACCGTCGTCGGTTATGGGGATGTACTTCAGGGTGGCTCCGGTCCGGAACGCGAGTTCCTGCCACGGAATGAGGTTGGCGTGGTGCTCCATTTCGGTGACCACGATCTCGTCCCCGGGGCCGATGGCCAGTTCCTTCAAGGCCGCGGTACCCCTGCCCTGCGCGGCCCACAGGGCGGCGTTGGACAAGGCGTAGCTGACCAGGTTGAGACCCTCCGTGGCGTTCGAGGTCCACACGGTTTCCTCGTACTGCGCTCCCACGAAATCGGCGACCGTCTGGCGGGCATCTTCGAAGGCTTCCGTGGCCTCCACTGCAAGATGGTGCGCTCCACGGTGAACGGCTGCGTTGCGCTGCTCGTAGAATTCCTGTTCCGCCTCGATCACGCTCAGCGGATTCTGGGACGTGGCACCGGAATCAAGATAGATGAGCGGCTTGCCGTTGACCTGTTGGGCCAGTACGGGGAAGTCGTTCCGGATCCGCAAGACCTCGGCGTTGTCCATGGCTTGCACGGACTGCTGCAGCGAGGCGGGAGTTGATACGACGGTCAAGGGGCGCTCCTTGGAAAGCCTTCAGGGACATTCAATTATCCCACGCTGCAGGCCAGGCGTAGATGTGGCATCCGGCACGTCAGCGCCCCGCGGCTCCCGGCAACCAGCCAAGGGGCGGCACAACCCCGCTCTCGAAGGCCTTCCGCAGCCTCTCCATCATGACCGAAGCGCGCCGGCTGGCTGCGCTGCGCGTCCTGGCCTCATAACCGTTGGCGGCCCGGGCGTAGCAAACCGCTGCATGGGCAAACTGACGGTTCACGGAAAGGCTCCGGCCCGCCGACTCGAGCGTCTTGGGATCATGGTCCAGGAGGGCCAGCGCAAACGTCCGCAAGGACTCTCCCGCGGGACCCTCGACCATCTCACCCAGCTCCGCCAAGCGTCGTTGGAGTACAAGATCCTCGACGGCGGTCCCGCTGGCGTTGAGGGTCAGGAGGGAGACGGCCTCGGCTTCGAGGAAAAGATTGTCCGCGGCGTGAAATTCCTCCGCGAGGGCGAAGACGTGGCCATCTTCCTCGCCTAAGTCCTGCGCGGCCAGGTCCTGCGCGGCCGCGACGAAGAGGGCACTAAGCTCTGCCAGCAACCCGGACTCCGGTCCGCTGTTCCGAACGGCTGAGCGGCTTTGGGCAATCCTGGCTCCGGCCTCGGCGGCGTTGCCTGCCATCGCCTCACAATAGGCCAACATCGCCGCTGCGAGCGCCAAAACCGGCGGAAGCCCGGCGTCGTGCAGGCCCGCCAATGCAGGCCCAAGAGTCAGGCGCGCAGCCTGCGGAAGTCCCTGGCTCAACTCGACGTACCCGCGAGCCACTTCCAGGCAGGACGCAAGATGAGGAGGTAGGGCGTAGTCCCCGGGACAATTCAGGAGGGCTTCCAGTTGTCCCCAAGCCAGGTTCGCTCGCAGGCACACCACGTGCCGCAGCAGTACCGCGGGCCTGAACATCTCCAGCGCAGGGTCCGCACTGACGGCGGCGATCGCGGACGAAGTCTCTTCCAAGGCCCGCGGCGCGGCTCCTGCCAACAGAAGGCGCTCGGCGGACCGGACATGCCGCGTGATCCTGGCCGCCGGCTCTCTCGCCGAGCGCAGCAATCCGGGTCCCGGCCCCTGCACTGCAACGTCCTCCGGAACAACGCCTATCAGGCTCAAGGCCATGAGCCGGTGGGCGGCCTCTGCCCGCACGTCCGGCTGCGCCGCGGCAACGGTCAACTCCCGAAGCTCGGGAGCAGCCTCTTTCAATTGCCCTTCCGCGATGAGCGCCCTCGCCCTGAGCAGTTTCGCCTCGTGCAGGTGCCCGGCGTCTTTAACCGCCGCAGCCGCACGCAGGGCCAGGTCAGCCGTGGATGGCCGGTCGGCCGCGGCAGCCGCGGACAGGATCAATTCATCGGAAAGCGTCACTTCATTTGAAAGGGGCAAACCGCTGTCGAGGGTCCACGTCATCCACCGGAGCATCGCCGGCGCCGATTCCCGGGTCAGCGCGGGCCCGTCAATGCCGAGCCTCAAGGCTGTGCTGCGGGAGCCCGGGACCGCCAAGCGGGTCGCCTCGCCGCGCAGCCAGGAACTCGTCCGAACCGTGGGAGGGCTGCCGGGCAGGAGCCTGATGTGGTGGGCGGCAAGGAGCTGTTCGACGGCACGTTGGCCAAAACGGCGCTCCACGATGTCCAAGGCCAAGGGCTCGGACAAGGCGATGAGCTCGAGGGCTTCCCGGACATCGTCCGGGTGGTGGGCGTGCTCGGCCCCCACATGCTCAACCACTGCGGGCCAGTCGCAGCGGGCCCGCACATCGAACGTCCAGAAGCCGTCGCGCTCCACCAACAGTCCCGCGCGCCTGGCATCCTCCACGGCCAGGCAAAGGAGGCCTGCATTGAACCCGCTCATCACGGCAAGGAGGCTGCTGACCCGCCGCTGGACTTTCCCCTGCAACAGCTCTTCGCACAGGATGTGTGCCTCGTGGAGGGTGAAGGGCGGCAGAAGGTACTGCTCCAGGAAGCCGTCCTCCCACAACTGGTAAAGGTCCTGCGGCAATGGCTTCCTGCTGTCCGCTGTTGCCACAAGGGTGGCGCCAAAGCCGGGAATCAGCTGCAGCAGGACGGCAAGGGAGGCGGGGTCGACGTAATGGATGTCATCCACGAGCAGCACCAGCGGGGGCCGGCGGACCGCCGTCGCATGCCGCTTGGGTCGGCGGCGTCCGGAGGGCGGCGTGTAGAGGTAGTCTGCCGGGCCAAGGGTTCGGGTGAGCGCCCGCAAAACCTGCAGGCCGGGCATCCCGGGCAGGCCGCGATGTTCGCTGTCCGCTTCCGGGTCCGTACCCAGGGCGCCGAACCGGGTGTCTTCGAGTTCGGGCCTCCCCGCGAACATCCGGACGTCCATTGAGTCGGGTAGTCCCGCCTGGATGGAGAGCAGCAAATGGCTCTTTCCGGACCCCCTGTCCCCTACCACCACCAGACCATTGGTGGACGGCGAGGGTACGGCCTTCAGGATGAGCTCCAGGAGATGCTTCCGGTCCGGGAACGCCGGTGGCCTCAGCCCGACTGTGACGGTGTCTTCGTCCAGCCAGGGGTCCGGCAGCATGCGCACTCCAATTGCAGCAGTCCCTTGGTCCGGGAGGGGTGGGTTTCCCGCGAGGTGCGGATCCCTGGCCTAGAAGCCGGCGACGGCTGGGGGGAGAGTCTCGGTCTCAGAAGACTCTGTCGCCGCCGGCTTCGTCCAGGGCCGGACCGCCATGCGGCGGCCGGAGCATCGGCTCAACGAGACCACCGATGCGGGTGTTGCTGGTTGGAATTCCGGCGATGCTTGGGGCTAACCGTCCTTCCAAGAAACAGTTAACCGTCTGGCGGAAAGCTGAACACCAGTAGTTGGTACTCGATTACCCACAGCGTTTTTTGGTGCCGGTACTCCCTTGTACTCAGTCTCCGGCGAGGGCACTACTTGGGGCGGAAACGACCAGGGCAGGCGTTACTCCATTGAATGGCCAAATCCCGTGCCGGGCTGCTGCCAAGTGGTGTTTTTGCTGCTCGAACGGTACTCAGGAGGGCCGCAGTCAGGAAGCCTCCGCGTCAACTGCGGACAGCCGCTCCCAGATCTTCCCGGCGACGGATTCCCAGCTTTGCGTAGCTCCGATACAGGTGCCCCTCCACCGTGCGCACGGACACCATGAGCTTCTCCGCGATCTGCCTGTCCGTCAGGCCCGAGACCGCCAAGGCCACAATGTCCTGCTCCCTGCGGGTAAGCGGTACGGATCGATCGGTTTCCGTGTGCGGATCATGGACCAGGGCGTCACCAAGGTTCGCCTCGCTGACATCGCGGAGTACTGCGGCCTGCCGGGCTTCGGGGCGCTTGCCCTCGGCATCGAAGGCATTGGCTGCCCGGTCGAAAGCCACGGCCGCGGGGCCGGGCATGCCTGCGGCGGCCAGGAGGTTGCCTGCGTTGACGAAGCCGTCCCCTGCACCGCCCACTTGGGCGCTGGCCAGGGACTCCCAGCCGTGGGCCCACGAACCGCCCATCGCGGAGGCAGTCTCCTGGATGGCCAGTGCTGCCTCCGCATCACCGAGTTCGGCGCGGAGCACCAGGTTTTGCAGCAGGACGCCGGGCAGGCGATGCAGTGCCGCGGTTTCCGGGAGAAGACGCAACGTCTCCAGCGATGATCCTTTGTCCAGGTGTTCCTTGCCGGCCAAGGTGAACAGCTCGGCCAGTGCCTCAACGTAGGCGCCGCCGGGCGCTGCCCCACCCAGCTCCGTCTCCAATCGACGCGCAAGCGCGGTGTTGTTGGCCCTGGCAGCTGCGTAGAACGCCAAGGCTGTGCCAAGGCCACGGAGCCGTTGCGGGTCCTTCACCTTGAGCGCCTCCACGGCCGGCGTAAGGACCAGGCCGGCTTGTTCAAGCCGGCCCTGTCGCAAGAGGGACAACCCCTTGAGGGTTTGGATATCTCCGCCGAAGGTTATGAGTCCCATGGCCGAACTGGCAGCGTAGCGGTTCAAGGCGTTCTCCGCTGCGGCCCACTCCCCCGATTCCACGGCGGCCAGGGCGAAGCGGACCAGGATGAAATCGCTGAAGTAGAGGAGGTCGTCCTTGTGTTCGTCGAGCAGCACCATTGCGTCCCGGCCTTTGTCCACCGCTTGGACTGGTTGGCCCTCCACCATCAGGAGCTCGCACCTCATGGCCAGGAGGAAAAGCTGGTTCATGACGTAGTCGGGTTGGTCCGCCGCCAGCCCGGCTTCGAAAGAGTCCAGCCCCTCCCTGAGCTCGGCATAACGCCCGTCGTGCGCCAACGCCGCAAGTTCCAGGGCCACTGCGTGGCGCCGGATCTGCTGGACCATCACGCCGTCGTCGGCCCGACGTTCGGCAAGCGCATCAGCGGCGGCACGGGCGTCGGCAACGATGTCTTCCGAGCTGTCACCTACGGCGGAGCGCGCCGCTGCCCAGAGAAGCCCGGCCCCCAACGGCCCGGAGGGATCCGCGTCCAGGAACCCGGCTTCCTCCTCGAGCAACCGGACCGTGCTGTGATAGTCGCCGTCGTTGTAGTTGACCATGGCCATCACCGCCCTTGCCCTGGGCCGCAACGCCTCCGAGCGCACTTCCGAGGCTGCGGCCATCGCCAGCGGATTCTGCAGCAGCTTGGCCGCCAGGAACGCTGCTTCCAGCAGCTGTTCATCGTCGACGTCGGCGCCACAGTCCAGTGCCCAGCTCACCATCCGGAGCAGGCCCTCAGCCGTGGCGGGAGCAGTGAGCAGGTGTTGGACCATCCGCTGCCTGATCTGCAGGCTCCGGGCGGGCGAAACGATCTGGCGCAGGGCTTCGCCATACATCGGGTGCCACATCTTCAGGGGGCTTCCGGCTCCGTTGGTTGAGAGAACCAGGCGACTGTCCATCAAAGCCCGGACGGTGTCCCTGCCAACCATGGAGTCTAGGACGGCGGCAGGGACGGGTTCGGACAAGGCAATGACAAACATCGCCTCCCGTTCGGCTTCGCTGGTCCTCAGCACCTTGTTGCGGACCACCTCGGCCAGTCCCTCGCCCCGCCCCGTCAACGCACGGGTAAGGAACCACACGCCGTTCCGGCGGACCAGGTTCCCCTCGGCCTTGGCATCCTCCAGCAGCGAACGGAGCAACAACGGGTTGCCCTCGGAGACCGTGTGGAAGACATCCGCCGTGCTGGCCATGACCGTGCCACCCAGGGTTTTCTCCACGAGCTCAGTAACGGTCTCTTTGTCCAGTGGGTGCAGCTCCAGGCGCTCGGCCAGGCCGTCATACCAGAGCTGCAGCAGGGCCGCGGGAAGCCCGGGCCGGGGCCTGCCCGTGGCCACGAGCCTGGCCCATCCCGCCGTCACGAGCTCGGCCAGGATCTGGGTGCTTCCCTCGTCGAGGTCGTGGGCGTCATCCACCACCAGCAGGAGTCTGGCGCCGGCGTTCCCGCGGCGCTTCTCGAATTGTGACCAGAATTCCCGCAGGATCGCTACCGGAGACGTCGCTTGTTCCACCGGGAGGTCCAGCAAGTATGGCGCCAGCACGCCGAAGGGGACCGCGGACAGGGCCGGACTTCCGTGGACGCGCATCACCACCATCTCACCGGCGAGCCGGGCAGCGATCTCCGCGGCCATGGCGGTCTTCCCGATTCCGGGATCCGCGAGCAGGAGGACGGCCCCTGCCCCTTCCTGCCTCAATATTTCCGTGGCCAGCTCCAATTCGGCTTCACGGCCAACCAGGTGTTCAGCCTGCATGGGCGGCGCTCACCGAAAGGAGGGACGCGGGGACCGGCAGCTCAGAGGAGACCATTGAGCTCGCCCCGCGACGATACGCCAAGCTTGGTAAATACTTGGTAGAGGTGACCTTCCACTGTCCGCACAGACACCCCAATATCCATTGCGATTTCACGGTTGCTGACACCCTTTCCAGCAAGTTTGGCAATTTGCCGTTCACGCTCGGTCAATACCGGCGCGTCACTGCGAGGTTGGATCGGCAGGGCCGATACCGATTGTTCGAGTCGTTCGAGCCGGAGCTGTGCCGTCCTGGCGGTGGTGGTCTCACCGGAGTCGCGGGCAAAATCCAAAGCCATGGCAACGCATCGGGCCTCAACCACCAACAGGTCGAGGGCAGCAGCGGCATCAGCTGCGGCAAGGAGGGACCGGGAGCTGCGGTTCAAGGACCCCCGGGCGAGGTCACCGGAGATCTTCGCCAGCGGGCCCTGCCGGTTGCCGGCGATCTCCTCCAGCAAACGGTATTCGGCATCGGTGCCCTCCACCGTGGCGCCGAAAAGGCAGATGCCCGCCGTCGTGAACCGCTGCTTGGCCACATCCTGGTGGACCCTCGCCAGAAGCCGCTGCTTGACCTCCGGGTCTCCCATCCACCGCCCGGCCATTTCTGCGCAAAAGCCGGCGACGGACTCGGAGAAGTAGGTTCCCGTTCCACGGCATGTCCGGAAAAGGTCCAGGTAGCGTCCGGCCTCGAGTGAGTTTCCCAGCTGGGCGTAAGCGAAGGCGGTAGCTGCGTAAGCCACCTTGACGAGGTTCATTGCCGGCCGGAGTTCCAGCTGGGCGGCGGCCGAGCGAAGCGGCTCAATGGCGCTCGACGGCTTGCCCGCGTAGGCGTAGGCCATGCCAATGCCCAGCTCCGTAATGGCGCCCCTGTACTGAAGCCGGGAAGGCTTGGAAGGAGCCCGGCGCATAAGTTCGATGCACTTCCGCCACTGGCCGGACAACAACAGCACCGGGAAGACGTGGCGGGCGAACGCTTCTTCCAATGGCCCCGGGCTGCCGACCTCCCGCAAGTGCTTGGACATGACGCGGGCCAGTTGCTGTGCCTCAAGTTCGCGGCCCAGCATGCACCGTGCCTCCACCAGGAAGAAGCCGGACATCAGCCAGTGCTCCGGGTCGACGTCCCTGTCCTTATCCAGCTCGGCTTCCAGCGCGTCGATGATGTCCGCATACTCGCCCATGTAGATTTGGTACTCGTAATTGCAGAGAGTGAGGCGGTTCCGCGCACGTAGGAGATCCGCCTCCGGTTGCTTGCCAACCGCTTCCAAAGCGTCCAGCGTCTGGCTGGCCTCGGCAATGACCCCGGGCACCATCCCTGAACGACCATCGATCCAGGTCATCGCCTGGCACTTTGCCGCAGTGATCCCGGCAAACTCCACAGGCCCCTGGGAAGCGAGGCGGGCTTCGGACACCTCGTCCAAGGCCTGGGCTGCGTGCAGCGGGAGATCCAGCATGAGGTAGGCCGCGGCCTTGAGGCGCTGGCCGGCAACCCACTCGTGGTCCTTAGGGTCAAGGGAGAGAGTGCACTGGATGGCGAAGTTGGGATCGTAGTCGTCAAGGGCGGCGCCGGCCGCGGCCAGTGCATGCGCGGGAGAGGGAGCCGGTTCGTCTTCGCAGGCGTGCATCCAGGCGGCGTAGCTCAACAGGTCCTGGGGAGCCAGCCGGCTCAGTTCCGGTTCCTTTGGCCCAAACAGCATGAGCCGCAACTCCCGGCGCCGCCTGGTGCTTAGCCAGCCCCGGACAACCTCGCCAAGGTAGGGATCGCGGAGGGAGACCCAATGCTCACCGCACCGGTCAACGGCGAGCAGCCCGGATTCCTCCATCTCCACCAACACCTCGGTGCTGAAGATCGCTGCCAGGTCCATGAGGGTAGCGCGCTGTGCGCAGGCAAGGATTTCGACGACGGTCCGGTTGGCCTGCGGTTCGCGCGCCAGCCTGGAACGGACAAAGTCCTCCACTACCGTGGCGCCCTCAAGCTTGATGCGGTCCCTCAGGGTCCAGACGGAGTCGTTGAGCACCAGGTTTCCGGAGTGCCGCTGCTCATCCAACAACGAGTGCAGGAGCATCGGGTTTCCGCCCACGGCGGCGTGCAGGGAGCCAACCAGCGTCGAAGAGACATAGTGGCCCAGGACGGACCCGAGGACCTGCCTGGTCTGTTCCTCCGTCAGGCTGTTCAGGTGGACTTCGCGGAGTTGCTCCTCCAGGACCAACCGGTGGAAATCCTCGGGCAGGTCACTGGCACGCTGGACGGTGGCGATGACTTTGGCGGTCCCTGTTGCCATGAGGTTGAGGAGCACCCCGGTGCTCATGGGGTCCATTCCGCCGGCGTTGTCCACGATGAAGACCGTCTGCCTCCCGGCCGCCTCCGCGCGGATGAGCGAGGTGATCGCATGGAGTATTCCGGTCGGTGAACTGACGGCTTCGGACGGGAGCCGTGCAAGGAGGAAGCCCAGGCACCCGTAAGGGGTCTGCCCGTTGGCAACGGTGTTGCGGAGCTGCAGGCTATGGACTTTGGGGCCGAGTGAGGACACCACGGCCCGCGCCAGCCCCGACTTGCCGATGCCCCGCACTCCGGTCAGCACCACACCGTAGGAGTCCTGGGATTCAAGGTGTTTGTTGGCCCTGGCGAGATCGTGGCTGCGGGCCAGGAGGGACCAGGTCTGCCGGTCGGAAGGACCGCCAACAAGATCGGGAGCCGCAGCCCTTGCTGCGCCTCCCCCGTTCCTGTTGAGCAATTCCGCCGACACCCGCATCCCTCGCTACAGTCCCCAACCGCGTACCCTGCGTACCATGCACACTACCGCCGGGCGCCGACACTTTGTAGGGCTTGGGGTCGCCAGGACCGTAAGGCTTTGATCAGGCTTTCCTCAAGATTTGCTCAAGGTCTGGCGGGGTGGTGTTTCTGTTGGGCGACGAGCAATCCCTGGCTTATCAGGAGCTCGACGGCGTCGGCCGCCTCGTCCAGGAGCAGGGGCAACTCCCTTTTTTCGCTTGTGCCGAAGTCGCGGAGGACGTAATCGGCGGTGTCCATCCGTCCCGGGGGCCTTCCGACTCCAACCCGGACCCGCAGGTAGTCCTTGGTTCCCAAGGCCTTGGAAATATCGCGGAGCCCGTTGTGGCCGCCTTCGCCGCCGCCGATCTTCAACTTGATGGTATTGAAGGGGATGTCGATCTCGTCATGGACGGCAATGACGTGGTCTGCGGCGATGTCGAAGAACTTGGTCAAGGCAGCCACCGGGCCACCGGAGACGTTCATGTAGGTCATCGGTTTGGCGAGGACCACGCGGGGGCCGCCGATTCCCAGACGCCCTTCGACCACCTGGGCGCGCGACTTATGGGCCTTGAACTTTCCGCCCATGCGCGCAGCCAGCTCATCGAGCACCATCTGCCCCACATTGTGGCGATTGCCGCTGTACTCGCTGCCAGGGTTGCCGAGGCCAACAATCAGCCAGGTGTCAGTCATTGTTCCATCCTAGGGAATCTCGTCGGGTCGGCGCGGCCGGCCCGCTCAGCGAAAGGGGCGCCACGCAGGCGAAGGCCGCAGGCAAAGTAAAGTGGCCGGGACCCCGCGGGGACCCGGCCACTTTACGAAAAGGCTGAAGGCCTCAGGCAGTCACTGACTACTCGGCTGCTTCGGCAGCCTCTTCGCCTTCGGTACCCTCTTCAGCCTCGGCAGCAACGGCCTCGGAGATGTTAACCACCAGGGTGTCGGCTTCGGTCAGCAGGCTGACGCCCTTGGGAAGAACGACGTCGGAAGCGTGGACGTGCGCGCCGGCCTCGCGGCCTTCGATGTCAACCTCGAGGGCGGTGGGGAGGTGGGTTGCCTCGGCCTCGACGGAGAGGGTGACGGACTCCTGGTTCGCAACGGCGCCCGGTGCAACTTCGCCAACAACGTGGACGGGCACGTCAACGGAAACCTTCTCGCCCTGGCGGACGGTCAGGAGGTCCATGTGCTCGATGGTCTGCTTGATGGCGTTGCGCTGGATGTCCTTGACGATCGTCAGGTGTGCTTCACCGTTGATGTCCAGGTTCAGCAGGGCGTTGGCAACGCGGACTGCCAGGGTGGTCTCGCGGCCCGGGAGGGTTACGTGGATGGGCTCTGCGCCGTGGCCGTAGATGACGGCCGGGATGCGGCCGGCAACGCGGGCGCGACGGGCGTAGCCCTTGCCGAATTCGGTGCGCAGTTCTGCTGCGAGCTTCTGCTCAGACATGTGTACTCCTTGATTACTGGTGTACCGCCGGGGTGGCGGTTGGATGATCAGCAAGGGCGGAGGTCTGGAGTGACCTTCCACGCCCGCGGGCCCGGGCTTGAACGCCGGCCCGCCTTCGTCGAAGGAGGTTACAGACCCAGTCGATGACGGAGACACGCTGCCTGCAAGCAGGCCGAAGTGCTCTCCCTCGCCAAGGTATCCCCGAAAGTTTACCAGCGGTGCAGCCGGAAACCGAAAACGGACCACCCATCGCCCTCAAGCGGTGGATGGTCCGTTCCTGATCAGGCAGCCCGGACCGGGCTTCGACTAGGCCTTGCCGTCGAACAGGCTGGTGACCGAACCGTCGTCGAACACCTCACGGATGGCGCGCGCAATCAGCGGCGCGATGGACAGCACCGTGAGCTGCGGGAAGCGCTTCTCCGCCGGGATGGGCAGGGTGTTGGTGACAACCACTTCCCGGGCGCCGGAATCGGCCAGGCGCTGGGCGGCGGGGTCGGAGAAGACGGCGTGCGTGCAGGCGATGATGACGTCCTTGGCACCTGCGTTCTTCAACACCTGGACGGCGCCGGAGATGGTTCCGCCGGTGTCGATCATGTCGTCGATCAGCACGCAGGTGCGGCCCTCGACCTGGCCAACCACGGTCTTGGAGACGGCCTGGTTGGGTACCGTCAGGTCGCGGCTCTTGTGCACGAATGCCAGCGGGGCACCGCCGAGGCGCTCGGCCCACTGCTCTGCGACGCGCACGCGTCCCGTGTCCGGGGAAACAACAGTGATGTTGTCGGCCTCCACCTTGGTCCGGATGTAGTCCGCCAACAGCGGGATGGCCATCAGGTGGTCAACCGGGCCGTCGAAGAAGCCCTGGATCTGGGAGGTGTGCAGGTCCACGGACATGATGCGGTCCGCGCCGGCGGTCTTGTACAGGTCTGCCACAAGGCGGGCGGAGATGGGCTCGCGGCCGCGGCCCTTCTTGTCCTGGCGGGAGTACGGGTAGAACGGCGAAACAACCGTGATGCGCTTGGCAGACGCACGCTTGAGGGAGTCGATCATGATCAACTGCTCCATGAGCCAGTTGTTCAAGGGTGCCGGGTGCGCCTGGATCACGAATGCATCGGTGCCACGGACGCTCTCCGCCGAGCGGACATAGATCTCGCCGTTCGCGAAGTCGTAGGCATCCACAGGCAGGAGTTCGGTTTCGAGTTCCTTCGCGATTTCCTGCGCCAGCTCCGGATGTGCCCTTCCGGCGGCGAGAACCAGTTTCTTCTCGCCGTGTGCGGTAATTTCGCTCATGCCTGTTTGCCCTCTTCTGTGGTTGCCGGGGATTGTGAGGATGTGGGGGCGGCTGCGAGCCGCGGTTCCAGGGCCGCCTCGGCGTGCCGTGCGGAAATGGAGCCTTCACGGTTGGCCAGGACCCAGCCCTCGGCATTCCGCTGGGCGGCAAGGCTCAACGCGAGGGCGCCCGCGGGGACGTCCTTGCGGATCACTGCACCAGCGCCGCTGTAGGCACCGTCGCCCACAGTCACGGGGGCAACGAAGACCGTGTTCGAACCCGTGCGCACGCCCGAGCCGATCACCGTGCGGTGCTTCTTCTCGCCGTCGTAATTTGCCGTGATGTTGCCGCAGCCGATGTTGGTGTCTTCGCCGATTTCGGCGTCGCCTGCGTAGCCCAGGTGGGACAGCTTGGAGCCGCGGCCGATCGTCACATTCTTGGTTTCGTAGAAGGCGCCGATCTTGCCCGTCTCGCCCAGGACCGTGCCGGGGCGGAGGTAGGTGAACGGGCCCACGCTGGCGTTGGCACCGATCGTGGAACCGGAGCCGTGCGTGCGGGTCACCTTCGCGCCTTCGCCAACGTTCACGTCGGTGAGGGTGGTATCGGGTCCGACGACGGCGTCCCTCGCCACGGTGGTGGAGCCGTGCAGTTGCGTGTTGGGCAGCAGGCGGACATCCTCGTCGAGGGTCACGGTGGAGTCGATCCACGTGGTGGCCGGATCAACAACGGTCACGCCTGCGCGCATCCAGGACTCGATGATGCGGCGGTTGTGCTCTGCGCCAAGCGCGGAAAGCTGGATGCGGTCGTTGGCGCCCTCAACCTGCCAGCGGTCATCGGTGACGACGGCGGCAACGCGGCCGCCGGCGTCGCGGGCCAGGCCAAGGACGTCTGTCAGGTACATCTCGCCCTGGGCGTTGTCCGTGGTGACGTTTTCGAGTGCCTTGCGGAGGACCGCGGCGTCGAAGGCGTAGATTCCGGAGTTGATTTCGCGGATGAGGCGTTCTTCATCCGTGGCGTCCTTGTGCTCGCGGATACCCAGAACGGTTCCGTCTTCGCCGCGGAGGATGCGGCCGTAGCCCGTGGCGTCGTCCAGGACTGCGGTCAGCACGGTGACGGCGTTGCCCTCGGACTCATGCGTGGAAACCAGTTCGTGCAGCAGTTCTCCGGTGAGCAAGGGAACATCGCCGTAGGTGACAACAACGGTGCCGCTCAGCTCCGCTTCGGCGTCGAGCGCCTTCAGCGCCACTTCGACTGCACGCCCCGTGCCGGGAATTTCGTCCTGGTCCACGATCAGTGCTTCGGGGTCCTGGGTGGAGATGTGCTCGGCAACGCGATCACGTTCGTGGCGGACCACAAGGGCAAGCTTCTGCGGGTTCAGCGAACGGGCAGCGAGGATAGCGTGGCCCACCATGGAACGGCCGCCGATTTCGTGGAGAATCTTGGGAGTCCGGGACTTCATGCGGGTTCCGGCACCTGCAGCCAGGACGATGACTGCTGCGGGACCGGTGGTTTCGGGGCTCACGTACTGGCTCTCCTTGCTCGGTATGTCCCGGATAATCCGGCTTCGGAATGCTGCCATCCAAGCTATGGACCCAGGCACTGCTCAAGCCGTTCCAGGTACAGAGTGGAGCGTATTTCCGACCGTTCCGCCCATAGGATTCGAACCTATACTCCACGGCTCCAAAGGCCGGGGTGCTGCCGTTACACCAGAGCGGACCGTGCATGTTGTCGGCGCCCCGGACGGCAGGTCCGGAGGCCTTCCCGGATCACCGGGATGCACACACAAGAAACTAGTTTGCCATGACCATTGCGTGCTTCGCGACTTGACCGATGTTTACCGGCCGGCCGAAGCGCCGCAGACGCCTGTCGGGGAGCTTGTCCGGGGCGGACATGGCTGCTTGGTGCATGATGGACACGTGAGCAAGCGCACTGAACTTCCCCGGCCGTTGGCTGTTCCCGGGCCTCCCGGACATGGACAGGAGCCGCGTCCCAACGGTCCTGCAGTCCGGGCCAGGATGACCGGGCCGCAGCGGCGCGCACAACTCATCGGGATCGGCAGGGCCCTGTTCGCTTCCCGGGGCCTCGACGGCACCACCATCGAGGAAGTCGCTGCCACTGCAGGCGTTTCCAAACCGGTGATCTACGAGCACTTCGGCTCCAAGGAGGGCCTTTACCGGCAAGTGGTCGAGACTGAATTCCGGATCCTCCTGGACTCCATCACGGAGGCCCTCAGTACAGATGCCAAACCCCGCGTCCTTGTGGAGCGGGCAGCACTGGCCCTCCTTGGCTACATCGAGGAACGCACCGACGGTTTCCGCATCCTCATGCGGGACGCCCCGCCCTCACAGCCCGAGGGCGCGTTCTCCACCCTCCTCTCGCACGTTACTGCCCGCGTTGAGCATCTACTTTCCGACGAATTCGCCCGCCGCGGCTTCAGCGCTGCCGACGGTGGCATGTACGCCCAGATGCTCGTCGGCATGGTGGCCATGACCGGGCAGTGGTGGCTGGACAGCCGGGAGCCGGACAAGCGGGCGGTGGCAGCACACCTGGTGAATTTGGCCTGGAACGGACTGACCGGCCTGCAAAAGGAACCCGAACTCCGTTCCGAAGGCTGACCCTCTCTCACAACCCACCCCCCATTCACCGCTTGCTCTCTCACAACCCACCCCGCCCGCTAGGATCGGGGCATGGCC
This sequence comes from Paenarthrobacter sp. NPDC089675, assembly GCF_044749185.1. Taxonomy (NCBI): domain Bacteria; kingdom Bacillati; phylum Actinomycetota; class Actinomycetes; order Micrococcales; family Micrococcaceae; genus Paenarthrobacter; species Paenarthrobacter sp. NPDC089675. The sequence continues at coordinate 454,948 of NZ_JBIVHM010000003.1, read as the reverse complement.
GCATTGCAGATTTACGCCCTCTTCCCCGGAACTGCCCGCGAAGCCTTGGGGTTTTATGCGGAAGTTTTTGGCGGAGAACTATCCCTCCACACATACAAGGACTTCGGCCGGACGGACGGCCCGGCAGACGCCGTCGCTCATGGCGTCCTCCACGGTCCAGTGTCATTGGCGGGAGCAGACGCAGCAGGGGGCGAGACGAGCGTCAGGACGGAAGGGCTCATGCTTTCGCTGCTGGGGGCAGCCGAGCCGGACGTTCTGCACGAATGGTTCGGCAAGCTTGCCGACGGCGGCAAAGTCGTTGACCCGCTGACTTCTAAGCCCTGGGGCGCCAGCGACGGACAAGTCGTGGACCGTCACGGTCTCCATTGGCTCGTGGGCTACGAGCATTGAGAGAGGAAACCCCGGAACCTCGCGGGATCTGAGCGAGCATCCCGAAAAAGGCAGCGGGACGTGAGAGAGGAAGCGAGGCGGCGGTTACTCGCCCAGGATCTCGGCGGCTTCCAACCACTCGAGCTCCAGGCCTTCCTTCTCCTCCAGCAGCTCCTGCAGCTTCGCGTTGAGCTCACCCAGGGCATCAAAGTCACCTGATTCGGACTTTGCGGCCATCTGGGTGTGCAGCTTCTCCTCCTGCTGGGCGAGTTTGCCGAGCTGGCGATCGATCCGGTTCAGGTCCTTCCGGGCTTCGCGCTTCTCGGCCTCAGTCGGCCCCGATGCATCAGTGGACGCCGGGGAACCCGAGTCGGCGGCGGTGGGTGCAGTTGAACCGCCGAGGGTGCCGGCTGCCAGGGCTGCCTCACGCAGTTCGAGGTATTGGTCCACACCTCCGGGAAGTCCACGGAGTTTGCCGTCGCCCAACAATGCCATCTGGTGATCGGTGACGCGTTCCAGGAGGTATCGGTCGTGGCTGACCACAACGAGCGTTCCCGGCCAGCCATCCAAAACGTCTTCCACGGCAGCAAGGGTGTCGGTATCGAGGTCGTTGGTGGGCTCATCGAGCATCAGGACGTTGGGCTCCCCCACCAACAAGCGAAGCAGCTGGAGCCGGCGTCGTTCACCGCCGGAAAGGTCCGGAACCGGCGTCCACTGCTTTTCCTTTGTAAACCCGAGTTGCTCCACGAGCTGCCCGGCAGTGAATTCCCGGCCGCCAACGTTGAAGGAGCGCTTCTCACGTTCGATGACTTCGATCACGCGCAGGTCCGAGACTTCGTCCAGTTCCTTGACGTCCTGGGTCAGCACCGCGGTCACCACGGTCTTGCCGCGCTTGAGCTTGCCCGCGGTTGGCTGAATGTCCCCGTTGAGCAGCTTTAGCAGTGTGGATTTGCCGGCACCGTTGACACCCACCAGTCCAAGCCGTTCGCCCGGCGCCAGGCGCAGGGTGATGTTGTTGAAAAGTTTCTGTCCGGCCTCGCCGCCTTCAAAGTCGAGCGAGACGTTTTCCAGGTCCAGGACGTCCTTGCCGAGACGCGCCGTGGCCATCTTGTTGAGGGCAACGGAGTCACGCGGTTCAGGAACATCGGAGATCAGTTCGTTGGCCGCTTCGATCCGGAACTTCGGCTTGGAGGTGCGGGCAGGGGCGCCACGCCGCAGCCACGCGAGTTCCTTCTTGACGAGTTGCTGGCGCTTGTTTTCGACGACGGCGGCCATGCGGTCACGCTCCGCGCGCGCCAGGACGTAGGCGGCGTAACCGCCGTCGAACATGTCCACCATGGCGTCGTGGACTTCCCAGGTGTAGTTACAGACTTCGTCGAGGAACCAACGGTCGTGGGTAACCACCAGGAACGCACCCTGGTTGGCGCGCCAGCGGGACTTCAGGTGCCGGGCAAGCCATGCCACGCCCTCCACGTCGAGGTGGTTGGTGGGCTCGTCCAGCATGATGACGTCGTGGTCCTCGATAAGGAGCTTGGCCAGGGCCACGCGCCGCTTCTGGCCGCCTGACAGCGAGTGGACGTTGGCGTTCCAGTCGACGTCGCTCACCAGGCCGCCCATGATTTCGCGGATCTTGGGGTTGGCCGCCCATTCGTAATCCGCGCGGTCGCCTACGATCGCAGCACCGACTGTCAGGTCGCCGTCGAGCACGTCGCCCTGGTCCAGGTATCCCACGTTGACGTCGCCGCGCTTGGTGACGCGGCCCGAATCCGGCGTTGAGCGCAGGGCGAGCAACCGCATGAGCGTGGACTTGCCGTCACCGTTGCGGCCCACCATGCCGATGCGGTCGCCGTCCTCCAGTCCGAGGGTGACGCCGTCCAGGACAGTGCGGGTCGCGTAGGAAACGGTCAGGTTTTCGCCGCCGAGCAGGTGGGCCAATTGGTACTACTTTCTACAGCTGGTGTGCGTACTAAAGGAGCGTATCGGAGATGATCCGCGCGCCCGGAACCGGGCCGTGCACCGCAAGTGCCGTGTGGCCGCGATGGGTCAGCTCTTCGGCGAGGACGCCGGCGGAGATGTTGTCCCGGGCAAGGAGGGCGATGGTGGGGCCCGAACCGGAAACCATCCCCGCGAGGGCACCCCGGGCCTCCCCCAAGCCGATGGTGTCCCGCAGTTGCGGTGCCAGGGCGATCGAGGCCCGTTGGAGGTCGTTGATCAGCACCCTGCTGAGCGTTTCCGGATCGCCGTTCCGGAGGGCCTGCAGGATGGTCGGGTCCACGTCCACGGGCTCGGCGATCTCGGCACCTTCGGAGTCGCGAAGACCGTCCAGGGTCCGGAAGACCTCCGGCGTGGAAAGTCCGTAGTCCGCGAAAACCAAGACCCAGTCCATCTGCGCCTTGGCCAGGGCGGGCGAAAGCTTGTCCCCCACACCGAGCCCCACCGCCGTGCCGCCCAGGAGCGAGAAGGGCACGTCGGCACCGAGTTCAGCCGCGACGTGCGCCAGCTCCTCCCGCGATAGCCCGCTGTCCCAGAGCGCATCGCAGGCCAGCAGTGTTGCCGCCGCATCCGCAGATCCGCCGCCCATTCCCCCGGCCACCGGGACGCGCTTGGTGATCTCCAGGTGGACGCCGGTGGGCTTTTCGGACATCTCCGCCATGATCGCCGCAGCTTTATAGGCAAGGTTCCGCTCGTCCAGCGGGATCTCGACGCCGTCCAGGTCCAGGGTGCTGTCCGGGCCGATGCTGACGGTGATTCCCGGGGCCTCGGTGCTGGTAGCGGCGACTTCCTCGTACAGTGACACCGCCAGGTAGACACTGGCCACCGAGTGATAACCATCCGGCCGTAAGGGTCCGACGTTCAGCGAAACGTTCACCTTGCCCGGCGCCTTGACCCGGACGGTCCGTGCGTGGAAGCGACCTCCCCCGAGGGGCAAGCCGCGGGTACCGGCACTCATGCGCCTGCCGGGTGGCGGGCTTCGGCAATCCGGACGTAAGCCGTGATGTCCAGGACTTCGCCCCGGGCGGTGGGGTCGACACCGGCGGCAACCAGGCAGCGCTCGGCCTCGGCCGCACCGCCGGCCCAACCGGCCAGGGCCGCCCTGAGCGTTTTGCGACGCTGCGCGAAGGCGGCGTCAATGACAGCGAAGACTTGGTCCCTTGTCACATGGGTGGCAGGCGGCTCGTGGCGGGTGAACTCCACCAGGCCCGAATGGATCTTGGGGGCAGGCCAGAATACGTTCATGCCGATCACGCCGGCCTTTCGCATCTGCCCGTACCAAGCGGCCTTGACCGAGGGCACGCCGTAGATTTTGGACCCTGGCGCGGCCGCGAGGCGGTCGGCAACTTCGTCCTGGACCATCACCAAGCCGTGGCGCAGGCTCGGGAAGTGCTGGAGGAGATGCAGGACCACAGGTACGGCCACGTTGTACGGCAGGTTCGCTACAAGCGCGGTGGGTTCCGCCGGAAGTTCAGTAACCTTCATGGCGTCGGATAGAACCAGATGGAAGTTCCCTTCGCGCTGCGGCCGCCAGGAGTGGACGGTTTCCGGAAGCTTTTTGGCCAGCACCGGATCGATCTCGACGGCGACAACCTCCCGCGCCGCGTCCAGAAGCCCCAACGTGAGCGATCCCAGTCCGGGACCCACCTCAAGCACGGTTTCCGTGGGGTCGATATTTGCCGCGGAAACAATCCGGCGGATGGTGTTGCCATCGATCACGAAGTTCTGCCCCAAGGTCTTGGTGGGGCGGACACCGATTTCCTCGGCTAACCGTCGGATGTCTGTTGCACCCAGCAAGGGCGCGACGGCGGCGGGTTCGGAATTCGGTTCAGTCACCTAGGTATCGTATCGCCTGCGCAGGATCAGGCAGCGCCGGCGCAGCCCCAGTCACGGAGGCCGTTCTTGGCGTAGAGCCGGTTGGCGATCTCGATCTGCTGGGCCTTGGAGGCCAGGTTGGCGGTCGGTGCATATGCGCCGCCACCGTTGGCGAGCCAGGTAGGTGCGGAGAACTGCAGGCCGCCGTAGTACCCGTTGCCGCTGTTGATGGCCCAGTTTCCGCCGGACTCGCACTGCGCGATCCGGTCCCACATGGCTTCGTTCGGTGCGCCGGTAGGTCCGCTGGAGATAGCCTTGGCCGGGGTGGCTGCGGGACGGGCTTTGGTGCCAACGGCAATCTTTTCAGTGACCGGCTGGGTTGTGACATTGCTGGAGACCAGGGTCCGGGAGGCTTCGCGGCCGTCCACCAGGACCAACTTGAAAGTCTTGACCACGGAACCAGCCACGCCCTTCTGGGTTACCTTCTCTTCGCCCTTGTAGAGGTCGTCGCTGTCGGTGCGCACGCTCTCGAAGGGGACATCCTCAGTGGCGTCGGCAGTCTTGCTGGTGTCCACGCGGGAGACCTTGATCACCATGTCCTGGATGATCGGGGCGTTGCTGGGCTGGGAAACACGGTCGCTGGCGCCCACAGTAATTCCGGCGTCCTTGAGGACTTCGGCCACATCGGATGCGGTGGTGGTGGTGCTCGTGTCCTTGCCGTCGGCCACCAGGCTGATGGTCTTCGGCGTCGAGATGGAGACGAAGGAACCCTGGACCTCGAGGGAGGCATCCTTCGGCTGGGAAATTTCGGAGGAGCTGGCAACGCCGAGCTCACTGACGAGGCCTGCGACGTCGGGCGCGTTGGTGTTGACCGTCCTGCGTGCGCCATCCAGTTCGATGGACACCGCTTTGGCCAGGTTGATGTTGACCACCGAACCGTTTTCCACGCGCGAGTCCAGCGCCGGCGTTACGCGGTCATCGTTCTTCAACTCCACCTTGGCCGCCTTGACCACTTGATCAACGGTACCGCCGAAGGTCTGGATGGAGCTCACTTTGCCGTCCACATTGAGCGTGACTGTCTTGTTGTTGCCCACGAAAGCAACCACGCCGGCCACCAGGGCCACAAGAACCAGCACCTGCGCGCCAACTTTAACGAAGCTGAACTTGCCATCCGTTGTGAAGAACTTGATCACGTTTGCCCATAACTCTCAGACCATCCGGGCACGGGGATAAGCACAGAACAAAACAGGCCCGGCCGCAAAGGGAAGGGCCAGGGAGAGATCCTGGTCCCATCGTCTGCAGCAGGGCATCTGCGCCGCCAAAACATTCAACTGGGTGGTCCGGAGCATGCCGAACCAGTTGTCCGGAGGCCTTCCCCGACCCCGGCTATTTCTTGTACACAGTAACCGATCTGTTATAAACGGGCCAAGAAATGTGCATACCGGGTATTCAGCGCCACAACGCCGAGGGCCTTGGCCCGGAGCCGATCAGCCCCATGATCCGTAGGCCGAGAGGGTGTTTTCCGCCAGCCGCGAACAAAGCTCTGACAGGTCATCTCCTGTCACATCGGCCATGGAACGGACCGTGTACGGGACCATGTAGCTTGCGTTGGGGCGCCCCCTGTAAGGGTGCGGTGTCAGGAACGGCGAATCGGTCTCCACCAGGATCCTGTCAGGCTCGGCGATGGCCAGCGCGTCCCGCAGATTTTCTGCGTTCTTGAAAGTCATGGTCCCGGCGAAGGACATATACCAGCCGTTCCGGTTGCAGATCCGGGCCAGTTCTTCACCGCCGGAGAAGCAGTGGAAAACCACGGTTTCCGGTGCGCCTTCCTCCTGTAGCACCTGCACCACGTCGTCGTGCGCATCGCGGTCATGGATCTGCAGGGTCAGTCCCAATCGCTTGGCGATGTCGATGTGCCGGCGGAACGAGTAGCGCTGGTGCGCCAGTCCCTCACCGTGTGTCCTGAAAAAGTCCAGGCCGGTCTCACCAATGGCGCGCACGCGGGGATGCCGTGCCAGTTCCTCGATCTCCGTAAGTGCGGCCTCCAACTCACCCCGCCCGGCGTAGACGGGTGCGTCGTTGGGGTGGATGGCCACGGCGCCCAGCAGACGGGAGTCGGCTTCCACGGCCTGTACTGTGAAGCGCGAGGACTCCAGGTCGCAACCAACCTGCACGGCGCCCTGGACGCCCACCGCCGCAGCCGAGTCCATCGCATCCGCTACGCCAACCTCAATCAGGCCCTGCCGGAAGTCCAGGTGCGTGTGGTTGTCCATGACCGGTACCGGCAGGGGTTCGGGCGCCGGTGGATACTCCTTGCGGGAAGCCGTGGCGTCGGCAGGTTCCGTTGAAGAGCGGTAGGGGGCAGGGGCAAGGGAATTGCACATGCTTCCACCCTAATCCGGACCGCGGTCCTCCCCGCGCCCCGGGGGCGGGCACATAAATTCCAGATGGTACATAAATTCGCCCGGGCACTATGTCAGGGACACCCAATGTCTGGGTAGGCTTGAACGGACAAGGCGGCCAACGCCGGCACTTTGCGCCGGTGCGGAGGCCACGGCTGAAGGGCAATCCATGGAGTCCAAGCGACACGTCACCGTTGAACCTGCTGCTTTCCAAGGGGAGGCTTACAGCGCCGCGCCCCGGGACGCCGTACTCAACGGGCACAAGCCGCACGTCATGGACCAGGAGCACTTCCACGACGCCAGCGAGCGCATCCTGGACACCATCAGCAAGGTCATCGACGGAAAGGCCGATGCGGCGAAGTTGGCCCTGACGGTCCTCCTCGCCCAAGGACACCTGCTGCTTGAGGACGTTCCGGGCGTGGGCAAAACCATGCTCGCCAAGACCCTGGCCCGCACCGTGGACTGCACGGTCTCGCGCATCCAGTTCACCCCGGACCTCCTGCCCTCGGACGTCACAGGTGTTTCGATCTACAACCAGTCGTCCAGGCAGTTCGAATTCCGGCCCGGCGCAGTGTTCGCAAACATCGTCATTGGCGACGAAATCAACAGGGCCTCCGCCAAGACCCAGTCGGCGCTCCTCGAGTGCATGGAAGAGCACCAGGTCACCGTTGACGGCAACTCCTACCAGCTGTCCCTCCCCTTCATGGTGGTGGCAACCCAGAACCCCATCGAGATGGAAGGCACCTATCCCCTGCCGGAGGCCCAGCGGGACCGCTTCATGGCACGAATTTCCATGGGATACCCGGACAGGGACGCGGAGATCCAGATGTTGGAGACGCACCAGGCTGTGTCCCCGCTGGACAAGGTCACTCCCGTGGTCACGGCCAACGACGTCGCCGCAATGATCGCAACGGTCCAGCAGGTGTACGTCTCCAAGGCCATCAAGGAGTACACGGTGGCGATCGGCCGTGCCACACGCGAAAGCGCCAAGCTGCGGCTTGGCGCCAGCCCACGGTCCCTCTTGCAGCTGCTGCGCGCGGCCAAGGCGACCTCAGCCCTCGATGGCCGGGATTTCGTGCTGCCCGATGATGTAGTGGACGTGGCCGAGTCCGTCCTGGCCCACCGGATCATCCTCGACCGGAAGGCTGCGAGCGCGGGCGATACCGCCCAAACAGTGCTTCGCGGAATCCTCTCCTCGCTTCCGGTTGCCCAGGAACCGCCGGGCGCGTGGCGCGGAGACAAGCAAAGCGCATAGGAGCAGGGCGCATGGCACTCAGGGATCGGCTTCCCAAGCATTTGTTCACCAACCGTGGTTGGGGTCTACTCGCCGCCGGAGTGGTTTCACTCGCGTGTGCCCAGGTGATGGGCCGGCGCGACCTGCTGACGTTGGCGGTCTTCCTGATCCTTCTTCCGCTGGTTGCCCTCGCCGGCGTGCGGATCCTTAAACCCAAGTTCCAGGTCTACCGAGAGTTCAATCCCTCCACTGTGGAGACTTCCACCGCCACAACCGTGCGGCTGGCCGTTGCACGGACGTCGTACGCAACGGGGAACGTGATCATGGAGGAGCAGTTGCCGCCGCGATTCGGTGAACCTCCGGCTTTCCGCTTCCCGGCGCGTTCGGCTTCCGGGGGCACCAGCCGCTACGAGTACCACTTGCGTTCGGGCAAGCGCGGTCAGTTCAGGATCGGCCCGGTCACCGCGGAGTTCAGCGACCCGTTCGGCCTGTCCTTGCGCCGCCACTCAATCGACGACGGCGACCTCCTCACCGTGACGCCTGCCGCCGTCGAACTTCCCGCTACGGGCCTTGCCGGGGCGAGGGGCAACGACGGCGTGACCGCCACCCGGATCCGAGCCAACCCCAGCGATGACGACATCATGACCCGCGAGTACCGGCACGGAGATCCGATGCGCCGGGTCCATTGGCCCGCAACGGCGCGGCATGGGCAGCTCATGGTGCGGCAGGAGGAGTCCGTGACCACGCCGGAGGCAACCATCGTCATGGACCAGCGGTTCACGGCGTTCGCCACGGGAACCGGCACGGTTTTCGGCAGCCATGACGAGGACTCGGACCTGGTCACCACGCCCAACTTTGAGTGGGTGGTGAGCGCGGCTATGTCCATCAGTGCGCATCTATCGGAGCGGAACTATTCCCTCCGCGTCCTTGATGCCTTTGGCCACCCTGCGTTCGGCCATTCGCGCTCCGCGCCGGATCCGTCGGCTGAAGAATTTGACGGGGCGGGCGGTCTTCACTCAATCGCCGAGGGTCTCGCTGCGATTGAGTTGAGCGGTCCGCGGCACCACCGCACCGAGCATGCACGCGGCGATGACAGGTCGCTTCAGGCGCTTGAGCCCCATCCCGGCAGCGGCAAGCGCACCATCCCGGTGGCCGACGGCACCGCAGCGGAAGGCGATGCACCCTTTGACGACCGGCTCATGGACAAGCTTGCTGCGCACCGCCTGCGCGGCCCCCTCCTCGCGCTGCTTGGTTCTTTGTCGGTTGCCGAGGCCCGGGCCCTCGCTCCGGCGGCAGCATACGGGGCCAACGCGTTCGCGCTTTTGGTCACCGATCCTGCCCGCAACAATGACGAGGTCGTGGAGATCCTGGGCCAGGGTGGGTGGCGTGCCTTCGCTGTGACGTCACGGACGCAGCTTCCCGCCGCTTGGTCGGCGTTCGATGAGGGCGGCATCGTCGCAGCCGCCGGGGCGGCCATGGATGTCCGCCGGGGAGCGGCGGTCCCGCGATGACCGTCACCTCCCGGCCAAGCGCGGAACCGCGCGGCAACAGGGCCGGCGCACCGGCCAAGGGCCGTCCTTCAAACTCGAGGAAACCCGGACCTGGCCTCTACCCGTGGGCCATGGCAGGTGCCATCTCCATAGGGGTCCTTGGCGCGGCCCTATCCTTGAACGGGGTCTTCCGGGGCTGGGCCTGGCTGCTGCCGCTGATCACCACCGTGGTTGCGGTGGCTTTGGCCCTGGCTGTCCTACGGTCCCTTCGGGTGCCGGCCGGCTTTGCATCCCTTGGCTCCTTGGCGGCCCTGGCTGGAATCCTCAGCTTCACTTTCTGCCGCCCCGACAGTTTCCTGGGATTCATCCCGACGCCGGGAACATTCGGTGCGGTGGGACGGCTTATCAAACGGGCCGGCGAAACCGTTGTTTCAGAGAGCGCCCCTGTAGCTCCCAACGCCGGAATCGTCTTCGTCACCTGCGCCTGCCTGGGCTTGTTGGTGGTCCTCATTGATGCGTTGGCCGTTCCACTTTCCATGCCCGCCGCCAGTGGTATCGGGCTGTTGGCCATCATGGTTGTTCCTGCCACCATCAAGCCGCAGAGCGTGGGCGTTGCCGGCTTCATCGGCGCAACCGTCGGGTTCCTGCTGATCCTGGGCTGCAGCCAATGGTTCGCGCCGGATTCGAGGCTTCAATCCGGTGCTCCCCGGAGTGCGGGGCAGTTCAGGCGCTCCCTCGTCACAGGCGCCCTGGCCCTGGGCCTGGCGCTCGTTGTTCCGCTGGCCATTCCGGGCTTCGAGTCGGGGACATTCCCGCAGGGCTCGCGCCTGAGCCCTTGGGGAAGCTCCAACGGACTGAATCCCATGATCACCTTGGGGAACAGCCTCCGCAGTCCCACGGGGTCCGGCCGCATCACCTACGCCACCAGTTCCAGCGCACCTCTCTACCTGCGCTCGGTCACCATTGACCACTTCGACGGCGAAACCTGGGCGCCGGACGACCGCCCCGCTACCCGGCGGGCCGGGGCGGACAAGATTGAGACCGGATACTCAGTCCAGGGCGAGATCGTCAACGCGGTAACGTCCATCAACGCCGGCCTGTTCACCAGCCCCTACCTTCCGGCACCTTTTGCGCCCGTCTCCGTGAACGGCCTCAACGGACGCTGGACGTGGGACCCCAACACCCTGAGCATCATGAGTACGGAGACCAGCACCCTGGCCCAACGGTACGTGGTATTTTCAGCAGCACCGAAGATCACGGCGCAGGCGCTCTCCCAGGCGAACGCGGCTCCCCGTTCGATCTCGGACGACTTCCTCCGGATCCCCGGCAATCTGCCGGGCATTGTTCGGGAAACAGCGGACAAGGTGACTGCGTCGGCCGGCAACAACTACGCCAAGGCACTGGCAATCCAGAAGTACCTGCGTTCGGGCGAATTCACGTACTCGCTGCAGGCTCCCGTACAGAACGGCTATGACGGAAACGGCCTGTCCGTGCTGGCCGACTTCCTTTCGGTCAAAGCCGGGTACTGCGTCCATTTCTCCTCCGCCATGGCTGTCATGGCCCGGGCAGAGGGAATTCCCAGCCGCATTGCAGTGGGGTACGCCCCCGGGCGGCTCACGGGCGAGTCGGTGGCGTTGGTCGGCCAAGGTTCCTTCCCCGAGTTCGAAGTGGATGCCCGCGACGCGCATGCCTGGCCCGAACTGTACTTCGAAGGCCTCGGCTGGGTTCCCTTCGAACCCACACCGTCACGCGGCGTGGTCCCGGATTATGCCTCTGAGTCCTCGGTGCCAGGCAACCTCAGTACGAACGCTGACGAGAAGGACGTCCCCACCGCAGCTCCCACTCCGGTACCAACAGCAGTGCCGTCGCCCGACGCTGCCATCCCCGCAGCCGGTCCGGTGCAATCCGATCCCATGCCTGTCATCCTCGGCGCAACGGGCGCGGCGCTCCTCGCGGCTGTTTTCCTTGCGTCACCGCGGATCAGCCGCACCGTCCTCCGGCGCCGCCGTTTGAACCGCAGGCGTGTACCCGAGGACGAACGGCCGCCCGGTTACCAGGACCCGTCTGCGTCCCACGCGTGGGCGGAATTGCTGGACCTCGCCGCCGATTACGGGCTACCGTCCAAACCGAGCGAAACACCCAGGCACTTCTCGGCGCGGCTTCGTTCCAGCCCCCTGCTTGGCGAGGCGGGGGGACTCGACGACGCCGCCCACGCGGCGGTCGTGTCCCTCACCTCGGATTTCGAAAGGCAACGCTACGGACGTCCCTCGGAGGCGGGCAAAGCCGCCGGAGCAAGGATCGCCGTCGTGCAGGAATCGTTGCGGAACCATTCAGGCTGGTGGGTCCGTTTCCGCGCAATCTGGCTGCCGCCGTCGTTGATGCGCCGGTGGCTCCACGCGCTGGGGATGCCTTTCCGGGCTCTGGCTGCGGGTCTTCGGCATGCAGGGTATGGCATCGCGAGGTGGTGGCGGGCGGTCAGGGGCCTCCTCCCCCAACGACGCTAGCTCCCGCATGACGTTGGTGACATGGGTCTTGAAGTGAGGAGGACCCCAGGGGCTTAGACAGGTTTCCGGCGGCTGCGCACAATCCGAACGACAGCAACCAAAAAAGACGTCGTAGACACAACAGGTGATGACGGGCAGGAGCTCCGGCAGCACCCAACAGCCGGCCACGGAGCTTGCGGAGTGGACGCCCCTATTGCTCGCCCAGCGAGCAGCTCTAAACCCAGCCACGCACCCAGGAACCGCCGGGGAACCAACGAACCACGCGCTCTGGCCAGCCGGTCAGGTGGGTCCCGTCGTGCCCATGTGTGCGGGAAAAGCAGCTGAGCGGATAGGGCTTTTGCCGTGCCTATGGGTGCGAGGGGAAAGAACGCAACAGACGCCGGGCACTCTGTTAAACCACGAAGGAGCCGGCGTGTGCCGGCTCCTTCGTGGTTTCTCTGCAAAGAAATCTGTGACCAGCCTATCGAATCTCGGGTGGGACTTGGTTGTGGCGGAGGTGTGCGTGGCGGCACGGCAGGCCAGGGGTTCTGGCAGGGGTGTCGCGTGTAGGCGGTCCGTCGCTGGTGACCAACCGCTTAGGTTCGCCGGGGCGGCGGACCGCCCGCGCATGTAGTGGTTCCTGGTCCGTTAGGCGGCCAGTTGGTTGGCGCTGCCAGCCGTAGCGGGGCTTGTGCGCCCTGAAACCGCATGTGAAACCCACCTGCCCGGCTAACCCCGGACCCAAGTCCGGGGCTTGCACCAAGCACTAACGGTCAGCCAGGAAAATTCAGGAGTACTTTCAGTACGAACCAGAACAGCAGGCAAACTACTGCCATGCCGGCGAGGCCAATGCTCAGCGCCCAGCCAAAGCACCCCAGGGCCCCGGGAGATGCCATGCCGCCCTGTGCCAGGAGAACAGCGCGTGGGTTGTCCGGATCGTAGTGAACCCTCACCTGTTGCCCCACCTTCGCAGGAGCTGGCTTTGCTCCGACCAACACCTCTGCTTCGACAACGCCCTCTTGGGTGTTGAATCGCACCACGGGGAAAAAGGCTTCCATCCGGCTGCTGGAATTAGCAGCCATGGTGCCGGATAGGTGGCTATTCATGGCAACGACTCTTGCTTCTGCTGACATACCGCGGCGCTGGAGTTTTCTCAGTGAGGCGGATCGCCTCTGGAAAAACCAGCCGAAGAAGGTCGCAAGAAGCACCACGACGAATGTGGCAGTGAACATGACAAAGGTAAACAATCCGATCTCCTCGAAAGCAATGGTGATCCGGACAGGGGCGGGTTAGGAATGCTGAAATGCGCGCCGGCTGAAGCATCCGAGGTCATAGAAATACACCTTTGGCCTGGCCGTTCACTTGATGATTTGGTTTCCTCGGCTACATGCGGGGTTCTCCACTCGTTAGCGATTCAACATCTAAGTGAAAGCTAACGAACCGGACAGAATGTTCGTCGCAGAGAGGCGGTCCATCCGGCGGCGTTTCTACCCTCATAGAGGCCTTCTGCAGCCGGGAATGTACTAACAGAAAGTAGCGTGCCGCTGGGTCCCTGCACTCACGGTCAGCACAGCTAGGCCGCGCTCGGCGACCAGGACGTGGGTTGAACGTACCTGCAGGGTCGATTGAATTTGCACCATGGAACATAAGTGGTGTTCGCTTCTGCCAGGGCAGACGGAACCGCTTCACGATTGCGGTTGCGGCGGATGCATCCGGCTTTGTGCGAAGTTGCGCTCCGTGAACACTGAGGGCCCCGAATAGAAATCAAGGTTGAATACATCTATTCCGAGCTTCCTGCAGTACGACTCAAGAATCTCGGGGGTGAAACGGTCGCGCTTCACACGATTGGTGTAGTGCTCGGTGTTCTCCCATGGCTGCTCCGGTCCTTTTGTCCTGAAGGCGTACCGCGAAGACGCCGTGTACCACTCATCCAGAATGATGACTCGAGGAAGTGGCTGCCCGGGACGTGTGTATTCCAGCACCGTACGTCCCGGCCCGCGCGTTCCGCGGCCTGGCGTCAGGAACCCCGGCTCATCCCGTGGGTCAATTTTTTCGTCGGTGAACGGTTTCACCCAGATCATGAGCGCATCTGTCTCGAGCGGGACTTGGAGCACGCTTGCGCCGTGCGGCGGATTCTCACCAATAGGGACGCTCTCGAAGAAGGCAGTCCATTCGTCGCCGCTCGTACCGACGAGCAGATCTCTGCGCGCAGGGTACGGCTCCAGCGGGAGCAACTTTGTCGCGTGTTCGGTCAACCCACCGGGCAGGTCAGTTCGGGTCGGATTAAAATTCCGGTCCTGCTGCCAGTCGATGAATGCCTTTGCGGTGACTTCGCGGGGAGCTTTGATGAATGAAAGAAGAGTGCCGAACCCCGTTGGCATCCCTGGAACTACGAGAGACGGTGGGGTGGCCATGTTCGCTTTTCCATCTTCGATAGTCACGCGTCACAGCCTAACTGTGTTGACCACGGACGTAAGTGAGGGTTATAGGACAAAACGTGTGTACGGGAGGGGCTTACATCCCAGTGATGGCGGGGGAAATCCGAGTTAGCTAAGCTTTTGAAGCTTAGGGTGGCTGGGTGCTTGCATATCTCCGGAGTGTTTGATTTGTGGTCACGGGCTGGTTCGGGACGGCAAAACAGGGCGTCACATGAAGGGGTTTTTGGGTTGCATTTGAGTGGATCATGATTATCATGAAGTCGTGAAAAGCAAGCAGGGGACTCTTCCAGCCAAGCGAAATTGATCCGTCGTTACCAGCGATGGACTCTGCGACTGCAAACCAACCACCTAGGAGAACAAAGCGACTTCGTGCACCCTTAAAGGCCCGCAGTGCGCCCGTGAGGACTGATATCGCATGGCATCCATAACAAGCAGCGTTGATACACACGCCGAAACAACCCGCGTGGATATCCATGAAACCGTCCGGCAGTTGACAAGCCACCTGGGCCCGACCCTGGTCGCCCTCCTCGCTAACGTCAGCGACCGTAAGCTGCCCCACAAATGGTCAGCGGCCGACGGACCCGAGCCTCGGGACGAGTCCAAACAGCGGCTGATGGTTGCTCACCGGATTTGGAAGGACCTTAGCCAGTCGGAAAACGACTACACAGCCCGGAACTGGTTCATCGGCGCAAATCCTCGCCTGGACGAGATCTCTCCGGCCGAAGCGCTCAGGGAGGGCAAACTGCGTGAGGTCGCGGCAGCTGCCAAGGCGTTCATTGAAGGAACAGACGACTAAGTCTTGAGGGAGGCCGGACATTCACCGGCTTCCCTCACTTGTTGCTACCCATCGCCGGCCCGCCGCCCTAAACTGGCCTTCACAACGGAGCGATCCTGAAAGGGGGGCCAGCATGACGGTGGATGCAGACCTTGAGGTTGCCGATGAAGCCGCCGGTGTGAGGGTCTGCAAGACCACTGGGATTGCCCTTGTCGCAACCACGAGCCAACCCGGCACCCGCATTCAAAAAGTGTCCTATGGCGCCACGGCCCCGCTAAAAAGACCACTTGCGGAGGACCCGGGCCACTGGGGACGTTATGACGTCCCCAGGCACAGCACCATCTACATGGCCTCCTCGGCCAAAGGCGCCTACGCCGAAAGCTTGGCCAGCCAACGGATCCCCAATACGCTCAGGACCATACACCTGAGCGATTTGTTCGATGACTCAGAATCCAGCGACTCTCCTGACACGGTTCTCGAAGCGATCAGGAAAGTATGGAACCACCGCTAATTCAGGTGTCCAGCAATAGAGGCTAACCCCACACTGGGAGTGGTCGGGCTTTTGGAGGTGATCCTCTTAACGGTGGCTCCGGAGCCTGGTCAATGAATCGGTCCTGTGAGTTCTCTAAGGGATGACCCTGTGGCCAGTGGTCTGGTCGAGGTCATGATTTCCGCAAGTATGGATATCGCGATCTCGGCGGGGGTGGACGCGCTCAGGTCAAGCCCGATTGGGGAGTGAAGTCGCTCGAGCTCTAATGGACTATCAGTAGTTCCGACGAGTGCAGCGACACGCTGCTGGTGGCTTCGACGAGATCCCATGGCCCCCACGTATGCCAAGTCGAGCTTAAGTGCTGTGCGTAGGAGCGGAACGTCAAACTTTGGGTCGTGGCTCAGTACGCAAAGCACGGTACTGCTGTCGAGTCTTTTCGCCGCTGCCTCAGCTTGCAAATATTCGTGCGGCCATGCGCAGGCAATCTTGTCTGCGGTGGCGAATCGGTCTTGAACTGCGAAGGCTCGGCGGGCCTCTACGAGCGTCACGTGGTAGCCGAGCAGTTGTGCAGCAGGGATTAGCGCAGCACCGAAGTCGTTCGCCCCGACCACTATGAGCCGCGGCACTGGAAGTCTGCTCTCGACGAGCAGCTGAACCGAGTCGGCTCCATTCTTCTTTCCGCCGGGCCGTTCCGCCAGTGGGACTGTAACCATGGCTGTCCCGCCGCGCTTAAGGATTGGCTGGATTATTGTGGCCGCGCGTGTTGCCAAGCTGACGTCCGCGGGGAATAGCGGTCGTAGCCCGTCTTCTAGTTCATCAAATGCAAGGGAAGACTCGATGACGACAGGCTTTGCTCTCCTTTTCGCCGCCGGTTCGAGGCGTCGGACTATGGCGAGGTGAACCTCACGCGCCGGCAATATCTGAGCAATCTCAGAGTGAGTTAGAGGTTGAATGTATATGTCGAGTTCGCCTCCGCAGGTGAGCCCGACTGCGAACGCGTCGTCGGAGTCATATCCGAAGGATTCCGTGCGGGGCGAATCGTTTGCGATGACTTCCAGTGCGCTGGCAACCACTGCCCCTTCAACACAACCGCCAGAGATACTGCCCAAGATTGAGTGGGGCTGATTGTCGCCTTGTCCGCTCACGAACATCGACGTGCCAACTGGGCGGGGAACCGAGCCGCGGGCGGCGATGACTGTGGCGGCGGCAATAGGCCGGCCTTTGTTCGCTGCAACCCAACGCGACAGAGTGGGGATTAATTCGAGCACTGTGGAGTCTCCCTTCGTGGGCGGACCGCTGCGGAACGTATGGCAAGGGATGTCATACGTTCCGTGCGCTATGGCTATGGCCGATCCAGGACCGGGACCTCGAGTACTTTGTGGCCGAGCTGGCGCATTAGGTCAGCGATGTCGAACCAGGCAGAGCGTTCCACGATCATGTTGCCCTCGAAGCGGTCTATTCCGATCGCCGTGAAATCGGCTGTGCGGCCGCTGGGTGGCAGGCCCCGGAAAGGGCCGAGCTGAGTTCCAACGCACCGGAGCCTGCTTACGACCGTATCGCCTTCCTCCACCTGCTCGACGACGTGATCCTGCATGTCCGGGAAAGCCGTCCGAAACGCGCGGACCCACGTGCGGACTCCTTCGGGACCGTGGAGGTCGAATTGGGGCCAATAGAACTCGCTGGCGAAGATCTCGTCCGCGAGTTCGAGTCGGTTGTTGGTGATGATCTCCTCGAACAGAAGCGCCGCCCGTTCCTTCCTGCTGACGGGAATGTCTTTACTTGTGTGGGTCTGAATCATGGAATTTCCTTCCGGTGGTAGATGATTTGAGTATGTTTGATGTTCTTCGAATCATTGATGCTTTGCCGAGTGGCCAGTGAATGCTCTCCCAGAGGGCCGCGTGGTGGTGTTCTGGGCGCGGACAGAGGAATCGGATGTCCTGCAACTGATGCTGCCCGGGGCCGAAGCGGAACGGGCAACCCGCTACCGTTCCAAAGATGCACGAGCGGAATTCGTAACTGGAGCGTTCTTGGTCAGGGCCATCTGCGCCACGATCACAGGAACGGCTTTCGCTGATGCCGAGGTGCTGCGACCTTGCCGGGGCTGCGACGAGAATCATGGGCCTCCGAAGATGGTTGCGGCACCGAGTTGGAGCCTCTCTGTGACCCATTCCCATGGGCGCGTCGGAGTCGCAGTGGCGCGGCACGCGCAGGTGGGACTGGATCTCGAACGTATAGCCGGTGATGTGGACGCGGCCCTTGAACGAGCAGTTAGCTCACAGTCGGAATTCGAGCTCCTGCGGTCGGCGAGTGGCTTCGTCCGACACGCGCTGTTTGTCCGGGCGTGGTGTCGGAAGGAGGCCTTGGTGAAGGCATACGGAGTGGGTCTTGGTGTTCCGCTTTCTGCTGTCGACGTATCCGGAGAGAGCCCTGCAATTGACAGCCAGCGCGCAGTTGGACTTGATGTCGCACCTGGTGCGTGCTGGCTGCCTCTGGGGTGCCCCTGGGAAGGATTTGCTTCTGCGCTGTTCTCCGACGTCGCCGCGGTGCTTGTTGACGAGGTATGCCTGGCTGATATGGCTGCCCTGGCAGACCAGCCCGATCGACTGGCCCAGCTCATTCCGCTGCTCCCATGGACACAATCCCTGCCCGCTCAAGCAAACCGAGCACCACGTCCTGGGTAAGGGGAAGACGGGGCACTGGTCCTTTGAGGGGAAGGGCGTCCTTGACGGCGTTTGCGATGGCAGCTCCAACTCCGGCGATGCCGGCTTCCCCCACTCCGCGGAGGCCGAGAGGATTGCCTGGGGCTGGGGCGTCCTCGAAGAGGTATGACTCGATGGGCGGTACATCGGACGATGTTGGAAGCCTGTACTGGTCGAGATTATCGGCTTGGATTCTCCCGGCTGAGTCGTACCGAATGTCCTCAAAGAGCGCCCCACCTATGCCTTGCACGACGCCTCCGGTGATCTGGCCGTGTGCCATGGCCGGGTGGAGGGCATGCCCGATCTCGTATGTGACGGCGTATCTGAGGACGTCTACCTGCGCCGTGCAGGGATCGACTTCGACCAGGGCGAAATGGGCTCCGTATGGGTAGGTCATTGTTGGGGCTGAGAATGTTGCCCGGCCGATGAGTCCTGATTCCTCTCCGGACCGGACGAACGGGGCGGATGCGGCGGCTGAGGCAACAGCGGCGAGCGGCAGTTCGTGAGACGGAGAGCCGGGGGCTCGGATGAAACCATCGGCGAAGACGACAGACTCCGGATCGACGTGCAGGATCTGCGAGGCGATGCGGATGGCCTTCATTTTCACAGCGCGGGCGGCTTCGAAGACGGCGGTTCCCCCAACGACACTGGAACGGCTTGCAAAGGTCCCACCGCCGTCGTGCATCGAATCGGTGTCCGAGAGCACTACGCGCACGTTCGCATAGTCGACTCCGAGAACATCTGAAGTAATTTGGGCCATGACGGTTTCGACGCCTTGACCAACGGAGGTGGCGCCTACGGCCACTTCGATGGTTCCGCTGGAGTCGATTGTGACCACGGCGTTCTCATAGCCCAGTCCTGCCTTCTCCAGAATGGTTGCCGTCCCGACACCGACGAACCGCCCCGCCCTCTTGGCTTGGTCAGCTGCTTGGTACCACTCGTCAAGGGCTACTGTGTCAAGGGCCTTCTTGTAGTGCCCTAGGTGGTCCGCGCCGTCCAGGAGCATCGGGGCGCCGAAGATGCGCATAGGGCGTTCTCCGGGCAGTTCAGAGGGCCCGAGCAGGTTCCGCATGCGGATCTCTACAGGTTGGAGCCCAAGTTGTTCGGCGGCAAGGTCCATTAGATGCTCTCGGACGTAGTTGTTCTGAAACCTTCCCGGTGCCCGGTAGGTCCCAACCCCTGTTTTGTTGGTAGCGACGATGTGGACGCGGCTTCGCATGGCAGGCAACCGGTATGGGCCGCCGAACATCCCCGCTGTAAGCGCGGCTACCACAGCTCCGTGGGTGCGGATGTAGGCTCCAGTGTCCAGCCAGGCCTCGTCGTCCAACGCCAACAGGCGACCCTCATTGTCGAAAGCGGCACGGGCGATGTGGACCTGTTCTCTGGCGTGATTGGCGGATTGAAGGTGTTCACGCCGATCCTCCGTCCACCGCAGGGGGACACCCAGTTCGCGGGCCAACCACGGTACAACGAGGTCCTCGGGGTACAGTTCGCCGCGGATCCCGAAGCTTCCCCCGACGTCGCTTGGCGGGCAGTGAACTTGGGTGTCGCGAAGAGCAAGAAACTGGGCAATGACGCTCCGGTTCCAGAAGGGGACCTTGGTCATGCCCCAGATTGTCATGCGCGAGTCGGATTCATTCCAACGTACGGTGAGGCCTCGGTTCTCCAAAGGCATGCCGGTGTGCCGCCCTGTTGCGAGTTCGCACTGGACGATGTGGTCAGCCGAGGTGAAGATCGCTTCGACGTCTCCATATTCGCTGTTGAGAGTCCCGACGTTTGCTGATGCGCCTCCCAGAGAGACAACAGGTTTGGCTTTGGAGGTTCGTGCGTCGAGAAGAGGTTCCAGAGGCTCGAATTCGACCCTGACGGCGTTTACGGCGTCCTCTGCGACGTAAGGGTCCGAAGCGACCACAGCGGCAATCGGCTCTCCGACGTGACGCACCCACCCCGTCGCGAGAGGGGGCTGGAGATATCGGGTGAAGTCCAGGCCTGGGGTAGGTTGTCGGGCGGGGATGGTCATGGAAGGCAAGTCATCTGAGGTGATGACAGCAAATGCGCTTGCACGTTCGATTGCGGCTGTAGCGTCAATCTCTAGGATTCGCCCATGGGCTATGGGCGAGCGGACGAAGGCGACGTACATCAGCCCGTCGATTCGTATATTCTCGTGGAACCTGCCGTTACCGGCGAGCAGTCTCTCGTCCTCAAGTCTCCGAACGGATCGGACGTCAGCGCTTGGTGTTTGTCCCCGCCGGCCAGACAGCTGCAAAGGCGTCATTGCGCCCCTCCGTCCCCGACGGTGATAAGCCCCGCCGATGTGGCAATGATCGTGAATGCCTCGAGGATTGGCTCATAGCCGGTGCAACGGCAGAGGTTGCCCGATACAAGCTCTGCCAGCGAGGAGCGAGATTGAGCTTCTGCTGATTCGAGCATGTCGGCGGCCAACATCATGAAACCTGGGGTGCAGTATCCACACTGCAGTGCGTGGCACTTGGCAAATGAGTCGGCGATAAGCCGGCCAGCGTCAGTTTCGCGGACGTCTTCGAGGGTGCGAATCTGTTCGGCGTCGACATCTCTGGCTAAGACGAGGCAGGATCGGATTGGCCCATCTGGGGCGAGGACCGTGCATGTGCCGCAGATGCCGATCGAACAGCCGGAATTGATGCCTGTCCGCCTCGGGGAAGCACGCAGCACGTCGGACAGCAGTTCCCGGTCACCGGGATGCTGGTTTGTCTTGTTCGTGGCTTTCAGCATTGACGACTACCGTTCGATCGATGGTAAGGACTTGGGGTGCGAGGACCGTCGCAACAGCTCGGCGGTACAGACCTGTCAGAAGTAGGTCTGAGTCCCGCCGATTGTCTTTTTTTCCGCTGGGCGAGAGGACGTGGTCTTTCGTCCAGCTGGGAAGGGACGTCTGTTGCAGGCTCTCAGCTTCAAAGGATTCGACACCGCCTGGACCGGAGATTGCCACGCGGACGCATCCGTCGCGCACCGCGATCGCGCAGACACCTGCCGACGGGTACGCCTCAGTTGGCAGCGGCGCACGAGCAACCACGAGCCGGACCGGTCCTTCCGGGATCTCGGCGGACACTGCAATCGCGGGGCCTTCCTGGAAGCGAACCATCCTGACCGCATCAGGGACATGCAAGGTCATGAGCTCTCCGGTCGCTGCGGCGATCTGTACTCTGGCTCCTAGAGCGCTCAGCGCTGGCGCCCAGACGGTGCCTGGGCGGCTTGACGCAATATTTCCCCCTATCGTGCCGAGCGTACGCACTGCCCGCGGGCCGGCAGCGGCTGCCACCTTCCCAAGCACAGAAACGACCGATCCGGTCGCTTCCGACGTCTGAGCTCGTTGGATCTCGTGCTGACGGACTGCAGAGCCGATGGAGATCTGCTGGTGATAGAAGCGAATTCTGCGAAGTGCCGGAATGTTCCTTATATCTACGAGAATGGAAGGGGCCAGCCTTCGGCGGTTGAGGTCTCCGAGCAGGTCTTGGCCGCCAGCCAGTACCTTGGTCCGTTCAGGCTCTGAACAAAGGGCGCTGAGCGCATCGGTAACAGTTCTCGAATCGATGACGGAGAACGGGGCGGGCCTCATAGGGTACCGCCGTTCGGGTTTAGGAAGTGCCGGTTAGGCTGATGCTGTCTGGTCATCCCTTCGGAGCCTTTGTCGTGCCGGCCAGAAGCAGGCTCAGCGCCAAGCCAACGGCCACGAGGCCGGTATCCCACCACGCCGCAACGCCCAGGGCTGAGGCGTGGGCGGCGAGCGTGAACCGCGTGCTGAGCTCCAGGAGGAATACACCGCCGATAATGGCAATGCCGAGAGCGCTAGAGAACTGCTGGGCCGTGGTGAGAATCCCAGAGGCCGCCCCCGCGCGTACTGGTTTGATCCGGGCCAAGACTTGGCCGATCACTGCTGGCACTGCGGTGCCGTTGCCGAAGCCGACTACAGCCATTGGGATAGCCAACTCCCATGCCGTCGGTGCATCGTTGGAATAGGCCAGCAAAAGCTCTAGTGCGAGCAACCCTGCTGCCACGATCAGTGCTCCCACGACGATGACTTTGGCTCCGTGGCGCGCGATATAGGGGCGCGCCGCCATGGAGGCCACTGCGAAGGCCACTCCGAGCGGGCCGAAAGTGAGCCCTGCCATCAGTGGGGTCAGTCCGAGGCCGTTTTGCAATACCAGGGTGAGGCAGAAGACGAAACTGAAGAATGCCGAGAAGAGCACGACGGAGATACCCAGCCCAAGATTGAAAGCCTTCTCCCGGAAGAGTTCCAGAGGCAGGATGGGGGCTTGTCCTGTCCGTTCCACGCGCCGCTCCCACCACAGCGTCGCGGCGATTGTTGGTAGCGCGAGGATGAGAAGGGCGCTCGCCCACCATGGCCATCCTGCTGCGCGCCCGACAACCAATGGGAAGAGGATCAGTGCGAGGCTCAGTGTCAGGAGTCCGACACCGGTCAGGTCGAAACGGGAGACGGCCTTTCTGGCGGCCGTGGGAAGATTCTTTCGCCCAATAAGGATCGTAACTATCGCGATGGGGACATTGATCAGGAAAATGGTCCGCCATCCGTTTGTGCCTGCGCTTATCTGGAGGAGTACCCCGCCCAAGACCTGCCCTGCGACGGCCCCGACTCCCATGGTGACGCCGAACCAGGACAGTGCTTTAGGTCGCTCGGCTGGCGGGAATGCCGAGGTGATCAGCGCGAGCACCTGCGGCACCATCAGAGCAGCGGTAAGCCCCTGGATCAGTCGGAATGCGACGAGCCAGCCAGATCCGGGAGCCAACCCACAAGCGAGCGAGGCCACGCCGAACAGGCTCATGCCCACTGTGAACATTCGACCGTGACCGTAGTGGTCACCCAGACGCCCCCCCGTGACAAGGCCGGCAGCGTAGGTAAACGCGTATCCGCCAACGACGAGTTGAAGTTCCGCGTCGGAGGCGCTCAGCTCGTGCTGCAGGACGGGGAGGGCAACATTTACGACGTACAGATCGAACTGGGCCATGAACATCGCCACCAAGACAACCGGAAGCATCACACGGCGGTGTGCAAAGCCTTCACTCGCGACCGGGGAGGCCACCTTTGGAGATTCTGTGGGCAGTGCGTTACTCATACCGCCTCCTTCACTTCGATGATTATCGAACAATTGACTTTGACCATGAGACCATACGATGCTTATCGAAGCAACAGATTGGTGAAACAGCTTATGGGTAACGACGGACGCTCCCTGGAACAACCCGATATCGAAAACGTTCAGATCCTGGATGTGCTCAAGGCGCTGGGTGACCGCACCCGACTCGTATTGGTTGCCCATCTGGCCAACAGTGCGGAGAAAGCGTGCGGGACGTTCCCGGTCGACGTCACGCCCTCAACACTCAGCCATCATTTCAAGATCCTTCGCGAGGCCGGCATCATCCATCAACGTGAAGTCGGTCGGCAACGTATGACGTCCTTACGGCGCGATGAGCTGGACACCCGCTTCCCTGGCTTGCTCGGCTCTGTCTTGCAAGACACATTCAGCGGGTCCGCCACCTCAGATCGGTAGTGCCTCCGGAACTACGCGTGATCCGCTGAGTCCGCACTCGTTTCGAAGTGCTTCCAGCACTACACCCAGGACCCGCTGGAGGCCCGGCCGAATGAAGAAGTGATCGCCCTCGAATAGATGAATTCCGGTGTGCTCAAGGGTCGTCTCCGACCACCGGGAAAGTTGGAAGACGTCCACGAGGGGGTCGCTGGTGCCACTGAGTACGCGGACAGGGCATTTCAGGGGCGGTAGGTCGAGTCCTGGATGCGTTCCCAGTGCCAGGTCGATCCGCAATTTCTCTGTGATGAGCGGCTGCAAATGCGGTTTCATGATGAATTCTGGCGGGATTCCGCCCCAACTTGCGGCCGCCTTGATCAGAGCGTTCTCGTCAATCGGAAGGGGACCGGAAAGTGGGCTATCTCCAGGTGGTCTCCTTCCCGAGACGAATACGACTGCCGGGTCCGGGACCGACGGGTCGCGGCTAAGCAGCCGTGCGACCTCGTAGGCCACCATCGCTCCCATGCTGTGTCCGAAGACAGCCCAATGAGTGTTCGGGTCCAGCATGCGCCGCACAGTGTCTGCCATTTCCCGGACGAGATCCAGAGAGCAAGTGGCGTGGGCGTCGAGGTGTCGCTGACCGCGTCCAGGGTAGTCCAGGGGGACGATGGTGACCTCCGGACCAAGAAGTTCCTGCCATTTCGAGAAGGCCTCACTCGCGACGCCTCCGGCGTAGGCGAAGCAGAAGAGGGTGACCACTCAGGCCCTTGCTTTCTGGCGCTCGTTCTCGAGCCGCTGGTCGATTGCTGCGTAGTCGGCTTCCATCAAGGCAACGGCTTCAGCCAGCGGCATGACAGTGGGGAGATTGAAGCGGCTGGTTATCGTCTCGAGCCGTTCCTCCATGGTGCCCTTGATATGCCAGCACGGGATGTCGAGTCTCTCGACTGTTTGCATGAGCATCTCGTCGCAGAAGGTTCGGAAGCGCTCATTCATGGGCCGGTGCCCGTCGTTGGTTAGCGGTCGTTCGTTCTCTAGGTGGACGAACGCCGTGTACGTGTCTTTGACGTGCTGTCGGAACGCATGGCCGAACTGGTCGATCACTGCCTCGAAGAAGAGCATCTCCTGTGTAAGATCCTCTCGGCTGATTTCTTCGATGTCGGCCGTAGAGCTTGGGTTCATTCCGAATCGGACCCGGGCAGCGCCATAAATCCATTCCTGTAGGGATGAGCCGTCGGAAATGAATTGATCACCGAGGACTGCTTCGGCAACGGCGCGTCCGGTGTGCCGGCGCATGGCAATTTGGAGGTACTCGGCTGGGGTCACCTCGGCGAGCTTCTTGCCGGGAAGCGCGTGGGGCATGATCTCCCGGATTGTTTTCGCCAAGGTGCGAGGCATTCCCGTGTAGTGGGCGAGGGCGATCACTGTTGAGGTCTTGCCTGCCGAGTATGTGCCGGAGATGGAGAGTTTCATTAGAAGTTCCTTTCAGGAGCGGGTCGAGGGATCGCTTAGGCGGCAGGGGCCGTCACAGATTCCGGTAGCCTGTGGGCGAACAGGCTCCTCTGACGGATGGCACCCAGTGAGCCCTCAAATTCCACGTTCCGCCACTTGCCGTCCGGCATGTCTATAAGACGAGAATCGGTGATCGCCGCGGTGAGTTGCCGGCCGGGAGCTGTGTCAGGTGACACTTCGATGACTGTCTGCTGCATCCAGAGAGTGTTGGACTCTGTTCTGGGGACGCCATCCATCTCGTAGAGGAGGACTTGGACGAGTTGAAGAATGCCGACAAAGGCGTCGACCGGAGTCGGTCCTTTGGGTCTGCCGCCAATGCCGGAAACGACGTGGGCCGGGACCTCGTCGACTCCAATGAGCGCATCGGCGGTGCACAAGCCGATGTCGGCGAACACCGAACGGATGCTCTGTTGGCCGTTCCTGAATCCTTCCCCCCAATACCGGTGCTTTCTGGGGCCTAGCACGGTGGCCAGGTCGAATGAAACTTCGAAAGCATTCTGCGAGACAACGTGGCCCGGGTGAGCGATAGTGCATCGGGCCCGCATCTGACCGACCGTGATCATGCATGTGGTTTCGGCGAATCCTCCGTCCAACGCCTTCGTTCGGAGAACGCGTGCTTCGACCGGCACTGCTCCGAGATCCTCCTCAGGTCTGGTACCGGCCTGAATGACGATCTTGCAGATTCGGGAGGCCGCGCGCTGCTCGGGGGTGAGATGGAGCGCCATGACCAAAAGTGCATCCGTTAGGTCGACGGCGAGGACCATCGTGTCCACGGTTGAAAGGTGCGGACGCAGGTCTATTCCCGCCTTCTTCTTCGACCAGTCAGCTGGGTAGCGCACGGTCAGGGTGCCGCAAATTGCTTCCTTCTCGTAGGTCAACCGGCTCAACGAGTGTTCGGCCTTTCGGTATCCTGACCCGAAGAATCGTGACTCTGCGGGGCCGAGGTATTCGTCGATATCGTCCACAGCTAGCGTGTCCACTTTCAGCGCTTTCCCTCCTGGGCGAGGGCCTCGTCGTAGGCGGTCCAAAGATCTTCGAGATTGTGCACGTCGACGATGGACTTACCCTGGGTGAAGGGGTCGACGCCCAACTCGGTCTCGAGACTGATGACTAGTCGTGCAAGCATGAGCGAGTTCAGGCCGATACGCTGGAAGGTATCGGCGCCTTTCAGGATGTCGTCTTCATCCAAAGCGTCCCCGAGAAGCCCCCGGATTTCAGTGTTGATTGCCTCAACGACAGTAGTTTTTGTCAGCATGTCAGTCCTCCGTCGACGGTAAGTGTTTGGCCTGTGATGAATGAGGCACGATCGGAAAGTAGAAAACAGGCCGCGCTTACTGCGTCGGCGATCGTCCCCAGACGTCCGAGCGGCGTGCGCCGCGCGATGCGATCGCGGTTCTGGGCCGTAACCCCAGAACTGAGCTCGCTTTCGAAGAACCCCGGGACGATCGAGTTGACGCGGATTCCCTGACTTCCGAGTTCTCTTGCGAGACTTCTGGTCAGTCCGTCAAGACCAGCCTTCGCCGCGGAGTACGCTGCGACTCCCGAATGACCTCTGATGGCGTTGATAGACGAGACGTTCAGGATTGTGCCGGCACCCTGCTGCGCCATGACGCGTGCGCACGCTTGGGCGGCAAAGATCGGTGAAAGCAGGTTCGTTCGGACTTGACTTTCGACCATCTCCGGCGCAATGGTCAGAAACAATTCCTGCCGCAGAACCCCCATGTTGTTCACCAGCGCGTCGATGCGCCCAAACCGTGTCACTGCGGCGCGCGCTGTCGCTTTTGCGGCCCCTGGCAGGTTTAGGTCGGCCTGTTCCCAGTGAAATCTCTCGGGCCAGGCGGCGGTGGCCTCAATAACAAAGTCAGTTTTCGAGCGGCTGGTAGATTCCACGGCCCAACCATCTTCTAGCAGTTGCTGGCAGATCGCAGCGCCGAGTCCTCGGCTTCCCCCTGTAACCAAGGCGACCTTCATCGGACCCGAACCTTTTTGAAACGGTCACTGTGGTGGTCGCCTGTGCTGATGGAGATCGCGGCGGGAACCTTGAACGGCTCGAGACGTGTGCGGCAGTGAGCGTCGACGCGCAGACGCAGGGACTGGAGGTCTTCAGGTTCGATGAGTCTGATGACAGCGTCCACGACATTGCCCATGACAGGGTTGCTTCGACCCGAGACGGTGACGTCGGCAACGTTGGCCATCTCCAGGAGTACGGACTCCACCTCGTTGGGGTATACCTTCTCTCCTCCGACGTTGATGATCTCCGATGTCCTGCCGAGGATGCGAAGATACTCACCGTCGACTTCGACGGAGTCTTGCGTGTTGAAATAGCCTTCGTCGTCGAACGGGGCGTCGGCGTTCAGATAGCCCAGCATCGCAAGCTCGGACTTGATCCATAGCACCCCGTCGACCACCTTGTAGACAAAGTCATCGCCTCCGAGCTTGACCCAGAGGGAGTCATTGGACTTCGATTTCGTTGCCATGATCCCTAGTTCAGACAGGCCGTAGGTCTGCTTCAAACGGACGCCCGGCATGTCCGTCGAAAGGCGGTCAAGGGTCTGCTGGGGCATCGGTTCGGTGCCATAGGTGATCATCTCCAGACTGGTGGTGTCGTGGGAGAGATGAGCGCCAGAGATGAGCGTCATGGTCAGAAATGTTGGCGTGGTTGGAAGCACGGAGACCTTATGCCGTTCAATCGACTCGAAGACCTCTTTAGGGGAACGATGCGGAATCGTGACGACCGTCCCGCCCTGGCTGAGCGTATGAAGGAGAGTGTTGATACCCCCAATGTGATCCAAATTCAGAAAGGACAGGGTGCATTGAGCCCGTCGGCGTTCGGCGTACCGCCCGAGTATCCGGTCCATGTTCAGCACCGAAGCCTTGCTACGGCCCGTAGTGCCAGAACTGAAGAGCACTAGACCCGGAGTTGAACACGCCCGGAGTCCGGAATAGAGCGGGTGGTCAGCGGTGCGGCCGGTTCGGGAAATCTGAGTGTCCGCGCCTGCGATTTCCACGGCCCACTCGATCTGGCCGACGTCGTGGAACTCCTGCTTCTTCCCCTCAGGGGCATTAGTAATCGGCACAGCAATAGCGCCCATTTCTGCCAGGGCAAGTAGCACCTCTGACGCTCTGGCAGAATGCGCGGCCTCCAAGAGACCACACTTCCGGCACCTACCCCCGCACACTCCAGTTTATGTCGCACGGCTTGGACGCCATCGAGCAGTTCCCGGTAGCTCGTTGTCTCATCTTCGGACACGATCGCGTCTGAATCCGCGAAATCTTCCAGTTTTTCCAATAACAGGGTTGCTCTGGACATAGCTCTCCCTTCAAAGAGACAGATCATGGATGCCTTCAGATCGTTCCGGGGGTTTTAGAAAGTCGCCCCGCCCCTTAGCCTGGTAGGCCGAACGCTACGGGCGTTACGATCTAAGGCTTTCGGGTCTAGCGGGCCCCGACAGAAAAACACTTTGACGTTTATCAAACTATAAGTCAAGCGCTTCGGGCGGTCTAACATCCTTTTAATTCCCTTTTCTCAGCTGATTCCCATGCAGTTCATGGCGGCTACGTCTGAAAGGTGGTATGCCCAACCCGGGGTAGCCATCTACGGAGCTCTGGTCATCGAAGACGGCCACTCCCTTGCCCCTATGTGACGAATAGCCTCGAATCGTGACGGCCAATCACTGAGCTGCGTTGTGGTCTTTGGGGTGGGTGCTTGTTCTTGATGCCTTTGCCGTATATGAGTCGCTGTTTGGTAGCTGTGACGATCAAGCGGTTGAAGAACCCACTGCGCTCTTAGCGAAAGGGAATGTGCTCATCGTTGGCTGGTTTGAGGGAAACTGTCCGCCCACGTCTCGGGCGCGATTGGGCGCAGTCCTTGGCACGGGTCAAGTGTGGATCTCAGCCGGCGCCCGCGGCTATACGGCCGTCATCATCAGGCTGCCGCTTTTGATGACGTTTGAGAACCCAGACTCGGACGGGGACTTCCTTGCCGAGCTCCACGAGGCAGGTGGGCCTAGACGTAACCATGACACGTCCGCGCTCTGGACGGGGGGTTGAACGTACCTGCAGGGTGGATTGAATTTGCACCATGGAACATAAGTGGTGTTCGATTCTGCCAGGGCAGACGGAACCGCTTCACGATTGCGGTTGCGGCGGATGCATCCGGCTGCGTGCGAAGTTGCGCTCCGTGAACACTGAGGGCCCCGAATAGAAAGCAAGGTTGAATACATCTATTCCGAGCTTCCTGCAGTACGACTCAAGAATCTCGGGGGTGAAACGGTCGCGCTTCACACGATTGGTGTAGTGCTCGGTGTTCTCCCACGGCTGCTCCGGTCCTTTTGTCCTGAAGGCGTACCGCGAAGACGCCGTGTACCAAGCGGAGCGTTTTGCGTGCTGAACCTGCAGCCATGAAGGGCTTCCGTCGGGGATCAGATCAACCCCGGAACGGTTTATGCCTGGCGAGGGGCCCGGGAATCGGTTCGGGTTGCTATGAAGGCCTCAAGGGCTTGGCTTACGATGTCGGATTCGCTTAGATGGTTTTGGGCCGCGAGGGCGGTGACAGCCTTCTTCAGAGCTTCCGGTACGCGTGCGCGTACTGTGGGCGACTCACCGCCTGGGCTGCTGAGACTTGGCCGCCCCAGGGCGATCCGTGTCACGTCTTCGACGCTTGTAGCATCCGTAGCTTCCTTCAGGAGGCGCTGGGCTTCGCCCGAGGCGGCAGCGCCACGGCGAACGGTGCCCGGCTTGATCTTGAGCTCCCCCGCTCAGCGCGTCCGGCCCCGGTTCAAGAAGAAGAACCCGAACCACGGCTCGTTCCGGCTCCGGAACAAGACCAGCCGTGCCAAGGACGGCACGATCCGCTCGGCCATGAGGATCGGGGACGCCGATCCGCGCTCGGTGACCCTGCCCGGGATCGGGGCCCTGCGGGTCCGCGAGGACACCCGTCCGCTGCGGCAGCTCCTGGCCACCGGCCGGGGCCGGGTCCTGTTCGCGCCACCGTCTCCCGCCACGCGGGGCGCTGGTGGGTGTCCCTGAACGTCAAGGCCGCAGACCTGAACCCCGCCCGCCGCCACGACACCGAGAACGATGCGCCGTGGGTTGGGGTGGACCGGGGCCTGTCCGCCGCGGTCGTCGCCGCCACGGCAGACGGGGAGGAAACCTTCCGCATCGATTCCGCCCCGCGAGCGGCCAGAAGCGCCCAGCCCAAGACCAGCCGCCTGTCCAAAGCGGTGTCCCGGAAGAAGAAGGGATCCAAGAACAGGGCCAAAGCCATGACCCGGCTCGCCGCCACCACGAGAAGACCCGCAACCGCGGGCAACACTTCCTCCACCAGGCATCGAACGAGCTGGCCAAGACCCACGCCCGGCTCGCCATCGAAGACCTGAACGTGGCAGGGATGCTTGCCCACCACGCCCTCGCCGCCCCGATCGCCGACGCGGCCTGGGCCGAGCTCGCCCGCCAACTGGCCTTCAAACAGGCCTGGAGGAACGGGGAACTCATCCTGGTCGACCGGTGGTTCCCCTCGTCCAAGACCTGCTCCCGGTGCGGCCACCCCCGCGCCAGCCTGGCCCTGGGCGAGAGGACCTACCGCTGCGGGGACTGCGGGCTCATCATCGACCGCGATTTGAATGCCGCGGTCAACCTCGCCGCCTGGGTCCAGAAGCACCATGCCCAGGCCCCGGACCCCGAAGCACGGGGCCGGGAGAACAACGCCTGCCGACAGGAACGCTCTGGCCGCCAGACCCGTGACGGCGAAAAGATCCCGGATGACGCAGGAACCCGCGACCAGACGGCAGCCTGATCAAAGGACGCCCGAGAAGGGCGCTGCCGAACGAATTGTTCGACAGGCTTTAGTGGAGAGGTATCTGACATCTTCACGGCCACGGAGGTCCTCATGTCCCACGCTAAATGCCCGCTTGACCATTCACGGGAGATTTCTTCTCGTTGAGAGTGCGATGGTGATCAGAGGCCGGTTGCCTACGTGGCCAAGGAATTGGGTATTTGCCGGCAATGCACCCACCGCTGGGTAAAACGGTTCCGGGCCGAGGCTGAGTCCGGCCTTCTGGACAGATCCAGCCGCCCTCACAGGAGTCCGTCCCAAGACCTGTTCCGAGCGGCGGTGGTGTTGGACCACGGGGAACTTTCCCGTTGGTGGCTGCCCGAAGGTGAGGCTGTGCATGGCCACCGCTGGCTGTAGGTGACGTGTCCGCGGTGGTTGTGTGCAGGCGTCGGGTGGGTCCCGTCGTTCACGTGTGCGGGAAAAGCAGCGGAGCGGTTGGGCTTTTGCCGTGCCCCTGATGTACGGAAGCCAACAGCGTCGCCATAGCTTCGGTTGGATTCGAGGGCACCAGTGGGCAGCGCTGCGTCGCCCGACCTTTCCGCTGGCTCGCTGGCGCAGCTCCAGGGTCCGTAACGGTGAGGTGCTGATGGTGCGTTTTGAAGCTTCACTGCAGCAGGACTGCAGCGCCGTCCTACCGATACATCATGACCCGGGATGGCCTGCTGGCAAACCAAGCTCTTGGCGGCGCCGAAACCGCAGTGTAAGTGACGAGCCAGCAGCAGTTATCAGTGCGCCAACAACGCCTGCGATGGCACCGATCCATGCTCCGACGAAAAAGCCCACTCCTCGTAGGTCCAGCCCCCGGCCTTCGGACAGGCCGGGGACGTACGGCGGCGGGAACAGTTGTGCGGCCAAACGTCCAGCAACCATGGCGTAGAGGGAGCAGCTAAGGATGCCCACGATCAGGTACCCGGGAATCCATCCTTTGGCCGACCTGTGGTGTGCGATGATTCCGGCTGTAATCAGGAAAAGGACCGGGGCGCTCGACAGAATGCAGAACGCGACAAACTCGAAGTCGTTGTAATCCATGGTTCCAGTCCCCCAATATGCGCGTTTTGCTCCCGGTCAGTAAATCACGGCGAGCACGTTATTTTGCTGCCTGCTCACATGCTTGGGGAGTTGCTGGTGGGTGAGCCATTGTCGATACGTTTGGGATAAGTGGTCGTCTCTGGCGATCCCTCGTTCTATGCGGGAGAGGTTGGAGGGCCACCGGCTGAGTTGTTCGGCAGCGTGATGCCAGGTGCTGCAAAAGGGTTAGAATCTGGCGATAGATTTCCCATGCGACGCATCGTCTTCTCGTTAAGAGGGCGATGGTGATCAGCGGCCGGTTGCCCACGTGGACAAGGAATTGGGTATTTCCCGGCAATGCGCCCACCGCTGGGTATAACGGTTCCGGGCCGAGGCTGAGTCCGGCCTTCTCGACAGATCCAGCCGTCCTCACAGGAGTCCGTCCAAGACCTGTTCCGAGTGGGGAACGCTGCGGTCGCGGCCCGGACAGAACTCAGATGTGGGCCGGCGCGGTTGAGCCGAGCCACCAGGGTCTCCGAACGAACGATCTCGCGGATCCTTGTCCGACGCAGCCTACCGCCCCCCGATGCCTGCGCCCCCGTTATACCGGGGCGTTCATCCGGGCAACCCGGGATAACGGGGGTCCGCCACGAACGCCAACACCCAGGCGAGCTGATCCATGTGGACCTGAAGAAACCCGGGAGAATCCCTGACGGTGGAGGGGCATCGGAAAAGTCGAACGCATCACCACCGATAACGCCTTCTCCTACAGAAACTCCGCCGCATTCAAAGTCCGCCGCAACACAGATCTGCGCGCAACAACGATTCATCAAACCCCAGCGCCATCAAGGACACCCCGATCACCCGAATGTCACCAACCTGCCGGGACAACACATCTAGCTCCCGCATGACAACAGCGAAGGACCCGGGGTTGGAACTTGTGGTTCCAACCCCGGGTCCTTGCTTGTGCCTGCCGTCCTTGTTGCGAGAGCGGCGGGCCGGATCCTTTGAAGCCTAGTCGGCGTACGGGTCCGCGATACCTACGTACTGGGTGTAGAGGTACTCTTCAATGCCTTCGGAACCACCTTCGCGGCCCAGGCCCGACTGCTTGACGCCACCGAACGGTGCGGCGGCGTTGGAGATGACGCCGGCGTTCAGGCCGAGCATGCCGGTTTCCAGCTTCTCGCTGATGCGCAGGCCCCGGTTGAGGTCCTTGGTGAAGACGTAGGCCACCAAGCCGTATTCGGTGTTGTTGGCCAGGCGGACGGCGTCGTCTTCGGAGGAGAACGTGATGATCGGAGCTACCGGCCCGAAGATCTCTTCCTTGAGGATGCGGGAGCCTTCGGCAACGTTCTTCAGCACGGTGGGCTGGTAGAAGTAACCGGGGCCGTCGACGGCGGCACCACCGGTAACTGCCTCGGCGCCACCTGCGACTGCCTCGCTGACCAGGGCGTGGACGCCGTCGCGGGCCTTGCCGTCAATCAGCGGGCCCACCTTGGACTCCGGCTCGGTACCGCGGGCCGTGGTGAGGGAACCGATCTTCGCTGCGAACTTCTCAGCGAACTCATCAGCGATGGACTCGTGCACAATGAAGCGGTTCGCTGCCGTGCAGGCCTCGCCCATGTTGCGCATCTTGGCCGCGAGGGCGCCTTCGACGGCCTTGTCCAGGTCGGCGTCCTCGAACACGACGAACGGTGCGTTGCCGCCCAGTTCCATGGACGTCCGCAGGACCTTGTCCGCGGCTTCACGGATGAGGGCCTGGCCCACCGGGGTGGAGCCGGTGAAGGAGATCTTGCGGAGGCGGTCGTCCTTGATCAGCGGTCCGGTCACGGCCCCGGCGGTGGAGGTCTGGATGACGTTCAGGACACCGGCGGGGAGGCCGGCTTCCTGCATGACCTGGGCGAACAGGAGGCTGGTCAGCGGGGTCAGGTTGGCCGGCTTCAGGACCATGGTGCAGCCGGCCGCAACGGCCGGGGCAACCTTGCGCGTGGCCATGGCCAGCGGGAAGTTCCAAGGGGTGATCAGCAAGCAGGGACCCACGGGCTTCTTCTGGACCAGGAGGCGGTTCTTGCCGTCCGGGGCTGCGGAGTAGCGGCCCGAAACACGGACGGCTTCCTCGGAGAACCAGCGCAGGAACTCTGCGCCGTAGGTTACTTCGCCGCGGGCTTCAGCCAGGGGCTTGCCCATTTCGAGGGTCATCAGCAGGGCGAAGTCTTCAGCCCGCTCCGTGACCAGTTCAAAGGCGCGGCGCAGGATTTCTCCGCGTTCGCGCGGGGCCGTGCGGGCCCAGTCGGCCTGGGCAGCAGCTGCTGCGTCGAGTGCGGCAGCACCGTCCTCAGCGCCGGCGTCGGAAATGCTGAGCAGGACCTTGCCAGTGGCCGGGTCCTCAACATCAAAGGTCTTTCCGGATCCCGCCGGACGCCACTGACCGTTGATCAGCAGGCCAGTGGGGACGGAAGCCAGCAGATCGCTTTCGCGTTCAACCGTGACAGTCATGGCGACTCCTTCGTCTTGGGTGCTTTTGGAGTGTTGCACCACTAGGGTTCCTTGCCAGAAGTGGCTTGAATTACTGCCACGGTACTGCCCGCCCGGAAGCAGTGTCTACGCCTTCGCGCACTGCCCTGCAACCCGCAAATTGTGCAGCTGCACAGAGCCTGTCAGCGCGCTGCCAGGACCGCCGCATAGAGTTCGCGCTTGCTGATGCGCAGGTCGTCGGCCACTGCCGCAACGGCTTCCTTCAGGCGGATGCCTTGGGAAACCAGCTCATTCACGGCAGCAACGTGGTCCTCGGGCTTGGCCGCGGCCTGTTCAGGCGCACCGCCAACCACCACGGCGATCTCGCCCCGGACCTCGTTGTTTTCCGCCCATTCCAGGAGTTCGCGAAGGCTTCCCCGAATGACTTCCTCGTAAGTCTTGGTCAGTTCCCGGCAGACCGCAGCACGCCGGTCCGCACCGAAGCGCTCATGAAGGGCCCGAAGCATGACTTCCAAACGGTGCGGGGCCTCGAAGAAGACCATGGTGCGTCGTTCGCCCACCAACTCCCCCAGCCGGGAGTTGCGCTCCCCTGATTTCCGGGGCAGGAAGCCCTCAAAGCAGAAGCGGTCCGTCGGCAGCCCTGACAAGGCCAGGGCGGTGAGGACGGCCGACGGTCCGGGAACTGCAGTCACTGTCAGGCCGGCCTCGACAGCACCTTCAACCAATCGGAAGCCGGGGTCGGAAACGGCGGGCATGCCGGCGTCGCTCACCATCAGGATGTTTTTTCCGGAGCGAACCTGGTCCAGCAGTTCCGCGGTCTTGGTGGCCTCGTTGTGTTCGTGGTAGCTGATGACCCGTCCGGAAACTTCCACGCCCAGGGACTGGACCAGCCGGTGCAGTCGGCGAGTATCTTCGGCCGCAATGATGTCCGAGGTTCCCAGAAGCTCGACCAGCCGGGAGGATGCGTCTCCCACATTGCCTATGGGAGTTGCAGCGAGGACGATCCTGCCCACACCAGGGGTTGCGCCCGTTGGGACCACGGGCTTCCCGGCATCAGGAAATTCTTCGTCCGAGGGGGCCTCGAGGGGGGTGCTTCGTTCTTCGTCCACCTGCCAAGCCTACTTGCCCACGCCGGGCAGGGCAGCAGTTCAGCTTGCCGCCAAGAATCGACAGGTAGCATGGGCGGGTGAACCAGTCACACGTTTCTGAAACCGCGTCCGGAAGTCCCGTGACGCCGGGCCTGCCCGACGATGCGGGCCAAAGCCCTGCCGGGAAAACAACCCGCGAGCCGGTAAGGAAACTGATTGCTTGGCAGCCTCCCGGAAGGCTACACGATGGCACCAACAAGCCCCTGGCTGGTCGCGGGCTCGAAGGGCACCGCTGGATCGAACGCCCCGCCGAAGCCTTTACTTCGGAGGTCCTGAGGCAGCGCCTCATTGGCAGCATCCAAAGCTGGCGGGACTACCCGCCGTCGCTGCGTTTGTGGTTCTGGCTGATCCCCACCCTTACTGCGCTGCTCGGCGGGGTCCTGCGCTTCTACCGCCTCGATACCCCGCACAGCTTGGTTTTCGACGAGACCTACTACGTCAAGGACGCCTACTCATACCTCATCAGCGGGTATGAAAGGAGCTGGCCGGCCAAAGCCAACGACTCCTTCAACATCGGCAATCCGGATGTCCTGCTGAACACCCCCGAGTACGTTGTCCACCCGCCCGTGGGCAAATGGATGATCGCCTTCGGCATGTGGCTGTTCGGTTCGGACAATCCCTTCGGCTGGCGTTTCAGCGCTGCACTCACAGGGACGCTGACGGTCTTCCTGGTCTCGCTCATCGCACTCAAGCTCTTCCGCTCCCACACCCTGGGAGCAGTTGCAGGCCTCCTGCTCGCCGTTGACGGCCACCACCTCGTGATGTCCCGGACGTCCCTCCTGGACATTTTCCTCGCGTTCTGGCTCTTTGCCGCTTTCGGTGCGCTGCTGATGGACCGCGACGACGGCCGCCGTCGCTTGGCCGCAAGGCTCGCCGCACAGGCGGCTGCTTCGCGCGATGGCCGACCGTCCGCCGTCGAGCTCATGTCCGGTCCGTGGCTCGGCATGCGCTGGTGGCGCCTGGTTGCAGGCGTATGCCTCGGACTGGCTGTCGGAACCAAATGGTCCGCTTTGTTCTTCGTTGCCGCCTTCGGATTGCTGACGGTTTTCTGGGACATGAGCGCTCGGCGGATCGCGGGAATCCGGAGTTGGGCGAGCGCTGCCATCATCAAGGACGGCCTGGCGGCCTTCGTCACCATCATCCCCGTCTTGTGCGTGACTTATGTGGCCACGTGGACCGGCTGGTTCCTTTCCAAGGACGCCTATTACCGCCAGTGGGCCGCCACCAACCCGTCCCCCGGCTGGGACTGGCTGCCCAACTCCGTCAGGTCCCTGGCGCACTACCATCTGGAGGCCTACAAGTTCCATCAGGGACTGTCCTCGGACCACCCTTACGAGTCCAGCCCATGGACGTGGCTGATCATGGGCCGGCCAACCTCGTTCTACTACCAGTCCCCCAAACAGGGCACTGCCGGCTGCGTGGTGGAGACCTGCTCGTCAGCGATCCTGCCGGTGGGAAACCCCGTGGTGTGGTGGGGGGGAACCATTGCGCTGGTCATCCTGCTCTTCTGGTGGGCAGGCCGGAGGGACTGGCGTGCGGGTGCCATCCTGGCTGGCGTCGCAGCAGGCTACCTGCCGTGGTTCATGTATCCGGAACGCACCATGTTCATCTTCTACGCGGTCTCGTTCGAGCCATTCCTGGTGCTGGCACTGACCTACGTCCTGGGACTGGCGCTGGGACGCAGCAGCGACCCACCCTGGCGCCGCCGGTGGGGACTGTACGTTGTGGGGCTGATCGTGGTGCTCGCGGTGATTGCCACGGCCTTCTTCTATCCGGTGCTGACCGCCGAAGTCATCAGCTACCAGGACTGGCGGATGAGGATGTGGATGCCTTCATGGATCTAGGCTGATCCATGGGAAGACGGAGATTGCTGCGGGACAGACCGCAGAACCAAGGAATCGAGGAGGGTCGTGAGGGAAGCAAGCACTGAGCTTCTGGTCGAGGCCGATGCGAACACCAACGTGACGGACCTTCTTCTGGAACGGTGCGCCAAGGATCCGTACGGGACACTGTATGCCCACAAGACCACCAACGGGTGGTTAAACGTCAACGCTTCCCGTTTCCTTGCGGACGTCAGCGCCCTGGCCAAGGGGCTGATCGCCGGAGGCCTTAATCCCGGCGACCCTGTGGCTGTTCTCTCCCATTCGAGCTTTGAATGGACGCTGGTGGACTTCGCCATCTGGATGGCGGGCGGCGTGACCGTGCCGATCTACGAAACATCCTCCCCGGGCCAGATCGAATGGATCCTGGTGGATTCCGGAGCCCGTCGGGTATTCGTCGAAGATGCGGGGAAAGCGACGCTGGTCCATGGAGTCGTGGAAAAGTCGGCCGCGCTGGCCAACGATCTGGTGACGATCATCCGGATGGAACACGAGGGTGACGCCCCGCACTTGGCCAGCCTTGCCGCCGTCGGGAGCGGTATCACCGATGGCGAGCTCGAGCGGCAACGAAGCGCGGCCAGTCTCTCCGATGTTGCCTCGATCGTCTACACGTCCGGCACCACCGGCAAGCCCAAAGGCTGCGAAATCACGCACGGCAACTTTGTGCTGGTGGCACGCAACGTCATCCCCTTCCTCCCGGAACTGCTCATGCAGCAGAACGCCAGGACCCTGATGTTCCTGCCGCTGGCCCACGTTCTTGCCAGGGCAGTCCAGGTTGTTTGCCTGACAGCAGGGATCACCTTGGGGCACAGCGCGGGTGCGAGCGGACTCATGGAGGATTTGGGCGCGTTCAAACCGACGTTCCTCTTGGCGGTCCCCCGCATCTTCGAGAAGGTCTATGCAGGAGCCGGCCATAAGGCCGCGATGAGCGGAAAGGCGGGCCTCTTTGCCGCGGCTTCAGCCACAGCCGTTGAATATTCGACGGCGGTCGACCTCGCCGCCCGTGGGCGCGGGACCGGACCGGGTTTGTTGCTGCGGCTCAAACATGCTGCCTTCAACAAGCTGCTGTATCCCAAGGTCCGCGAAGTTTTTGGCGGGAAGGTGGGCTACACCGTTTCCGGTGCCAGCCCGTTGAGCCTGCGCGAGAACCACTTCTTTCACGGCGCCGGCGTGCCGGTCCTGGAGGGTTACGGTCTTACGGAGACAACTGCTCCCTGCACGGTGAACACTCCGTCCATGACCCGCATTGGCTCAGTCGGGATTCCGCTCCCGGGCACCACCGTCCGTGTTGCGCCCGACGGCGAAGTGCTGGTCAAGGGTATTGGCGTGTTCAAGGGCTACCATGCCAATCCTGCCGCGACAGATGAGGCCTTTGTTGACGGATTCTTCCGTACCGGCGACCTCGGCGAACTCGACGCCGACGGATTCCTGACCATCACGGGCAGGAAGAAAGACCTGCTGGTGACGGCCGGGGGCAAGAATGTGGCCCCGGCACCTTTGGAGGAAAAACTCCGCGAGCACCAATTGGTAGGCCAAGCCGTTGTGGTGGGCGAGGCGCGCCCCTTTGTTGCAGCACTTATTGGCTTGGATCCGGAGGGCCTGGCGGACTGGTGCGCCGAAAACAAGACCGGTGAGTTGACACTGCAGGAGGCGTCCTCGGACGCGCGGGTGCGCGCCGCCGTCCAAGCTGCCGTGGACGAGGCCAACAAGTTGGTCTCCGCTGCCGAATCGATCCGGAAGTACAGTTTCATCAACGCCGAGCTCAGCATCGAATCAGGCCATCTGACGCCGTCGCTGAAACTGAAGAGGGCCGCTGTGATGGACGATTTCGCACCGCTGGTGGAGAAGCTGTACGCGAAGTAAACGGCACCAGTTGTTGCGCGGGAACGCATAGCGGCTCCACGCCGGCGAGTGCGGGAGCTGCTCCAGCAACTCTGAGCCGTTGTGGCGCCAGCCGCTCAGCGGCGGGCAGCCTCTTCTTCAGCCACGGCGTCTTCGCCCTCTTCCTCTGCAGCATCGTCATCAGCCGACTTGGACACCAGTCCCCGCCTGCGCCGCGTAGGCCAGGTGAAGATGAACGTCAGGGTCGCAGCCAGGAACACCAGGGCACCGATCACGATCCCGGCGTCAACCCAGAACTGGCCCGGGAAGAGCCGGATGAGGGTGTCCTCCAGCGAGAACGTCCAAGTGCCGTTGGCGAAGAAGATGCGGTGGAACTCGGTGAAGAACTGCTGCCAGCTCAGGACCGCCAGGACGGCCAGGCCGATGATAATCACCAAGGTCACGATCGAGCCGGCGAAGAGGCCCCGCCGCACACCGCCTTGGCTGCGCTTCCTCAAATAGATGATGGCGATAATGCTCAGAATGATGAGCAACAGCCCTGCACCGAAGGAGGACAGCATGACCAACTTGACGTCGGCCATGTGGGAAACTTCGGAATCCTTGAACAGCTTGGCGCCGTCCTGGTTTACCAGTCCACCAAGATAACGGGGACCGGCCCAGTTACTCAGGTAGTCCACGGCGTAGGAGCCGTAAGTCAAACGATCGTCGGTGCTGAATCCATAACCGTCGCCTGGGAACCCCGGGCGGTTGTACTCCACCCACAGGAACAGTGGGCTGGTCACGGCACGCACGGCCAGCACCAGGAGAATGATGGGGTAGAAAACCGCCAACAGCACCTGGAACACACGCGGTCCTACCGGCTTGACCTTCAGTGCCTGCTCACGCTCTGCGTTGCGTCGGGCGACTTCCTCCTCCGGCGGACGGACTTGGAGGGCCGACGTCGGCAGAGGTTCCGAATGGTGCGACGGCTGCCCGGCCGTGGGCTGGTCGGCCAGTGTGTCGGCGAAGAGCGGGGGCTCCGGCTCGACTTCGGCGGCTTCGGCGGCCTTGCGGTCGGCACGGC
This sequence comes from Paenarthrobacter sp. NPDC089675, assembly GCF_044749185.1. NCBI lineage: Bacteria > Bacillati > Actinomycetota > Actinomycetes > Micrococcales > Micrococcaceae > Paenarthrobacter > Paenarthrobacter sp. NPDC089675. Next base: position 414,484 of record NZ_JBIVHM010000003.1, on the reverse strand, counting down.
TCCCGGGCTGCCCGCCTGCGGGAGTCACGGGCTGGCCACCAGTAGACGCACCGGCTGCGGCCTCCCGTGGCGGGGCTGCGTTGGCACTTGGCCCGGTGGCCGCGGAGGATCCACCGGACGCCTTGGGCTTCATCCAGTCGAAGGCCGGTTCATCGGCGTCGTCATGGACGTCCGTGTCCGGTTCTTGTGGTTTCGGGCTCTTGTCGCTCACAGCGGTTTCACTTCCGTAGGCATCAACCGGCCACTGCATGCTGCCGGCATTCTTGTCTGCATTCGAGCCTACCGTCCGCACTTGCACCGAGACAGGAGCCACCCCGCCTGCAACTGGATTGAAACGTAACTGTAAGGTGCTACGCCGCTATGCCGCGGTAACCGGCGTCGTTGGCGTCCAGGTCACCGGTGTGGCCGGCGCGGTGGGCGCGGCCGCCCAGCGCCAGGGTGTAAGCCCAGTAGCCGGCCAAAACCAGGGCGCCGATGGTGATCTTGGCCCAAACGGGAAGCGGGCTCGGTGTCACGAATGCTTCCACCATGCCGGAGACGAGGAGGACCAGAACAAGGCCCAGAGCCACAGTGACCAAGGATCGGCCCTCGTCCGCCACGGCTTGGAGACGTGTCCTGGGACCGGGCTGCACCATGGCCCAAAAGATCTTCAGTCCCGCAGCACACGCGATGAACACGGCCGTGAGCTCCATGAGTCCGTGCGGCAGGATGTAGCTGAAGAAGACATCGAGCTTTCCCGATGCCGCGAAGACTCCGGCTGCCACGCCCACCCCCTGGGCGTTCAGGAACAGAATCATGGGCACCCAGAACCCGGTGACACCGAAGGCCACGGCTTGCGCCGCGATCCAAGCATTGTTGGTCCACACCGCTCCGGCAAAGGACGCTGCGGGGTTTTCCGAGTAATAGTCGATGAAGTCGTCCTCGACGTACTGCCTGATGCTCTCGTCACTTCCATAGACGGCGCGCAGTGCCTCGGGCGAAGTTCCGATCCACAGCGCATAGGCACCTCCCACCAGGAGAAAGAAGACCGCGCACCACATGGTCAGCCAGCGGATCCGGTAGAAGGCAGTGGGCAGTGCAATGACAAAAAAGCGTGCAAGGTCCTCCATGAAGTTGGACCTGGCTCCGGTAAACCGGGTGCGGGCCTGGGCCAGCGCTGCTGACAGGGATGATGAAAACGCAGTTTCCGGAGCCACCGACCGGATCAGCGACAGATGGGCGGAAACAGTCTGGTACAGGCGCAGCAACTCGTCCGCCTCGGCTCCGGAGAGCCGGCGTTTATGCGCCAGATACGTAAGCCGCGACCACTTGCTCCCGTTCACCGCCGAGAAGGCATCAATGTCCACGGCACCACCCTAGCCCCTGGCTGAGTCCATGCCGGCAGGTGCGCCGCTAGACTCGGGGTGTGCGGGCATTGCGGGCCTGCGGGGTCGAAGCAGGGGGCTGGCTTGAGTTCAATCGTCACGGGCGAGGCAGTGGTCCTTGAACTGCGCCCGGCATCGTTCGCCGCCCGCGCCTTGGGCCTGATTCTCGACGTCCTCGCACACGTTGTGCTCCTGGTCCTCCTGATCATCCTGGTGGCCTCGGCAGCAAGGGACTTGGATGAAGCCGCCATGCGTGCCACAGTCCTGAGCTGCGTGGTGTTCTGCTTCGTCATTGTGCCGGTAACGGTGGAAACGCTCACCCGCGGCCGCTCGCTCGGCAAGCTGGCCGCGGGGTTGCGGATAGTCCGCGACGACGGAGGCTCCATCCGCTTCCGGCACGCACTGATTCGGGGACTGCTTGGCTTCCTCGAGATCTACATGACATTCGGCGGCCTGGCGATCGGGGTGGCGCTCTTCAGCGAAAAGTCCAAGCGCCTTGGCGACATTGTCGCGGGTACCTATTCGCTGCGGCAACGGGTTCCGGTGGAACCGCGCATCCTGGCCTCCGCACCGCCCTACCTGCAGTCATGGGTGTCCATGGCGGATATCGGCCGGATACCCGATGCCACCGCGCGCCGCGCAGGAACCTTCGTTCAGCAGGCCCACCGCATGGCTCCGGCTTCGCGCGCCAACATGGCCCGTGCCCTGGCAACGGAACTGGCCGGCTACGTCGCTCCCCCGCCGCCGCCCGGGACACTGCCGGAAGATTATCTCGGGGCTGTCCTGGGCGAGCGGCGGAACCGGGAATTCACCCGGTTGAAGCAGGCCGAACTACGCAACCTTGCTGTCGGCGAACGACTGCAAAAGCTGCCCTTCACCGACTCCTGACAGCTACTGCCAGTGCGGAGGCCTTTCCAGGCGTTCCGGTAGCCGTGTTGAGTGGCTGCCGGTGGCGGAGTTGGCCTGGGCTTGCGTCAGGTACAGGCAACCGGAGAGGTCGGCGCCGGCAAGCCGAGCACCCCGCAGGTCGGCTCCCAGGAGATTCACGGCCGTCAGGTCGCTGCCTTCCAAGTCCGCACCGATGAGCAACGCCCCGCGCAGGTCGGCCCCGCATAGCTGCTGCCCGGCCAGGTTTGTTCCGGCGAGGTCGGCACCAGGGCGCAAACCGCCGTCGGACGCCAACCCCTCAGCCCCGTAGGAAAGGCGCACTTCGTCGCTGACCTCCAGCAGCAGCTCGCGAACCTCACCGTGGAGGCGTTCGACGTCGGCATCCACGACGTCGGCAGGCCCGCCACCGGTGATGGCGAGGATGGCCCGTGACAGTTCCCGGGCAGCACTTGCCAGTTCGGGGTCATAGGAACGTTCTTCTGCTTCCCTGAGGTACCACAGCATCTCGTGGAGCCTGCGGACAATTTTGAAGACGGAGAACATCGAACGCCGGCACGAGGGATCCTCGAGCCAACTGGTTCCACCGAAGATCTGCTGTGACACCACTTGGCCCGCGCCGAAGCAGTCGAAAACGGAACAGCCGGCAAAGCCCCTGGGCCGGAGCCGGTGATGGATGGTGCAGGAAAAGTCGTCAGCCATGTTGGGGCAGGCCGCAGCGGCAGGTTTGTCGATGGCGAAGTCAGCCGAGCGGCTGAACCCCAAGGCTGTGCAGCAGAGCGCGAAACAGTTCCCGCAGTCGGGACGAAGGTTGGGTGTAGTAGTCATGTGTGCTCCAAGAGGGTGAAAAGGATCCGATGGCATGAGCCGGGGAACCCGTCAACGGGTTCCCCTCAGGGACGCCCGGAATCACCGCAGAGGGCAGCACGGAATGAGCGGCCAGTGGATGGCCGGCACAGGAAAGACTGATCAAAGAGCGCAGAGAATAATCACTGCTTCGATCTTAACAGCAGGTTTACCGCTGGGCGTAGCTCGCCCAGGGAATGTTCCAGTCCCCGAAGCCTTCCAGCGGCTCCACCGGAGGTGCGCCGGTATTGAGGATCTGCACAACGTCGCCGGTCTTCATATTGTTGAAGAACCAGGCGGCGTCCTCAGGGAGCAAGCCGACGCAACCGTGCGAAACGTTGACCCGGCCGATCGCCCCCCATGCCGCTTCCAAGGCCTGGTGCACGTAGACGCCGGACCACGTCAAACGGTTGGCGTACTCGACCACCAGGGGCGGGTAGTAACCCTTGTCCCCGGGCTTCAGTCCGATGGTCCCGGCGTTGAAATTGGAGTGCCGCTCCTGCTCCATGATCACCGCGTAGCCTGTGGGAGAGAGCCAGTCCTCCCCGCCGAGGGAGACCGGTGCCGTATGGGCCAGCTGGCCGTTGATATAGACGTTCATGGTCTTGGTGGTGTCGTCGACCACCGCGATGCGCTGCGGTCCGGTGGTGAAGGTGGAGGTGACGTCTCCGTTGCCGATCATGCCGTTGCCGAAGTCGACGCCCAGCAGCTTCATGTCCACTGTGACCGTGGTTCCGGATGCCCAGAACGCTTCGGGGCGGATGCGGACCTTTTTATCCGAATACCAGTGCCAGGCCCCGGGTTGCCCCGAAGAGACAGTAATTGCGACACGCTTCTCCATGGCAGCCTTGTCCACCACGGGCTCGCTGAAGTTGATCTCAATGGGCTGCCCCGATCCGGCCACGGTTCCGTTGCGCGGATAGATCGAAGCATCGGCTTCGTACGCCGCCGAAACAGTGGTGAAGGTCTGGTTCTTCTTGGTTTCCTTGCCTGCCGTGTCCACCACCGTGAAGGAATAGTTGTACTGGGTCTTGAACTTCAGGACCTCCAGCGTTGTCCACGTGGTGCCATCAGCGCTGGTCTTGCCCTGCACGGGTGTTCCGCCTCCGACGGGGGTCAACACCACGTCCTTGATCTTGCCGTTGACGGCTTTGACCTGGGGACCCACTACCGGGTTCCACTCCACGGCGCCGTCCAGGGGCGTAACCCCCAGTTCCACCGGCTTGGCTGCGGGAGGAGGGGTTGAGGGAGCGCTTCCGGCATCGCCCTGCGTGGAACCTGACAAAAGTCCCGGGACGGTTGCAACTCCGATTCCGCCCACGGCCACGGCCGCGCAGATTCCAACGATGGCAAGGATCTTGCCTGTTTTTCGTTTGGCGACTTCCGTCATGGCCCCGTCTTCCTGTCCCCCGGCAAGCAATACTGAACACCCAATTTTAGCCGAAAGGCCGGCCACGCAGGTTCGCGTGTCCGGCCTCCGGGATGTGCCTTGGCTTGCTGCTCAGTAGCGGTAGTGCTCCGGCTTGTAGGGACCGGCGACGTCCAGGTCCAGGTATTCCGCCTGTTCCTTGCTCAGTTCCGTGAGTTCAACGCCCAGCGCATCCAGGTGGAGGCGTGCAACCTTCTCGTCCAGGATCTTCGGAAGGACATACACCTGCTTTTGGTACTCGCGTTCACCCTCCGGCTGGTCCTTCTTCGTCCACAGCTCGATCTGCGCGATCGTCTGGTTCGCAAAAGAGTTGCTCATCACGAACGACGGGTGGCCGGTGGCGTTGCCGAGGTTCAGCAGGCGGCCCTCGGAGAGGACGATAATGGAGCGCTCGTTGTCCGTTCCGGAGTCGAAGACCCACTCGTGGACCTGCGGCTTGATCTCTACCTTCTTGACGCCCTCCACCTTGGCCAGGCCTGCGATGTCGATCTCGTTGTCGAAGTGGCCAATGTTGCCAACGATCGCCTTGTTCTTCATGCCAAGCATGTGTTCGGCAAGGATGACGTCCTTGTTGCCCGTGGTGGTGATGAAGATGTCACCTTGTGCCAGAACGGATTCCAGCTTGGCCACCTGGTAGCCGTCCATGGCTGCCTGCAGGGCGCAGATGGGGTCGATCTCGGTGACAACCACACGGGAGCCCTGACCGCGCAGCGCTTCCGCCGCGCCCTTGCCGACGTCGCCATAACCGCAGACGACGGCGACCTTGCCGCCCATGAGGACGTCCGTGGCCCGGTTGATACCGTCCGGCAGCGAATGGCGGATGCCGTACTTGTTGTCGAACTTGCTCTTGGTGACGGAGTCGTTGACGTTGATGGCCGGGAAGAGGAGCTTGCCCTGCTCAGCCAACTGGTACAAGCGGTGGACGCCGGTGGTGGTCTCTTCGGTGACACCCTGGATGCGGCCAGCGATGCGGGTCCATTTCTGCGGGTCCTCTGCCAACGTGCGGCGAAGCAGATCGAGGATGATGGCGTATTCCTCGGGATCGTCTTCCGTGGCGGCCGGAACAGCACCGGCAGCTTCGAATTCAACGCCCTTGTGCAGCAGCAGCGTGGCGTCGCCGCCGTCGTCGAGAATCATGTTGGGTCCCAGCTCAGGGTTGCCTTCAGCGCCGGGCCAGGTGAGGATCTGCTCGGCAGTCCACCAGTACTCTTCCAGGGTTTCACCCTTCCAGGCGAAGACCGGAACACCCTGCGGATCTTCCGGCGTTCCCTTGCCAACGACGATCGCGGCAGCGGCTTCGTCCTGGGTGGAGAAGATGTTGCACGAAGCCCAGCGGACCTCGGCACCAAGCGCGGTGAGCGTTTCGATCAGCACGGCAGTCTGCACCGTCATGTGCAGCGAACCGGCAATGCGCGCGCCCTTGAGCGGCTGCGATGCGCCGAATTCCGCGCGGAGTGACATCAGGCCCGGCATCTCGTGCTCGGCCAGGCGGATTTGGTGGCGTCCTGCCTCGGCAAGGGAAATGTCAGCCACTTTGTAGTCGAAAGTCATGGATGTCCTTTGGATGTACCGTGCGTGTGGGTCTGTGCGCTTGTCAGGCGTTGGTGCCGTTGGCGGACGCATCAGCGTTCGCAGCGGCGAGGAGTTCCGGGGGCAGCAGCAGCGGGATGCCGTCTTCGATCCCGTAGCGAAGCTTTTCACCATCCGCGGCGGCTTCCGTGGACACAAGCTCCTCGCCTTCCTGGACCAGCGGTGAGCCTGTCACGGGACAGCGCAATATGGACAACAGCTCAGGACTGACCTTAGGCATGGATGATGCTCCCTGGGTGGCGCGGGCATGGCGCCGATGGCGGATTGATCTGCAGGTTCCAGACTACCGCGCAGGAGGTGGGCACATGCAGCGGGCAACTTTTTGCGACCGGAAGAGCACTCCGCGCAGGATCAGGAGGGTTCCCGGAGGACCCTGAGGTGACCGCGCCGGGCACCTTCCAGCGGCGCGGGCGCCTCGACGGGCTTGCGGTGGGAACGGCTTTGCGGCTCCTCAACGGCTGCTGACGCAGCTTCCCTGACGGCGTTCGCCAATGCCAGGAGATCGTCCGGGCCCGGTTCGGGCGGAGTTGCGGGCATGGCCAGCCGCAGGACTTCCCAGCCCCGTGGGACTGTCAGGGTTTCGGCGTGTTGCGCGCAGAGGTCGTATGCGTGGGGTTCGGCGTACGTGGCCAGCGGGCCGAGCACGGCGGTGGACTCTGCGTACACGTACGTCAAAGTGGCTACCGCGGATTGGCGGCAGGCGGATCTTGAACACTGGCGAATAGCACCCACAACATCCCAGATTAGCGGTACTTGGCCCTGCCGCCCTGCATTGACGGCCCGAGCCACGGCCGGATAGGGGCCAAAGGGCGATGTACGGCGCGTTCTGGCACGTGATGTCGCGCTGGCGGTACACCGGGACTAAAGTCGATACATGCAGTCACAGCCACATGTTCCCGGTTTCACCATCCGGTTGGCTGACGCCGAAGGCGGTCAGGAGCAAGAAGGCGCCCCCAAGGCGACCCGCGGATTCCGGCGCCGGAGGCGGAACCGCCACGGTCGCGGACTGCGCGGCGAACTTATGCTCCCCAACCTGCCGGGATTCCGCTCACGCTCCGAGCGTTTTGATGACATGGTGCTCGATTCCGCCGAGCGCCTCCAGGACATGTGGGGAAAACAGCTTGATGGAGTGCTGTTCGCCGTGGACGAGATTCCGCCGAACCTCGAGCAGCTTGTAGCCGAGGGAACTGCTGCACCCATGGGTTCCTGCACTCCCGGCGGTCGGGGTGAGGCTCCGATGGTTACCGTGTACCGCCGGGTGGTGGAACAGACTGCGACCGGCCGCGAGGAACTGCAGGACCTCGTCCATGACGTGGTGGTCGAGTACACGGCGGAGATGCTGGGGGTTCCGCCTGAGACCTTGGACCCCGTCTATCGCCGTCGCTACCAATAGCGGCGGCCGCGCCGCCTAATAGCCCACCGTAACCGGTACTTTTTCGAGTCCGGCGGCAGCGTCCTGGACTGCAAGGACCGAGACGTCGGGGCGATCCTGCTTTCCCAGCAGCAGTGCACCGTACACCGGGTCGCCGGATGCGGAAACCACATAGCCCGCCACCGAGGCGTCCCCGGACTTTGCCGGCAACTCGATGAGCGAGGTGGTTCCGCCGGACATGTCCACGTCCACAGCCTTGCCCACTTTTCCGTCGGCCGTAAGGGGTGCGTAGCTTACGGTTGCGCGTCCTTCGGGAACACCAAAGCTGAAGAAGCGCTGGCCGTCGCGGGGTACCGCCACCAGGTGCTGGCTGCCAAGCCGGGCCGACGACGGCGACCAGGCGAAATCTGTTGGCGAGTCCGCCTTGGCTCCGCGGGCAATCCGCGTGGACGCGACAAAGGAAACATCCGAGCTGGCGGTGACGGTATAGCTGCCGGAGGGAACGCCGTCGAGCTTCAACGTCGCTACCGTGCCGCCCTTGACGGTGACCACTCCCCCGTTGGGAATCTGCCGTTCTCCGTTGGCCCCGTACAGCTTCACTTGGACCACCGCGTCAGCGGAGCCGGGCACAGCGATCTGAAGGGCAGGTACGGCGTCGTCAAAGCCGGACTTGCCGCCAAGCGCCTGGACTGCCGCCGCGTCCTGAATATCGACGCCGGCCATCACCTGAAGGTTCGACGGCGCGGCTCCTGCCGAAAGGAATTCGACGCCGCCCGGCACCAAGCCCCGCAGGACGCTTTGCTGAATGGTGCCCGCAACGGGTCCCCCGGTGCTGCGAACGTGGACTGCCAGCTCAGCCTCGTTGGGCGCCAAGCCGGCCAGGTTCACCGATCGCGTGGTGCCGGGGGCGATCAGCAGCCCGCGGGCGCCCGGCGCCTGGATCTGTCCGTGGCTACCGAACAGGTCCAGGTTCACCGTTGCCGGCGTTTCCGAGGCGTTGCTGAGATTCAGCACTGCGGTTCGGCCCAGAGCTGTATTGGCGCCGAGCAGCCACGCGTCGTTCCCGGGTTGCTGGCATTGAGCTGCCGCGAGGCCACGCAGGTCGCCGTCCGTGGCCGAATAGCTGAGGTTGGCTGCCAACGACGCTTTTTCGTTGCCTATGGGATCAGCCCCCACCACGGCGGGCGAGCCGACAGGACTTACGGAAGCAGCCGCCGCCGCGAGTACCGGTGGACCGGGTGTGGGTGAGGGGGTACTGGTGGGGGCCTTCGCGATTTCAGCGATGCTGCCACCGCCAAGGGCTGTGATAGCGCTGCCCGGGACGGTACCTGCCGGGTTGCTGAGGACAACTGCATTCAGCGCGCTCGTGGCTGTCTTGGACACGGGGCTGAACGCGGCGTCGGTACCCACCTCGGTGCCGGCTACCAGGCGCGCAGGTTCAGGGCACACGCCCAGCGAACGGCCGGCCGGCACGTCGGCCTGCCTGGCCTCAAGGCTGGTAGCGCCGGAAGGGCCCGGAAGCATGGTGGATGCCGCTACGGCGCCACCACCGGCGGCAAGGATCACCACGGCCGAGAGAACGCCTGTGACGATCCCTCTGTTGGAGGCGCGCCGACTCCCCCCGCGTGCGCTTGCCGAGGAGGAGCCATCCTTTGCGGGTTTGTGCGCCTTCGCGTTGCCCGCGGTTTCGCCGCCCTTTTCCTTGTGGTCGTCAGACACTGCTGTACTCCTTACGGAGGGACACTTCGTCCCTCGACATGCCGGTGCGCGAGCGTCGTGCTGGTACGGGGACGGCCAGCAGGACCGTCAATCCGAACACCAGGGCCTGGACCACTGCCAGCCATGGCGCCCAGGCGTTGCTGTACCGGATCTCAAGGGTTCCTCCGCCGGCGGGAAGTTCGAAGGCCTGGGCCCAGCCGAACGTGGTGGGCTTCAATTGACGGCCGTCAAGCCAAGCGGTCCAGCCCGCATCTGCACGTTCCGCCAGGACGGCCTTGCGGCCTTCGTCACCTGCCGGCACATTCGTGTCGACCGCGACGTCTTCGGACGGAAGGGTTGCCTTCACGGCACCCTTTGAATCGACGATGCGCAGGCGGTACGCCGTGTCCGCTACAGCCGCGTCACGCGGTGTAACGCGCCACAACCAGCCGGCGTCGGTCTGTCCCACCGCAACCAGCCCGGGAACCGCGTCGATCCTGCTGGCCGTGAGTTGGGCTGAACTGTCCGCGGCTTTAAGGACCACGAAGCCAGCCCCCAACTGCTCGAGATCGGCGCGCGGATCCACCCCAGTGCTTGCGACGATCGTCGCGACAGCCCTGCGCAGGGATGCAGTGGCCGCGTCATCGGTCACGATCTCTTCGCGGCCCGGCGCTCCGGTAATCGACCTCGCCGAGGCGATGGTGGACAGGCTGTCCAGCGTTGTTCCCGCGCCCCGCATCAGGGAGGAGGTAAACACGCCCTGCTCACCGCTGGTGATTACCAGTGTCCGGGTGCGTTCAGGCCCCACGCCACGGTCGACGGCGGTCGCCGGCAAGGTGTCGGACTCGACCGGACGTACCAAGCGGACCGGGCCGAGGGAGCCTGATGACTGTGCCGGCGTCGACGTTTCCGCAGTTTCGGAAGATGGCTGGAGGACATTCTGCGCAACCCAGAGGCCCATACCGGCGAGCGGGCCCGCCAACAGGAGGACGAGAGTGATCCCCGACGCTACGCTTCGCAGCGGGAACTTCCTGCGCGGTTTGTCGGCGGCAAGGCGTGGCGCCGCAAAAAGCCTGTCTGCGCCGACCATCGCAGCACCAAGCAACAACAGCCCCGCAGCCGATACGGCCGGCCCTGTGAAGGGTCCCACCAGGACGTCGTTGTTGGTACCCGTGGCTACATGGCCAACGAGCCAGTTACTGGCCAGGATGGCCAGTGCTACCACCCAGAAAACGCGGGCCAGCGACGTGCGCTTGCCGGGCAGGAACAACGCCACAACGGCAAGCACCAGGACAGGCACGGCAACCACGAGGGCAACGAGCAGCGCCCAGGGAACGGCGCCCGGCCCGAATGGAGGCAGCCCGGTGAGGCCGCCTCCCGCTGTGAACTCCAGGGGCTGGCCCAGCAATTGCTGCCAAAGCGGCGCCGCATCAAATGCCACCGGCACTCCCGGATCGGCAAGAAGGGACCTCGGGCGGTCCATGACCGAGACGGCGTAGGGGATAAAAAGGGCCGCGCTTGGCAGGAGGGACCACCACAGGGTTTTCCCCCGGCGGCCAAGGATCACGGCAGCCAGCACGATCGCCACCGCCATGGGGGCAAGGAGGGAAGGAGCGGACGCAGTGATCGCGGCCAAGGCGAGGGCCGCCGCTGCTGCGGCTGTCCACGACGGGGTGCCGTTGGTGCCAGGCTTTCCGCGCACCGGCGCAGGCCGCCGCGTGAGCGCGGCTCCACCGGCGGTGTTGCCGTTGCCTGGATTGCCTTTATTGCCCTTATTGCCCAGGGCAGATCCCGAAGCCCGGATCAAGGCAAGGAGCAGGAGCGGCATCAGGACATGCGCCACCAACGCGCCGAGCCTGCCTTGGTTCATGGCCACGAGCAGCGCCGGAGCACCGGCCCAGGCAAGGGCTGCCACCATCCGGAATCGCCGACGCTTGGTCAGGGCTCCCGCAGCAAACCACGCACCCGTTGCGGACAACGGCATCGCAAGCACCAGGAGCCAGCCGATGGCCGCGTTGGCGTCACCCCAGCCGAAAAGCGAAATAATCCACAAGACATAGCCGAAAGGGTCGCCATGGCCGGGCAGTCCGGCACCCAGGGCGATCCACCACGTCGAAGCATTATCCCAAATGGCACCCGGCGATCCGGAGACTGGCAGGAGCCCACCGCCCGCTACTGTTCCGGTGCGCAGGATACCCAGCAGGCCCACCAGCGCTGCCCCGAGGGCGATCAAGGCGGCGGCGACGGCTCCGGTACCAACCCATCCGCGCTCGTTGGTAGCAAGCGCGGTGAAATCGTCGGTAGCGTCGCCGCTCGGTTCGGGGGCCAGAAGGTCCGAAACTTCCCCAGGATCGTCTCCCGGACGGATTGCCTCAAGAAGGGAACGCCGGTGCGCCCGGACTTCCCTGGACGACTTCTGTAGGCCCCGAACCACGCTTCTGTGCAGGCGACGCGTTCTGGCCGCCTGCTTCCGTCCACGTGCCACGGCCATGGGGCGGAAGAGCGCGGCAAGGGTGGAGGTGAACTGGGAGAATCCGTAGCCGGGTTCCTTGACCAGGATGCTGAGGACCAGGCGGAAGAGGGAGCCAATGAACGCCCCGACTGCCTGGAGGGGAACTTTCCACCATGGCGTGTGCTTAAGGCGCATGTGGATCTGGGCCTTGCGGGCGGCTGCTGAGGTACCCAGGCCGTGCGGCCGGTGCTCAACATGGAACATCCGTGCACTCGGCACCACCACCACGCGGTTTCCGGCAAGCCAGTTGCGCCAGCCAAAATCGACGTCGTCGCCGCTCCCGGGAAGCGCGGGATCGAAGCCGCCCAGCTGTTCCCAAATGTCACGTCGTACCAGCATGCCTGCCGAGTTCACCGCCAGGGTGTCGGACCGGGCGTCGTACTGCCCTTGGTCAACCTCGTCCGCATCAATCAAGGTGAGCCGCTCGGCCCACCGGCTCGTGGAAAGGCCAACGTCAACCAGATGCCGCTCATCATCCCAGCCCAACTGCTTGCATCCGGCCACGGTGACCGAGGTGGTCCGCTCCACGGCATGGAGCAATTCCGCCAGGGCGTCCGGAGCCGGCGCCGCGTCGTCATGCAGGAGCCAGATCCATTCCACGGAGTCCTGGTCCCTCGCGGCAGTGCCGGGAACCAACTCGCGGAGGCCAGCCTCCACCGCGGCACCAAAACCGGGGCGGGACTGGTGGTACTCAATGACGTTGGATGCACCAAGGGCGTCGCGGAGCAGAGCCGCGGAGTTGTCCTTGGAACCTGTATCAATGCCAATGGCGGCATCTGCCGGACGGGTCTGTTCCGACAATGCCGCCAGGGTCCTGGGGAGATAGTTACCGCCGTCGTGGGCAACCACCACGGCGGTAACGCGTACTTCCTTAAGAATTAGACTGCCCGCTTCCTCAGCCGACGACGTTCACGCTCAGAGAGACCGCCCCAGATGCCGAAGCGCTCGTCATTTGCCAAGGCGTACTCAAGGCACTGGGAGCGCACGTTGCATGCACCGCAGACCTTCTTGGCGTCCCTGGTGGAACCGCCTTTCTCCGGGAAAAAGGCTTCGGGGTCCGTTTGCGCACACAGGGCGTCGGTCTGCCAGCCAAGTTCCCCTTCGTCGTCGAAGTCGGACTGGCCGGGAAGGCCGATCCACACCGGCTGCCCGGGGGTATCCTGCGGACGACGCAGCTCCATGGGAGGATCGTCGAGGTCCTCATCCGGAGCGCCGGGCAGATCGTCGAGCAGGGCTTCATGCGCTGCGAGGAGGGCGGTTGCCTGGTCCTCCAAAGACTGCTGCACGTTCTTGTTGTATCTTTCTGCCGCTTCCGGATCCGCCGGGTCCACATACCAGTCCCCCGGTACGTCCCGCGAACGGTATTTCACCGACGCATGTTCTGCGACGACTGCATCTTCCTGGATACGCAACGCTTGCCCCATGGCGTCCCTCCTGATTTTGCAGCTGCTGCGTGGATGTTTTCCGATGCCGGGGTCATTCCGGTCATCTGTGCAGCGGCGTTTGATTACTAATTACACGTGTGTAACTACCCGCCAGTCAAGCCGCGCCGGGATAATAATCAAGAATCTGTAGAAACGTGTGATGCGCCACGCCCAACGTTTCGGGGCATGCTTCAGGGCGCGACAGGCCGCAGCCATCGTCCATGCGGCACTTTGCATGAACATTGGCTGAATTTCCGCGGATTCCTGCTGGAACGCCGACGGCGACCGACTAATTACACAGTATGCTGTCAAATCCGCTGTGCCGCAATTCACAGACCCGATCGCGAGCCCGGGACAGCTCCCGCCCGGCGTGACAAGATTGGGCCATGAGCATCCCGGCACTGAACCTGATGACATCCCTGCGCTCCGGCCACTCCACCTCACCCCGGCTCACGTGGTACGGACCCGACTCCGAACGGGTGGAACTATCCGGGCGCGTGCTGGACAACTGGGTAGCCAAGACCAGCAACCTTCTGCAGGACGAACTCGATGCGGAGCCGGGGACCACCATCCGGCTGGACCTGCCGGCGCATTGGAAATCGGTGGTCTGGGCCTTGGCGGCTTGGCAGCTGGGCCTTGAGGTCGTCTTGGACGGCTCCAGCGCGGACCTCCTGGTGACGGACAAGCCCGACGACGGCGCCGGCGCCGGTTTCGAGGCCGTTATTGCGGTTCCGCTCGCGGCACTTGCCATGAGGTGGCCGGGAGAGCTGCCCGCGGGCGTGGTTGATTACGCGGCAGAAGTTCGCTCGCACGGCGATGTTTTCATGGCCCACACCGAAGCCGATGAAGGGCTTCCGGCGGTCAGGGGAACGTCGGCCTACCCACACGGGGAACTCGTGTCGGGTTTTGCGCAGCCCCAGGAACCCGGAGTCCGCCTGCTGGTCCGGGCGTCCGAGGGGCTCGAACCCGGCCTCGCGGCTGCACTGGGCGCGTGGGACCAGGACGGTTCAGTAGTGCTGGTTCACGGCGATGTGGAAGTGAATGAGCACCTGCTGGAAAACGAGCGCGTCAGCCGTTCTTGACGGAGGGCAGTTCGCCGGTTGGCGGTCCGGCGTGGCCAGCCTCGGCCACACCCGCCTTGGGACGGTGGTGAACCTCGATGAGTTCGTGGTCCTTGGAGTACGCCGGCTCGGCATCGAGTTCTTCGTTGAAGACCCAGAAGCGGTAGGCGAAGAACCGGAAGACAGTTCCCAGGATCAGGCCCACCACACTGCCCGCAATGAAAAGGGACGGCTTGTCATTGAGGTTGAGGATGTATTTGGCCACCCAGACACAGCCGGAAGCAATAAGGAGGCCCACCAGGTTCATGACGGCGAACAGGACCGCCTCGCGCACCACATTGGCCTGCTTACGGTGCCGGAACGTCCAGAACCTGTTCGCGACCCAGGAGAAGATACTGGCCACAATGGTGGCGATTGCCTTTGCCCACACTTCGCTGCCGTGCATCGGGCCCGAGAACAACCAGATGTAGACGGCCGAGTCGATGACGAACGCAACTCCGCCGACGGCGCCGAACTTGGCTACTTCGCGCCAGAAGAGCGACGCAAGTCCGCGGATGCGATCTGCAAGTGTGGTGATCATGACCCTCCAAGGCCGTTGAAAAGTGGGCCGATGGGCCTTGTCCATTTTAGCGCCGATTTCCAAGGGTTGGTGGGGAGCGGCCTGTGAGAACGCCGATACCCACATGGCCCAGGACACGCATGAGGCGGAAAAGACAGCATGAAGAGCCGCAGAATCAGTGATCCTGCCGCGTGTTCGGTAGGCTGAACCTTGTGACTTTTCCTGTTATTGGCGTTGTTGGCGGCGGCCAGCTCGCGCGCATGATGGCCCCGCCCGCTACTGCTTTGGGCTTTGAACTCCGTGTTTTGGCTGAAGGTGAGGACGTTTCGGCGGTGGCCGCCGTGGCCACCGCGCCCATTGGAGACTACAAAGACCTGGACACGCTCCTGGAGTTCTCCAAGGGTGTCGACGTCCTGACCTTCGACCACGAGCATGTTCCCACGGAGCACCTCCGCGCGCTCATCGATGCTGGTGTCAACGTGCAGCCGGGCCCCGATGCATTGGTCAACGCCCAGGACAAGCTCGTCATGCGAGCCGCCATCGACCGCTTGGGCCTGCCCAACCCCGAATGGTCCGCAGTCCATTCCGTAGAGGAACTCGTGGCTTTCGGCGACAAGATCGGCTGGCCGGTAGTCCTGAAGACACCGCGTGGCGGCTATGACGGCAAGGGTGTCCGCATCATCGATTCAGCTGCGGAAGCCGCTGACGCCGCGGAATGGTTTGAAACCATGAGCCCGCTCCTGGCAGAGGCCAAGGTGGAATTCAGCCGGGAACTCTCCGCGCTGGTGGCACGCACTCCCAGCGGCGAATCCCGCGCATGGCCCGTGGTCCACACCATCCAGGTGGACGGCGTTTGTGATGAAGTAATCGCTCCTGCCCAAAACATTCCGGTGGAGGTTGCCGCGGCCGCAGAGGAAGCAGCACTTCGAATCGCCAACGACCTCGGCGTCACCGGGGTCATGGCCGCCGAACTCTTCGAGACGCCCGGTGTTGGAGCAGGCTTCCTGGTCAACGAACTCGCGATGCGCCCGCACAACACAGGCCACTGGACCCAGGACGGCTGCGTCACCAGCCAGTTCGAACAGCATCTGCGGGCTGTGCTGGACCTCCCGTTGGGAGCCACGGACGCGCTGGCACCCGTCACCGTGATGAAGAACTTCCTCGGCGGCGAAAACCAGGACCTGTTTGCAGCCTTCCCCATGGCACTGGCATACGAGCCGGCCGCCAAAGTTCACAGTTACGGCAAATCGGTCCGCCCGGGCCGCAAGATCGGGCATGTAAACCTGGTGGGCGCATCCGCCGCAGACGTTGATTCAGTCCGCGAACGTGCCACGGCAGTAGCCAACACCATCCGTGACGGCCGCGTTCCGGCTCAAGCAACCACAGAGGAGACCCCATGACCGCCGAAAACACTGCTCCGCTTGTTGGGCTGGTCATGGGCTCGGACTCCGACTGGCCCGTCATGGAAGCTGCCGCAGACGCCTTGGCAGAGTTCGGCATCCCGTTCGAGGCAGACGTCGTGTCCGCACACCGGATGCCCACCGAGATGATCCGTTACGGCCAGACAGCGCACGAACGCGGCCTGCGCGTCATCATCGCGGGCGCCGGAGGCGCTGCCCACCTGCCGGGAATGCTGGCCTCCGTCACTCCCCTGCCCGTGATCGGCGTACCGGTGCCCCTGAAGACCCTGGACGGCATGGACTCGCTGCTTTCCATCGTGCAAATGCCGGCCGGCGTTCCGGTGGCCACGGTGTCCATTGCCGGCGCCCGCAACGCGGGACTCCTGGCGGTGCGGATGCTGGCGTCCGGAACCGACGAGCTCGCCGTCCGGCTCCGCGAAGACCTCCTCCGTTTCGCGCAGGAACTGAACGACGTCGCCACCAAGAAGGGCGAAAACCTGCGGCACAAGGTGGAACAAGTCTTTGCCCCTGCCGATGCTTCCGCACGGAGCACCCGCTAGGAAGGCAGCGGATGACCACCATGCACAACGGCACGGGTCAGCCAGGCGCCGGCCTGACTGACCCAGTCCGCTATCCGGCCGGTGCCAGCGCTCCGGTACGGACCAAACGCGCGTTCGTGCTGGTCCTCCTCACCCTCTTCGTCCCCGGCAGCGCACAGATCGTGGCTGGAGACCGCAAACTGGGCCGTATTGCCCTGCGGGTAACGCTCACCGTCTGGGTCCTGGCCATCCTGGCCCTGGTCCTCGCCCTGGTGGACCGCAGCCTGCTGATTACGCTCGTGACCCATCCTGTGGGTTCCCTGCTGATCATCGTGGTCCTTGCGGCCCTTGCCCTCGGCTGGGCTTTTCTGTTCCTCAATACGCTCCGGCTCATCCGACCCGTGCTCCTTGCTCCCGGAATGCGGCCCATCATCGCGGTTGTACTCGTGGCGGCAACCGTTCTGGCCAGCGGCTCGCTCGGTTACCTGGCGTACGTGCTGAATGTAAGCCGTAACGCCATCGGCAGCATCTTCGACGCCGGTCCGGCCATCGACCCCGTGGACGGGCGCTATAACTTCCTCATGATGGGTGGCGACGCCGGCGATGACCGGACAGGCCGCCGCCCGGACAGCCTCTCGGTCATCAGCGTGGACGCCAAGACGGGCGAAAGCGCCATCATCTCTGTCCCCCGCAACCTGCAGAACGCCCAGTTCAGCGAGGGTTCGCCCATGCGGAAGGTCTACCCTGACGGGTACAACTGTGGCGACGAATGCCTCATCAACGCCGTCAACACCGAGGTCACCAACAACTACAAGGACCTTTACCCCGGAGTTGCCGATCCCGGTGCCCAGGCAACCCTCGAGGCGGTGTCCGGCACGCTCGGCATCACTGTCCAGGCCTATGTGCTTGTGGACATGGACGGCTTCGCCAAGCTGATCGATGCCATGGGCGGCATCCGGGTCAAGGCCGGGGGTTGGGTTCCGATCAGTGGTCCCGTCACCGACGAGGCCCATGGAATCCACGGCATGCCTGACGGATGGATCCCGGCCGGAGACGTCCACCTCGATGGCTTCCACGCACTGTGGTATGGACGTTCCCGCGAATTCGTGGACGACTACGCCCGCATTGCCCGTCAGCAGTGCGTCCAGCAGGCCATGCTCAAGCAGCTGGATCCAGGGACGCTGCTGACCAAGTTCGAGGACATCGCCAATGCCGGGACCAAGGTGGTGGATTCGAACATTTCCTCCTCCCAGCTGGGCAGCTTCGTGGATCTCGCACTGAAATCCAAGAACCAACCGGTCAAGCGCCTGACCATCGGACCGCCGGACTTCGAAGCCTGGTTCTCGACCAGCCCCGACTTCGACACGATTCACACCCGGGTCCAGGAACTGCTGAGGTCCAACAGCGGTGCCAAAGCCGATGACACCTTCATTTCCCACACGGGATCAGCCGCGGGAACTGCGAGTGCGGCCGGACCGGTTGCCAAGCCTGCGGGGACCCAGGGCACCACCGGGCAGCAGCCCTCGCCGTCGTCGTCGGATTTCACGCCGGTGACCACCACCCCGGACGGTACGCCCATCACGGAGGAGTTGCTCAACGGCCTCAAAGCCCAAGGAGATGAGCAGGGAATCCGCGACCTCGTGGCCACCAACGGCCAGTGCGCACCGCTCTAGCCAGCCAAGCCCCACCCACACAAATTTCAGCGCGACGATTAAAGGACTTTCCTTCGTGTACCAGATTGAAAATGTTTTGCGGCCCTATGCGTGGGGATCGACGACGGCGATCGCGGAGTTGTTGGGGCGGCCGGCTTCGGGCGGTCCGGAGGCGGAGTTGTGGATCGGGGCCCACCCGGACTCTCCTTCCACCGCGTTCCATCCCAACGGGGTGACCCAGTCCCTGGATGAGCTCATCGCTTCGAACCCCTTGCACCATCTGGGTGCGGCAAGCCTTGAAGAGTTCGGGCCACGCCTGCCGTTCCTGACCAAACTCCTCGCCGCGGAACAGCCGTTGTCGCTGCAGGTCCACCCCAGCCTGGAACAGGCACGTGACGGCTACGCCCGCGAGAACGCGGCGGGGATGGCGGCCGGTTCAGCCGAACGGAACTACAAGGACGACAACCACAAGCCGGAAATGATCTTCGCCCTGACGCCGTTCCGGGCGCTGTGCGGTTTCCGGCCCGCGGCTGTTTCGCGGAGCATCTTTGAGCACCTGGCCTCCGTGCTGGACTCAGCCGCCAGGAACGTGCCCGCGATCATCACCGGCGTAATCCAGGACCTTGGCCAGGACGACGAAGCGTCTGCGCTGAGGGCTGCGTTCACTCGCTTGATCGAGGGCGGCGACGAGGTATCCGCAGCCGTGGCTGACGTTGAGTCGGTCCTGCGCTCGGGGGCTCCCCGGGAGCCGCACGACGAAGCCCTGACCGCCATGTTGGGCATCAATGATGCGTTCCCCGGGGACCCTGGCGTGCTCATTTCGCTGCTGCTGAACCACCTTTCCCTTCAACCCGGCGAAGCGGTGTACCTCCCGGCCGGGAACATCCACGCCTACCTCCACGGCCTCGGCGTAGAGGTCATGGCCGCCTCGGACAACGTCCTGCGCGGCGGACTGACGCCCAAGCACGTGGACGTCCCCGAGTTGCTCAAAACGGTCCGTTTCGAATCCCTCGGAGTGCCCCGCGTCCTGGCCGAAAGCACCGGCCTGGGCCAGGAGCTGTACCGCCCGCCTTTCAAGGAGTTCCAGCTCCAGCGCATCGAGCTCGGACCCGACGCATCGCCGGTTCCACTGGCGCAATCCGGGCCCGCCGTCGTCGTGGTAGTGGCCGGTTCAGTGGTACTGGACTCGCCCAAGAGCGATCTGCGCCTCACCCGCGGCGGCACCGCATTCATCCCGGAAGTCGAAGCCCCCGTCAACGTCCACCCCGTCCAAGGAGCCAGCGGAACCAGCGTGGCCTTCGCCGTGACCACCGGATTGGGGAACTGAACCGTGGACTACTTCCTCCAAACGCCCGCCTGGGCCGCCGTGCAGCGCTCCCTCGGCCGGCGGGTCCACGAGCAGTCGGGACCTGGCTGGAGCTTCCTTGCCATTGAGGAAAAGAACCCGGCAGGCAAGGTCATCTACGCTCCCTACGGCCCCGTGGCCGAATCAGTGGAAGCGTTCGACGCCGCCACAGCTGCCTTGGTGGCGCTGGCCAGGAAGGAGCATGCGGTCTTCGTCCGCATGGAGCCGGTTTCGGCCGGGTTCACAGCGTCCGACGCCGGTCCCCTCCTACGTGCGCGCGGCCTGCGCCCGGCACCTGCCAACCAGCAGCCGGAGCTGAGCTGGATCGTGGATCTTGAAGGTGATTTCAAGGACGTCCTGGCGGGCATGAAGCCCACCAACAGGAACCTGTACCGGAACATCCACAAGAAGGGCGTGACGTTCCGGGCCTCACAGGACCCCAGCGATATTTCGATCCTGCTGCACTTCCTGCACCTGACTGCGGCGCGGAACGGATTCAAGCCGCAGAGCGACGACTACCTGGCCACGGTGGCGGAGTCATTGCTGCCCTCCGGTGCCGGCACGCTCTTCATCGCCGAGCTTGAAGGTGAACCAATAGCGGCAGCCTTCGCCTACGATTCGGCCGATACCAGGGTGTACGCGCACGCCGCCCTCGATGACACCCACCGGAAGCTGAGCGCCGGCATTCCCCTGCTGGTCAACCTCATGGCCGACGCCCAGGAGAAGGGGCTCAAGCATGTGGATCTGTGGGGCGTGGCACCGGAGGACCAACCTGATCACAAGTGGGCCGGCTTCACGGCGTTCAAGAAGTCGTTTGGCGGCCGCGAGGTCTCCTACCCGGGAACCTGGGACCTCCCGGTCAACAAAATCCGCTACGGCGCCTACCAGTTGGCCCGCAAGCTGCGGGACAAACTGCGCCAGGCAAACCGCGCTAAATAGACTGCGCCGGACCAATCGGGGCCGGAACAACGAAAGGACGGCAGGCCAAGCCTGCCGTCCTTTCGTTTGTTGGTGGGACTACGCCTTGCGCGCGTATGTCTCCCACTTGGATGCGTGGTGCTCAGCATCGACGAAGCGAACGGTGCCCGACTTGGAACGCATCACGATTGACTGCGTGAGCACGCGGTCCTTCTGGTAGCGCACGCCGCGGAGGAGGTCGCCGTCGGTGATACCGGTAGCTGCGAAGTAGCAGTTGTCCGAAGTGACCAGATCGTTGGTGGAGAGAACGCGGTCCAGGTCGTGTCCGGCGTCGATGGCCTTCTGCTTCTCCTCGTCGGAGGTCGGCCAGAGGCGGCCCTGGATCACGCCGCCGAGGGACTTGATGGCACAGGCAGCAACAATGCCTTCCGGCGTGCCGCCGATGCCCATGAGTGCGTCGACGCCGGTGCCCGAGCGCGCAGCCGCGATGGCACCTGCCACGTCGCCGTCCATGATGAACTTGGTGCGTGCACCGGCTTCCCGGATCTCTTCGACCAGCGGGCGGTGGCGGTCGCGGTCCAGGATCATGACGTTGAGCTGGTTGACCTTGACGCCCTTGGCCTTGGCAATGAGGTGCAGGTTCTGCTTGACCGGGAGGCGGAGGTCGACCATGTCGGCAGCTTCCGGGCCCGTTACGAGCTTCTCCATGTAGAACACTGCGGAAGGGTCGAACATGGAGCCGCGTTCCGCAACGGCCAGGACGGCGAGGGCGTTGTTGATGCCAAGGGCCGTCAGGCGGGTTCCGTCGATGGGGTCCACAGCCACATCGCACTCGGGACCGGTGCCATCGCCAACCTGTTCGCCGTTGAACAGCATGGGGGCCTCGTCCTTTTCGCCTTCGCCGATCACTACGACGCCGTTGAAGTGGACTGTGTGGAGGAATGAACGCATGGCGTCGACGGCGGCACCGTCTGCCTTGTTCTTGTCGCCGAAACCAACCCAGTGGCCACCGGCGATCGCCGCGGCTTCGGTGACGCGGACGAGCTCCAGAGCGAGGTTACGGTCAGGCTCGTCGGTGCCGACAGCGAGCGACGGCGAAATCGTGGAATACTGCTGGGTCATTGGTGCAGGAGACACTTGAACCTCTTCTTCGAGTGACGATTCACGGGACCGGACACGGTTGCACGAGGCTCCCTTGGGTCCCTCTACCAACGATCATAGTCGCCGGAGCAGCGCCGGGTCGCTGGATGACCACCGCCCGAAATACGGCCGGTGAGGATTCCGGTTGTGTGTTCGCAGCAGCGATAAGGGACTATGGAAGGGTGAGTGAAACGCAGGACAAGCCCGCGGCCGGCAATGACCGGAATGCCGCGGAAGACAACCCCACCAGCGCCCCCGAGGCCCCTTTCAAGCCCGTGATTCCGGCGAAAGCCGCCAAGCGCGCCAACGCTTCGG
This sequence comes from Paenarthrobacter sp. NPDC089675, assembly GCF_044749185.1. Lineage (NCBI taxonomy): Bacteria > Bacillati > Actinomycetota > Actinomycetes > Micrococcales > Micrococcaceae > Paenarthrobacter > Paenarthrobacter sp. NPDC089675. The sequence goes on along the minus strand of NZ_JBIVHM010000003.1, from coordinate 392,435 downwards.
TGATCGGCATGATCATTGCCTTGGTGCTGTGCGTCCTCGCATTCCTCCCCGTGGTCCTCATGAACCCGGCTCCCAAGGGCGAGAACTTCCGTCCGCCCGTGGACGTCGCCGGCATCGCCAGGAACGCCACGGATGTGGCGGGATTCACACCGGTCACCCCTGATACGGGCGACACATTCAAGCCGAACTACGCCCGCTGGGAAACCGGTACCGACACCGGCGTCCCCACCTGGGAAGTGGGCTACCTGACACCCAAGGAAGCCTTCATCGGCCTGATCCAGACAAAGCAGGCCAATCCCACCTGGATCCTGCAGCAGACGGGCAACCTCCCCGTCACCGGCACCCGCAGCGCCGGTGGCCAGGATTGGGAACTGCGTGACTCCGGCAAGGACAAGCGCAGCATGACCCTCCAGTACAAGGGCACCACGATCATCTTGAGCGGCACCGCAAGCATCGACGAGTTCGCAACCTTGGCCGCCGCCGTCGTCAAGTCCGCGGACCAGGCGCCGGCTGCAGCTTCTCCACAACCGGGCGCAACACTTTCGCGGCAGGCAACACCTTCCCCGTAAGGTAATAAGGTGCCTACTAAATTGACTCCAGCCCTGGCCTGGCAACGCCTCCGCGAGGGCAACGAACGCTTTGTTTCCGGTGAATCACGTCATCCCAACCAGGATGCGTCCCGCCGCTCCTCGCTCCTCGAGGGCCAGAATCCTTTCGCGGTCATCTTCGGCTGTGCGGACTCCCGGCTCGCGGCAGAGATCATTTTCGACCTCGGCCTTGGCGACGCCTTTGTGGTGCGCACGGCCGGACAGGTGATTGACGACGCCGTCCTGGGTTCGCTCGAGTACAGCATCAGCGAACTCAAGGTTCCCCTGATCGCCATCCTCGGCCACGACAGCTGCGGTGCCGTGACAGCCACCAAGGGCGCAGTGGAAACCGGAGAAATGCCCCCGGGCTTCATCCGCGACCTCGTCGAACGCATCACCCCCTCCGTACTCACCGCCAAGCGCAACGGCCAGGAGGACGTCAACGACATGGTGGTGGAGCACGTCAAGCAGACGGCCGAGCGCCTCGCGGACAGTTCGCGTGTGATTTCCGACGCCATTGAGGAGGGCCGCGTCGCCGTGATCGGCCTCTCCTACAAACTCGGGGAGGGCCAGGCGGCCCTTGTTTCCGCCATCGGCGAGCTGTAGCAAGCCGTGCCCCGGCCAGCCGGCCGGGGCACGTAGCACAGCCTTCCGGGTTTTCGGTGGAGCCCGCAATCGCCATAAGCTAGCCCCATGACTTCCACCACTGAGTTCCGTATTGAACATGACACGATGGGCGAAGTTCGCGTCCCCGTGAACGCCCTGTACCGCGCCCAGACGCAGCGTGCTGTGGAGAACTTCCCGATCTCCGGCAAGACGCTGGAGCGCACGCACATCGAAGCCCTGGCCCGCGTCAAGAAGGCCGCTGCCCTGGCGAACGCCGAACTGGGGGTGCTCGATGGTGAGCTCGCCGAGGCCATCGCCGCGGCCGCCGATGAGGTTGCCACCGGCAAGTACGACGGCGACTTCCCGATCGACGTCTTCCAGACGGGTTCGGGTACGTCCTCCAACATGAACACCAACGAGGTCATCGCCGAGTTGGCGTCCCGCGCCCTCTCCGCTTCCGGCAGCGACAAGGTGGTCCACCCCAACGACCACGTCAATGCTTCGCAGTCCTCCAACGACGTCTTCCCGACGTCCGTCCACGTTGCCGCCACCTCGGCCCTGATCAACGACCTGATCCCGGCCCTCGAGTACCTGGCAGCGTCCCTGGACCGCAAGGCCGAGGAGTTCAAGGACGTCGTCAAGTCCGGCCGCACGCACCTTATGGATGCAACGCCCGTCACGCTTGGCCAGGAATTCGGCGGCTACGCAGCACAGGTCCGCTACGGTATTGAGCGCATCAACGCAGCACTCCCCCGCGTTGCCGAAGTTCCCCTTGGTGGCACCGCCGTCGGTACCGGTATCAACACCCCTGCCGGCTTCCCGGAACGCGTCATCGAGCTCCTCGCAGCCGACACCGGCCTGCCGCTGACCGAAGCTCGCGACCACTTCGAGGCACAGGCTAACCGCGACGGCCTCATCGAAGGTTCCAGCCAGCTGCGCAACATCGCGATTTCCTTCATGAAGATCAACAACGACCTCCGCTGGATGGGTTCAGGCCCCAACACGGGCCTCGGCGAAATCGCCATCCCCGACCTGCAGCCGGGCTCGTCCATCATGCCCGGCAAGGTCAATCCCGTGATTTGTGAAGCCTCCATCATGGTGTGCGCCCAGGTCATCGGGAACGACACCGCGATCGCATGGTCCGGAACCAACGGTGCTTTCGAGCTCAACGTCGGCATCCCGGTCATGGCCGCCAACCTCCTCGAGTCCATCCGCCTCCTGGCCAACACCAGCCGCGTCATGGCCGACAAGATGATCGACGGCATCACTGCCAACGTCGAGCGTGCCCGCTTCCTGGCCGAGGCTTCCCCGTCCATCGTGACGCCGCTGAACAAGTACATCGGCTACGAGAACGCTGCCAAGATCGCCAAGATCGCCGTCAAGGAAGGCCTGACCATCCGCCAGGCTACCGAGAAGCTCGGCTTCGTCGGTGAGGGCGAAGGCAAGGTTTCCGAGGCAGACCTCGACAAGGCACTCGACGTCACCACCATGACGTCCCCGGCCCACAAGGCTTAGGCGCAGCACCCCTTAAGTACGACGACGGCCGGTACCTTCCGCACGGAAGGTACCGGCCGTCGTCGTACCTGCGCCTGCCTGTTTGCGAACCGGTGCGGTGAATGGCATCTCACCACTCTTTTGCACTATGAGGCCTTAAGTGCAAAACTTTACTCTGTGGCAAATAGTGCAATTAACGACGGCGGGCTTCGCGAGCGCAAACGCGCCGCCACCCGCCTTTCCATTACCGAGGTGGCGCGTACCCTCACCGCCGAGCGGGGCCTGAACGGTTACACCGTGGAAGAAGTGTGCGAAGGCGCGGGAATCTCCCGCCGCACGTTCTTCAATTACTTCCACTCGAAGGAAGATGCCGTGATCGGCGCGTTCTCGGACGAGCTGCCGCAGGATGCGCTGGATGAGTTCAACAAGGAAACAGCACCCGTCTCCGGCAGCATTTCCGGCACGCTGCTTGGAGCACTGCGCGCGCTGACGCTGGACATCGTTGGGCGCTCGACCATCAGCCGGACCGAAGTACATCAGCTCATCGCCGCCATCAAAGCCGAGCCGCAGCTCCTGGGCAGGATGACACTGGAGGGCGAAGCGAAGGAGCGGCAGTTCACCGAGCTGATCGCCGCAAGGGAAGGCCTCTCCCCCGAGCATCCCGAAATCATGATGGCAGCTGTCGTCTTCGGTGCCGTCAGCAGGAAAACAGCCCAGCAGTTCTTCTCGCACGACAATTCCCGGCCCTACCGCGAACTCCTGGACCAGAACCTTGCGGCAGCCCGGAAGCTTTTTTCGCAACCGCTGGACACCACCCCCGCAGAAAACCAGAAGGATCCCGCATGACTACACCCTCGAAGGCAGCCGAGCCACTGTTGTTGACCCAGAAGCGAATCTGGATCATTTTCTCGGCACTGATCGCCGGCATGCTGCTGTCCAGCCTCGACCAAACCATCGTTTCCACGGCCATGCCCACTATTGTGGGAAAGCTCGGCGGCGTGGAACACCAGGCCTGGATCACCACGGCCTACCTCCTGGCCACCACCATCGTCATGCCGATCTACGGCAAGTTCGGCGACATCCTTGGCCGACGCAACCTGTTCCTGGTGGCCATCGCGCTCTTCACCCTCGCTTCGGTGGGATGTGCCTTTGCCACCGAATTCTGGGGCTTCGTCATCTTCCGGGCCATCCAAGGCCTGGGTGGCGGCGGCCTCATGATCCTTTCGCAGGCCATCATTGCGGACATTGTTCCCGCCAAGGAGCGCGGAAAGTACATGGGACCACTGGGGGCCATCTTCGGCCTTTCCGCTGTGGCAGGGCCGCTTCTCGGTGGCTTCTTTGTTGACCACCTGACCTGGGAATGGGCTTTCTACATCAACATCCCCATTGGCATCGCCGCCTTCATCACGGCGTGGTTCACCCTGACCCTGCCGAACAAGAAGGCCGAAAAGAAGATCGACATCCCGGGCGTCATCTTCCTCTCCGCAGCCACCACCTGCCTGATCTTCTTCACGGACTTCGGGGGCAAGAAAGAAGAGGGTTGGGATTCTCCCCTTACGTGGGCCTTTGGTGCGGGCATGGTCCTTGCCGCGTTTGCTTTCGTCATGGCCGAACGCCGGGCGGAAGATCCGATCATTCCGCTGAGCCTGTTCCGCAACCCCATCTTCATCAACGCCACGGCTATCGGCTTCACCCTGGGCCTGGGCATGTTTGCCGCAATCGCGTTCGTCCCGACGTTCCTGCAGATGTCCTCCGGCACCTCCGCAGCCGAGTCAGGCTTGCTGATGCTCCCGATGATGGTTGGCTTGATGGGCACCTCCATCTTCTCCGGTATCCGCATTTCCAAAACGGGCAAGTACAAGCTGTACCCGATCATGGGCGCCGCCCTGACCATCGTGGCAATGCTCTGGCTGACCACACTGACCGCGGAGACCCCGATCTGGATGATCTGCGTCCAACTGTTCATTTTCGGTGCGGGCCTGGGCCTGATCATGCAGGTGATTGTCCTGGTGGTGCAGAACTCCGTTCCGGCGGACCAGATCGGTACGGCCACGAGCACCAACAATTATTTCCGCGAGGTCGGCGCCTCCCTGGGTGTGGCCGTCTTCGGGTCCATCTTCACCAACCGCTTGGCAGAGTCCCTGACCAAGGCCTTCACCGGGGCCGGGGCGTCGTCCGAACAAGCGTCGCAGTCCACGAGCACCCTGGATCCGCAAGCCCTTGCCCAGCTGCCGGAGCAGTTGCGCGACGCGATCGTCAACGCCTATGCAGACTCCCTGGCTCCCGTGTTCTGGTACCTGGTTCCCTTCATCGCCGTCGCCTTGGTCCTGGCCATCACGCTTAAGCAGATTCCGCTCTCCGATACAGCCGGCATGGTTGCCCGGGGCGAGGCGATCGGTGGTGCCGAAGCCGAAGAACTGGAAGCAGCCCGGAGCTGACTGCCGCTACTCCGCTTGGAATGCCACGGGGCCTTCGGGCTCCGTGGCGAGCCTTATTGCCTGCAGGTGTCCGTGGCTCATGTCCGGAAGGTCGTCGAGGTCGAACCACTGGACATCCATGGACTCGTCGTCGTTCACCCGGGCGTCGCCTGAGATGTATTTGCAGCGGAAGGTGATGTCCAGGAAGTCGCAGACGTCGCCGTTGGCGAAGGTCACCGGCCCAACCACCCCGACGCCGATAATCCTCTCGGCTTCGGCCACCACAGCCGTTTCCTCGAAGATTTCGCGCACAAGCCCGGGGGCCGGGTGCTCGCCCGGATCCAGGATCCCCGTGATGGGAGTCCAGTGGCCGTTGTCAGAACGCTGGCACAGAAGAACCCTGCCATCATCATCAAAAACGATCCCGCGGACTGCCGGCAGCCACAGAGGATCGTTCCCGATCTTTTCCCGAAGTTTCAGCACAAAATCAGGTGCACCCATGGGGCCCAGCTTACGGATCTCAGGCCGGCAGAACCACCATGGCGGCCGCCGCTCCGGCCAGCATGAACGGGCCGAAGGGAATCGCGGACGCCAGTCCTCCGCGCCGCGTCGCCAAGACCACCAGCCCCCAAAGCCCGCCCAGCAGGAACGCGGCGAACGTCCCGGCAAACACGTGGCCCCACCCGAGGTAGCCGAGGTACAAGCCAAGTACTCCGGCCAGCTTCACGTCGCCAAAGCCCATGCCCGGCGGGTACACCAGCCTGAGCACGAAATAGAAAAGCCAGAGCGCCGCTGCTCCGGCGATAGCCCCCAGTCCCGGAACGCCCAGCCAGGCGGCATCATGGGCGGGACTTGTGCTGTTCGACCAACTCACCAGGGCAGCGGCCACGAGCAGCGCACCTGCCACCGCATATGAAGGAAAAACGATCCGGTTCGGCAGGAGGTGGCTGCGGATATCGATCACCGTGAGCCGTGCTGCCATGACCAGAAAATACAGGCATGCCAGCAGCACAAGCCAGTAGGCCGCAGTGCTGGTTTCCCAGAGCGCGCTGAGTCGTCGGATCACCCTCGGATGCTACCCCGGATTACCCCTGAGACCTGATTGATCCTCTGGCTAAACTGTGGATATGGGTCGCTACAGTGCTGAATTACCCGGGTTCCGTTCGGGGTCCGGGCCTTCCGGCGGCCGGACCGGGCAGCCGGCCGACCTGTCCTCCACATTCCGGAACCTATGCCGCTCGTCTCCCTGGAAATGGATGAGCCTTCGCTTCGAGTACCTGGAACGACCGGGCACCGGCGCCAACATTGTGCGGGCCTGGCTGAGGAGGCCCGGGGCGCTCCGCCTGGAGACTCCGGACGGCCAACTCCTGTACAGCACCACGGGTATCAACGACTCCCGTGACGGGTTCTATGTCAGCGCCACACGGCGGTCCTGGCTGCTCCCCCCGAATTTGGTGACTCCCGTTTATGACGACGCCGGTTTGGTGCGTCGCCGTCCGGAGGCCGCCTACGGTGAACCCTCTTTTGGCAACGGACGCCTCGCCGCTGCGCTGGATCCGGTGGAACTGGCCGGCAACGCCCCGGTCCCCCTCGAGTTCCCGGACACCAATCCGGTTTCCTTCGATCAACCCCGGGAGGTGGACCACGAGGGCCGACCCGCCTTGGAGGCCGTGGTAACCCGGGGCCGGACCTACAAACCCGCTGACGCAACAGCCCCCTTGGCCCATCCCGGCAGGACCCTCATCAGGGTGGACACGGGGACCGGGGTTTGCGTGGCAAGCCAGTCGCTGGACGGTGATTCCTCCGGAGTGGGTCACTGGCTCAAGATTTTGGCAGTGGATGAGTACATGCTCGATGACCTGTTCCTGGCCGAGTCAATGAACCTGACCGATGTCCGCCGCCATATCTCGTGGGACATCGGTCCTGCCGCGTAACCCGCAGCCCCGTGTGACTCTGCCACTGAGCCGAAGCTCGCTAGACTACGGCGATGACCTCGCTGGCAGACATCTGGCCCCCGTTCGCATTTACGCTCACCACGCCGCGGCTCACCTTGCGTCCGATTCTCGACGCCGACATCCCCGCTGCCGTCTCGGCGGCGCGCTCCGGGATCCACGAACCCGGCAAGAGCCCGTTCAGCACGCCCTGGGCCGAACTTCCGGACGATGAACTGGCCCCCAATATGGCCCGGTGGTACTGGCGCTGCCGGGCAGGGTTCTCCCGCGAGGATTGGACGCTCCTGATGGGTGTCTGGCAGGACGATGAGTTCCTGGGCGTCCAGGACCTGGGCGCCAGGAACTTCGCCGTCCTGAGGACCGTCAACACCGGTTCATGGCTTAAGAAAGCCGCGCAGGGCCGTGGGGTCGGCAAGGAGATGCGTGCCGCCGTCGTGTGCTACGCCTTCGACTACCTGCAGGCGGAAGTGGCTGAGTCCGAGGCCGCCGCGTGGAACCGGCAATCCCTCGGCGTCTCCCTGGGCCTCGGTTACGAACCCAATGGCCTGGCCCGCCACACCTGGGGCACCAAAGTGGAAGAAGTGCAGAAAGTCCGCCTCACCCCGGAATCCTTCAAACGCCCGGACTGGACCCTCCACGTCCAAGGGCACGAAGGGCTGAAATCCTACCTGGGGCTTTGAACGGCGAAGGGCCGTGGCCCGGGCGAACCCGGCCACGGCCCTCCGTGGAACCCCGGCTAGATTTCCGCCCCTTCGAGCAACTCGGTCACCAGGGCCGCAATCGGCGACCTCTCGGAGCGGGTCAGCGTGATGTGACCGAACAACGGGTGTCCTTTAAGGGTTTCCACGACGGCAGCTACGCCGTCGTGCCGCCCCACCCGAAGGTTGTCGCGCTGGGCGACATCGTGGGTAAGGACGATCTTTGAGTTTTGCCCGATGCGGCTCATGACCGTCAGGAGCACGTTTTTCTCAAGGGACTGTGCCTCGTCCACGATCACGAACGCGTCGTGCAGGGAGCGGCCCCGGATGTGGGTGAGCGGCAGGACCTCGAGCATGCCGCGGTCCATCACCTCTTCCACCACTTCCTGGCTGACCAGGGCACCCAGGGTGTCGAACACCGCCTGCGCCCAGGGATTCATCTTTTCGGACTCGGAACCGGGCAGGTAGCCGAGTTCCTGGCCGCCCACGGCGTAGAGGGGGCGGAAGACAACCACTTTGCGGTGTTCACGGCGTTCCAGGACGGCTTCCAGCCCCGCACAGAGGGCCAGCGCCGACTTACCCGTTCCTGCGCGTCCACCGATGGAGACGATGCCCACTGAAGGATCCATGAGGAGGTCGATGGCCAGGCGCTGCTCAGCGGACCGCCCGTGAAGGCCGAAGACGTCGCGGTCGCCCTTGACGAGGCGGACCTGCTTGTCCGAGCCCACCCGACCCAACGCCGAACCCCGGTTGGAAAGCAGGACGAGTCCTGTATTGACGGGCAGTTCGGCCGCCGCCGGAATAAAGACCGGCTCGTGGCCGTAGAGCGTGGAAATTTCCTGTTCACTGGCTTCGACCTCGGCCATCCCTGTCCAGCCGGAGTCCTTGACCAGTTCGTTGCGGTATTCGTCGGCGTGCAGTCCCATGGCCGAGGCTTTGACGCGCATCGGGAGGTCTTTGGAGACCACCGTGACGTTATGCCCCTCATTGGCCAGGTTCTTGGCAACGGCCAGGATTCTGCTGTCATTGTCGGCACCGCGGAAGCCTGCTGGAAGTACATCGGGAGAGATGTGGTTCAGTTCCACGCGGAGCATGCCGCCGTCGGTACCCAGGGGGATGGAATGGTCAAGGCTGCCGTGTTCTATCCGCAGGTCGTCCAGGAGCCTCAACGCCTTGCGGGCAAAATAGCCCAATTCCGGATCGTGGCGTTTACCCTCGAGTTCGCTGATGACCACGATCGGAACAATGACCTCGTGCTCGGCGAAGCGCAACAACGCGTGCGGGTCCGAAAGCAATACGGAGGTGTCTATGACGTAGCTGCGGCCTGTGGGCGCCGTAACTTTCTTTGTTCCTTTGGTGGCGCGCTTTGTGCGAGAGGTAGCTGCACTTTCCCCGTCGGAAACCATTGCGGGCAGTTGCTCTGAAATAGCCACATCGACTCCAGCCCCGGGCGTTCGCCCGGCCTTATGGTGAAGCGGCTCGGCCGGAAGGCCGGGCGTGGCCTCCCCTGTAACTGGTGCGATGATCCGCTCCATATACTGGCCTCCCCGATCAGCGGGCGGTTTTGCCTGCTGATGGGTTTAACGTAATCCGGCTCACAGGCATTTCCGCAATCCCTGACCGGCAAGTCGTGAGTCCGTGAAGTGAATTTCGCGTAAACCGGATATCACACCGGCGGAACTAGGAACCGAACCGTCGCTGGCGGCCGGCAAAGTCGCGGAGGGCGCGGAGGAAGTCCACCTTGCGGAACGCGGGCCACAGCGCCTCGCAAAAGTAGAACTCGCTGTAGGCGCTCTGCCACATCAGGAAGCCGGAGAGCCGTTGTTCACCGGACGTACGGATGACGAGGTCCGGATCGGGCTGGCCCCTGGTGTAAAGGAACCGTGAGATATCGTCCACCGATAGTTCATCTGCGACGTCGGACATGTTACGGCCCTTATCCACGGCGTCATGCAGGAGCTCGCGGACGGCGTCCACGATTTCACGCCGGCCACCATAGCCCACGGCGACGTTGACATGGATCTTCTCGTGGACCGGCGTCCTGGCAGTGAGCTTGTTGAGGCGTTCGGCGAGGTAGTCGGGAAGAATTTCCGGCGCTCCCATAGCGTGGACTGAGATGTCCTCGTTTTCATCCAGCCGGTCCATGGTGTTGGCGATGATTCCCATCAGGAGGTCCAGCTCCTCGCCGGAGCGGCTCATGTTGTCCGTGGACAGCATGTAGAGGGTGACCACCTTGACCCCAAGTTCCTGGCACCAGCCCAGGAATTCATGGATTTTGTCAGCCCCCGCTTGGTGCCCCTCACTGGTAGGGGCGTTGAACTGCCGTGCCCACCGACGGTTGCCGTCCACCATCACGCCGATGTGGCGTGGAATCCTGTCATGGTCGATGGTTTTCAGGAGTTGGCGCTCGTAGAAGCCATAGAGGAAACCGGGCAGCTCCACCGGACTCACCTGACTTCCTTGCTCTACTATCGACGACGCACATCCTAGGCTACCCGCCCCAGCCGGGAGGCTTGTGCAGGAAGTGCCGGGAATCCTCCACTCCTAAAGCTACTCATCGGTAACTTACCGGAACGTAGGTTACTCTTAAGCAATGTCAGAGCAGCTGTCCGTGAAGCCCCTGTGGCGCGGTTGGATCCACGCCGTTGCAACGCCTTTCGCCCTCGCTGCCGGCATCGTGCTGGTCGCACTGGCACCCACGGTGGACCGCAAAATCACGTCCTCCGTCTACGCCCTGACTGGCGTCCTGCTGTTCGGCATCAGCGCCGTCTACCACCGGGGCAACTGGTCGCCCCAGGTCCGCCTGGTCCTCAAGCGGCTGGACCACACCAACATCATGCTGGTCATTGCAGGGAGCTACACACCCCTGGCTTGGTCCCTCCTGGAGCGCTCACAAGCCGTGACGTTGCTGTGGACCATCTGGTCCGCGGCGATCGTCGGCGTGCTCTTCCGGGTCCTGTGGACGCACGCTCCCCGCTGGCTCTACGTGCCGATCTACATTGCACTGGGTTGCGGTGCGCTCGTGTACCTGCCCCAGTTCTTCGCCGCGAACGCCGCCTCAGCGGTGCTCATCTGCGTGGGCGGGGCCCTGTACATTGCGGGGGCCGTCTTCTACGGCATCAAGAAACCCAATTTCAGCGCAACGCACTTCGGATTCCACGAACTCTTCCACGCGTTCACGGTGTTCGCGTTCGCCGCGCACTTCATCGCGATCATGATTGCCGTCCTGAACTAGCACCTGGCACACAGCAACCAACCAGGCCCGGAAAGCGGGGCGGACCGGAAATCAGTCGCCGGAAACCATCGCGGCGAGCCGTGACTCGACGTCGGCCAAAGTCCCCACCGGCCGTTCACACACCATCCCGCGGCAAAGGTACACCTGCGGAGATCCGTCCCGGGCGCCGGAGCGGTGGAGGAGCAAAGGGACCTCGACGGCGGAGGCCGGGGACACGTCGTCGTCCTCCGATTGGAGGGCGACCACCAACCCGGGGGCGGCCGAGTTGAGCAGTGCCCGGTGCAGTTCCTGCCGTTGCGGAGACGCAGGGCCGGCAACCGCCGCCTCCAACGGGCCTGCGAGGGCGGCTTGCGCGGTTGCCAGGAGCCAGCCCGCAACCCGCGGAGCGCGGGATGCGAGGGGAGGCAGCAGTCCAAGGATGTTCGCAGCCATCAAGCGGTGTTCATGGGAACCTGAATAGGCCGAGGAGGTCAGCAGGGCGCCGGCGAAGGCGGAAGCACCGCTTGGAGTGGCGTTGTCGAACGGATCAAGCGAAGCCTTCTGCCCCTGGGCGTTGAACACCTGCGCTGATTCGCCGGCGGAGTCAGCCAGCTGTCCGTCCTTCACGAATCGTGCCGCGGCCGCCTCAATCAGTTCGGTTCCCAGCACATACCAGCGCTTCCGGCCTGTCACCGCGTACAAGGCAAAGGAACCCTCAGCGCAGAATGCGTAGTCCTCCAGGAGTCCGCCTATCCCCCGCGCCGCAGAGTCGTGCGAGACCCTCGTCAGCAGACGATTTGAAGCATTCCAATGAACCCGTTCCAGATAGTCCGCAATCCCTTCTGCAGCCTCCACCAGCTCCGGCCTGTCCAGGATCGCGCCGGCCTCGGCAAGTGCTGCCATGGCAAGTCCGTTCCAGCCCGCCACCACCTTGTCATCGCGGGCCGGCTGTTCCCGCCGGCTTCGCGCTTCCTGGAGGACGGGACGCACCCGCTGCCACAACGACGTCTCGGATCCATCCAGCAAGCGGCCCGGATGAAGGGGCGAGCCCAACGCGGAAACCGTACCTTCAGGGCCAACATTCATGATGCGGCCGACTTCCGCACCGTCCGCCTCACCGAGCACCTCGATCAAGGACTGCGGTGTCCAAAGATACGCCGCTCCCTCATGGTGTACGCCGTCCACCACGGTGTCAGCGTCCAGGGACGAAGCCAATGCTCCGTCCGGGAGGGCAAGCGATGCGAGTAACCAGTCGGCGCACTTCGATGCAACGCCGGCTGCCTCCTGCGCGGAAAAGACAGGGTTGCCGCCCAAACGTACCCAATGCGCATAGACACGCAGGAGCTGGGCATTGTCGTACAACATCTTCTCGAAGTGCGGCACAGACCAGTCCGCCGTGACGGAGTACCGGGCAAATCCGCCGTCGAGCTGGTCGCACAAAGCCGAGCGGGCCATCCCGGCCAAGGCCCGCCCGGCCATGTCGCGGGCGGCGTCAGCCGTATCGGAAGTTACTGCGGCATGCCGGACCAGGAACTCCAGAACGGCCGACGGCGGGAACTTGGGGGCGGTGCCGAAGCCTCCGGCGTCGGGGTCCTCGGAACGGGCCAGGCCCTCAACTGCCTCCGCGAGCAACGCGGGGTCCAGGACCTCCGGCGGCCCGTCCAGCCGCACGGCCGCCGACAGTTGGGCGTTCGCCATATTGGCGGCCAAACCCCGGGCGTTCTGCTCCACGGCTTCGCGCCTGTCCCGCCACGCTTCGTGGACAGCTTCCAGGACGTTGCGGAAGGAAGGCCTACCGGGAAGGGGCACGGGCGGAAAGTACGTCCCGGCGTGGAACACCAGGCCTTCGGGCGTCAGGAAGACGGACATGGGCCAGCCACCCTCGCCGCTGATGGCCTGCGTCGCTGCCATGTAGACCGAATCGACATCCGGGCGTTCTTCACGGTCCACCTTGACCGGCACGAAGCGGGCGTTCAGGTAGTCGGCGGTCGCCTGGTCTTCGAATGACTCGTGAGCCATGACATGGCACCAATGGCACGCCGCGTAGCCAATGGAAAGGAACACGGGAACATCGCGGGCGGCAGCCAGCGCGAACGCCTCATCGCCGAAGGGACGCCAGAAGACCGGGTTGTCCGCGTGCTGCCGTAGATAGGCGGAAGGTTCCGAACCCAGGACGTTGGACGCCCCGGGCCAGTTGCTTTCCGGATGCTCAGCGGTTCCCGGGAGCGGCATTGCCGGTCTCATCCGTGGGAGCATCCGTCGACCCCGAGTCGGCGGCGAGGCGCGCTTCCTCCACCTGCGCCCGGTACCTGACACGGCGGATCCGCCTGACCATGTCCACAATGAGGAAGGTAGTCAGGATGACGATAAAGGCGGTGAGGACGAAGCCCCAGGTACCCGGGGTTACCTGGTCCTCGGACAGGCCGGGCCGCAGGGTGCCGGTCGGGTCTGGCGACGGGCTGACGGTCAGGGCGAGGATCAAGTGGTGCACGTTCAAACCTTCTATGGGAGCTGATGCATGCCGGTATCAGCGGGGCTGAAAGCTGGCTGGCCAGGGAAATTCTACAAACGATAGAATCCCGGCTTCCCCTATCTTATCCCCGCGAAGAGATCCTTTTCAGGCAGCTCCGAGGAGACGTTGGACTTCACCAGCGTGTAATCCTCCCAAGGCCAAACCTTGCGCTGCAGCTCAGGGGAAACCGCGAAGAAGAAGCCCAGCGGATCGATCTGGGTCCGGTGCGCCCGCAACGCGTCGTCGCGCTTTTCGAAGAAGTCGCCGCAGTCCACCTGGGTGGTGGTCCGGTGGCCCGGAACCGGCGGGGTGTGTCCCTCGGCGTCGGCCTCCAGCCATGCGGCCAACCGCTCCGCGTAAGGGGACTGAAGGCCCGCCTCTTCCAGGGCGAAGTGCAGGGCGCGGAACCGTTCGGGGCTGAAAGCGCGGTCGTAGTAAAGCTTTGCCGGCTCCCAGGGCTCGCCCGCTCCCGGGTACTTGTCCGGATCACCTGCGGACTCAAAGGCCTCCACGGCCACCTTGTGCGCCATGATGTGGTCGGGATGCGGATAACCGCCGTTTTCGTCGTAACTGATGATCACGTGCGGCTTGAAGTCCCGGACCAGCCGCACCAAGGGCCTGGTGGCACGCTCAAGTGGTTGGAGTGCAAAGCAACCCTTCGGCAGCTCGGGCAGCGGGTCTCCCTCCGGAAGGCCGGAGTCCACGAATCCAAGCCAGCGCTGCTTGATGCCAAGGACCGCCGCAGCATTGGCCATTTCGAGGCGCCGCGCACCGGCCATATCGCGCTTGGGGTGCGGCGCGTCCTCCATGGCCGGATTCTGGATGTCTCCCCGGGAACCGTCGGTGCACGTGGCAACCATGACCTGCACGCCGGCAGCCGCGTACATGGCCATGGTGGCTGCACCCTTGCTGGACTCATCGTCGGGATGAGCGTGGACGGCCAGCAGCCTAAGCTGCTCCGGAGTGCTGGACGCTGTCACGGGACGGCTCCTCTTTCATGGATGGTGCATTGCGGGACTGTGCGGGTGGTGCCGGGAACCGCACTAAACTGGATGGGTGACTTCAGAGGACCTATCGGCCACCGAACTTCCGGCAAGCAACAGCCTAGCCAATCGCTACGGCGGTCAAAAGCGCGGGCTGGGACGGAAGGGCAAACGGAACATCGTCATCGGTGCGCTGGTGGTGGGAATCGGATTCGCGGGCTACGTCGCCACCGGTTCCGGCCAGTCCCCGGTGTCCTTCAAGGACATTGGCTACAGCACCGTGGACGATACCCAGGCCGAGGTGGACTATCAGGTCATCAAGGACCCCGAGGCCACGGCAAAGTGCGCCATCAAGGCCATGGATTCAAAGTTCGCCGTCGTGGGCTGGAAAGTGGTGGAGATCGGCCCCAACCCACCGCAGCAGGACGCAGACGGGGGCAGGACCACCGCCCAGCGAACGGTCCTTGCCACCGAGTCGCCGGCAGTCTCGGGGATCGTGGACAGTTGCTGGATCACGGACAGCGGTAAATAACAACTATGTGACACAGCACTCAACCGGTTTGGGTTCATCCAAAGGATTTACTACAATGGATGAAACCTTCACCCCGTTAAGTTGGTTACTGAGATTCACGAGTGGCCACCTCGGCGGGGTTTTTGCATTGTCAGATCAAGAGGAGAAATCCGTGTCTACCACCAACAGCGCCACTGCAGCTTGGCTTACCCAGGAAGCTTTCGATCGCCTGAAGGCTGAGCTGGACCACCTTTCCGGCGCTGGCCGGGCGGAAATCGTCCAGAAGATCGAAGCCGCACGCCAGGAAGGCGACCTCAAGGAAAACGGCGGTTACCACGCAGCCAAGGAAGAGCAGGGCAAGATCGAGGCCCGCATCCGCCAGCTCACCGTGCTCCTGCGCGATGCCCAGGTTGGCGAGGCTCCGGCCGACGACGGAATCGTTGAGCCCGGCATGCTGGTTGTCGCCAAGATCGCAGGGGACGAAGAGAAGTTCCTCCTGGGCTCCCGCGAAATCGCCGGCGACTCGGACATTGACGTCTTCAGCGAGAAGTCCCCGCTGGGCGCAGCAATCGTGGGCCACAAGGAGGGCGACAAGCTGAGCTACACCGCCCCCAACGGCAAGGAAATCTCCGTGGAGATCCTCTCCGCCAAGCCGTACTCCGCCTAAGCACAACGCTTTAAACGCAACGCCGGCCTTCCCGATACGGGAGGGCCGGCGTTTTGCATGTCCCCACTCAGGCTGTGATTCCGGCGTCATCCGCCGCGCTTTTGGGGCGCAGGAGGACCGCCGCAATGATGCCCCCGATCGCGCCGCCCAAGTGGGCCTGCCAGGACACGTAGCCCATGACGGTCGGCAGTACGCCAAAGAGGATGCTTCCGTAGGCCATGAACAGCACCACCGAAAGCAGGATCTGCCACCAATTGCGGTTGAAGAACCCACGGACCAGCAGGAACGCGAAGAGACCGAACACCAGGCCTGAGGCGCCTACTGTGACTCCGCCTCCCCCGATCAGCCAGACAGTCAGGCCCGAGCCCAGCCAGCTGAACGCCAACGCCGTGATGAACACCCGCAATCCGGCGAGGAACACCAGGAAGCCGAAGATCAGCAGTGGCAAAGTGTTGGACAGCAAGTGGTTGAGGTTGGCGTGAAGCAGTGGAAAGGTCAGGATGTCCAGGACGCCGTCCAACGAACGGGGACGCAGGCCAAAGGTCCGGTTGAGGCCGTGCAGCATCAACGTGTTCAGGAACTCGATGACGTAGAGCACCACGACGAATCCGCCCATGAACAGCAGCCCGCCTTTGGCCCGTGCTGCCAGCGAGTCCCGGGCGTCGGCCTTGGACCCGTCCGGTGTTTCGAGTACCATCCCGGCCGTCCCCGTCAGTGCACCACGATCGGCTGGAACCCCTCGGTGCGGAGTGCCCCGAGGACCTGCTCACCGTGTTCGTGGCCCTTGGTTTCCAGGTTGATGGTGATGGAAACATCGCCCATGCTGATGGAGCCCCCCAGGCGGGTGTGGTCGAGGCCGGTGACGTTGGCATCGTTTTCGGCGATGATGCGCGCAATGGTGGCCAGGGAGCCCGGACGGTCGTCAAGCATCATCCGTACAGTCATGAACCGGCCTGCCGCGGACAAGCCGCGCTGGATGACTTTGAGCATCAGCATCGGATCGATGTTGCCTCCGGAAAGCACGACGGCGGTGTTCCCCGGGTTTTCGATCTTGCCGTCCATCAGTGCGGCGACGCCCACGGCACCTGCCGGTTCCACCACCATCTTGGCGCGTTCCAACAGGAAGATCAGGGCGCGCGCGAGGGAGTCTTCGCTGACGGTGACCACGTCATCGACGAGTTCCCGGATGATGCTGAACGGAAGCTGTCCGGGCCGGCCCACGGCGATGCCGTCGGCCATGGTGGAAACCTTCTTCAGGGGAACCAGCGCGTCGGCGGCGAGGGAGGGAGGATAAGCCGCAGCATTTTCCGCCTGGACACCGATCACGCGGATTTCCCTGCCGAGTTCCTTGGCCTTGGCTTTGATGGCGACCGCCACACCTGCCAGAAGACCGCCACCGCCGACTCCCATGAGGATGGTGTCCACGTGCGGTACCTGTTCCAGGATTTCCAGGCCGATGGTTCCCTGGCCTGCCACGACATCTACGTTGTCGAAGGGGTGGACGAAGACAGCTCCGGTCTCGTTGGCGTACCGCTCGGCCTCGGCCAGGGCTTCGTCTACGTTATGGCCGTGCAAGACCACCTCGGCGCCGTGGCTGCGGGTGGCAGCCAGCTTGGGCAGTGCGACACCGAGCGGCATGTAGATGCGGGCGTTGATGCCGAGGCTCTTGGCCGCGACCGCAACACCTTGGGCGTGGTTGCCGGCAGACGCCGCCACCACACCGCGCTTCTTTTCTGCGTCGGAAAGTCGGGCCATGCGCACATAGGCACCGCGGACCTTGAAGGAGCCTGCACGCTGGAGGTTCTCGCATTTGAAAAAGACGTTGCCTCCCACGAGGCTGCCGAGTGCGCGGGAGGACTCCACCGGAGTCTTGGTAATAATGCCCTCGAGCAGCTCCTGCGCCTTGAGGACATCGTCCAGCGTGACGGGCAGGGTATCGAGGGTATTCACTGGCTATTCTCCTTTGTTGGTGTCGGTTTCAGCAGGCTCCGCCGGGGAGCTTCCTGAGACCTTGGCCTTGCTATCGGCACTGGCGGCAGCGCGGGATCGACCGTGCGGAAGGTCGACTTCCTTGAAGTTGGAGTCGCCGTCCGGCCCGGGTGATCCTTCGGCAGTTGCGGACTCAGCCGCGCCCAGTCCTCCATCATGTTCCCACGTCCGTCCGGCAATGTAGCGAACGGCCGTGTTTACTACGGCGAGCAAGGGGACTGCAAAGAGCGCGCCGGGGATGCCCGCCAGGTACGAACCCGCCGCCACCGTGAGGATTACGGCAACGGGGTGGAGTGCCACGGCCTTGCCCATGACAAGCGGCTGAAGGATGTGGCTTTCGAGCTGCTGCACCAGCAGGACTATTGCGAGCATGATCAGCGCATTCACCGGTCCATTGGCCACTAAGGCCAAGAGCACGGCAATTGCACCGGTCACCAGCGCACCCACCACCGGAATGAAGGAACCGATGAACACCAGCACGGCCAGCGGCAGCGCCAGTGGGACCTGGATGATGGCTGCGCCCACGCCGATGCCGACGGCGTCCACGAAGGCGACGAACATTTGGATCCGCACGTAATTAACCATGGAGGTCCAGCCGCGACGGCCTGCTCCGTCAGTTGCCCTGCGTGCTTTCCTGGGAAGCAGTCGGACCAGGAAGGCCCAGATCCGGTTACCTTCAAGCAGGAAGAAGATCAGGATAAACAGGGCGAGCACCAAGCCGGCCGCAAAATGGCCGGCGGTACTGCCGAAAGAGAGCGCACCGCTGAGGATGCTGCTGCTGTTGTTTTGCAGGGCGTTGGCGGCATCGGAGACGTACTTGTCGATCTGGTCGGCGGTCAGGTGAAGGGGTCCGTCGGCCAGCCAGGTCTGGACTTGCTGGATGCCTGTGAGCGCCTGTTGCCATAGTTCACCGAAGCCGGACGCCAATTGCCGGCCTACCAGCGCCAGCGCCCCCGCTATTACGCCAATGAATCCCAACACCGTGATGGCGACGGCAAGCCCGTTCGGCACTTTCCGCTTACGCAGCCAGGCGACCACGGGATACAGCAGGCCCGCCAAGAGGGCGGCGACCATGACCGGGATGATGAGGAAACTGACCTTGCCGAGCAGCCAGACCAGGATGCCGATCATGACGAGGATCAGTCCGGCCCGCCATGACCAGGCTGCCGCTATTCGCACCCCGTACGGTATGCCCTCGGCGATTTGGCGATCGGAACGGAATTTGGCGTCGGGCGTTGGCGTCATGAATCCATACTTCCGCAGCGTGGGCCGTATGGGAAACCGGATCGCCCTGCCCTTCAGTCGCCAAAGAGAGCTAGAGGGAAGCCGAGATGCCCCAAGACATGGTGAAGGATTCGCCGGGCGCAAGCCAACGGAGGCCATCGCCGCTGTTGAGCGCGTTGGCTGGTCCGGTCATTGGTTCGATCGCGACTGCCTTTGAACGGCCCGGGAAAGTGTCCGTCACGAAGACGTGGACGTACTGGCAGGCTTCGTCCTGCAGCAGGCTCACACTGCGGCCATCAGGTGCGCTGAGGACGTGGCGGGCCAGTCCGCCGTCGTACTTCAGGTCCGTGAAGGCTGCATCAATGTCCAAGCTGCCCACGGAGCGCCCGTCCGAGAGGTCGAAGTCCCCGTCCACGGCAGCGGTGCTGCGGGGAATCTTGCGCTCTCCATCTGCCACCAGGCGCGTTCCGGCACGTACTGTCAGGGTCAGGTCTTCGGGAGCAACGTCCCCGATCCGGAGATACGGGTGGGCGCCGAGAACGAAGGGGGCTTCCTCTCCGGAGTCATTGACGAGGGTCTGTTCCACCTGGAGGTTCAGGTGCTCATCCAGGCCGTAGCAGACGCGGTGGCGCACCAGGAACGGGTAGCCGTGTTGCGGAAAGACGGTCGCTTCCAAGGTCACGGAGAACTCGGATTCGTCCACCAGCGCGTATCCGGTGTTCCTGAGTAATCCGTGGCTGGCGTTGTTACGCGAGACCTCCGTGATGTCCAGTTGTTGCTTCTTGCCATTGAGGTGCCAGACCCCGTCCTCCACGCGGTTGGCCCAGGGTGCGAGGGTGATACCTGTGGCGCCCGGCGGAATCTCGGAATCCCCATAGCTTTCCGTCAGCTGGACACCTCCCCGCTCGTAGAGCCGCAGCCCGGCCGCCAGCTCCGTGACGACTGCGAGCGCGTCGTCACGGCGCAGCTCGAACTGTTTCCCAGTGGCAAACCGCCGGGCAGTGGATTCAGGTGTCCCGCTGGAGGATGGCGAAGTGTTAGGCATGGCAATACCGTACTGCAGCCAATCGCAAGCTGAGATCGGCAATGTGAACTTTTGTTAGAAACTATGCGTTTTTGGGTGCTTGTGGGATGATTGCTCCATGAGCCGCATCACCAACACCCGACTCGCCGATAACCGCGAGCTGATTTACTTCGATGACCCAGGCACCCCGCCTCGTCAGCCTGAATCACTCGTGGACCACCGGGACCTCCCTGCCCGCGGCGAACCTGGTGAAGTCCGGTACGACGCACTCTCGGGAGAATGGGTAGCCGTGGCGGCCCACCGCCAGAGCCGCACGCATCTCCCCCCTGTGGACCAGTGCCCCATCTGCCCCACCACCGCAGCGAACCCTTCCGAGATACCGGCCGCAGACTACGACGTCGTGGTCTTCGAAAACCGGTTCCCCTCGCTGGGACCTGCCTTGGGCGGGATTCCGGAGGCGCCGGCTTCGGGAGGTCACGGGATCAAGGGAGCCGCGTTCGGCCGCTGCGAAGTAGTTGCCTTCACTCCCCGGCACACCGGTTCCTTCGCCGAACTTGGCCAGACACGTGCCCGAACGGTCATCGAAGCCTGGGCCCAGCGCACGGAAGCCCTGAGCGCCCTGCCCGGCATCAAGCAGGTGTTCCCGTTTGAAAACCGCGGTGCTGACATCGGGGTCACCCTGCACCATCCCCACGGACAGATCTACGCCTACCCTTACGTGACTCCGCGCGCGGCCATCCTGGGCGCGGCAGCACGGAAGTATTACGACGACGTCGCCGCCAAGGAAACGCTCGGCGCCTCGCTCCTCCGGGCGGAACGGAACGACGGCAGCCGAATGGTCCTGGAGGCAAAGCACTTCAGCGCCTATGTGCCTTTCGCTGCACGGTGGCCCTTGGAAGTCCACCTTGTTCCGCACCGGCAAGTCGCCGACCTCGCCGGCCTGACGGGAGAGGAACGGGACGAACTCGCCCATGTGTACCTCGACCTGCTCAAACGCCTCGATGCGCTCTATCCGACCCCCATGCCCTACATTGCGGCGTGGTATCAAGCCCCGCTGGACCCGGTCCTGCGCCCTGCCGCGCAGTTGCATCTGCAGCTCACCTCGCCGCGCCGGGCGGCGGATAAGCTGAAATACCTCGCCGGCTCCGAGGCTGCGATGGGCGCCTTCATCAACGACACCACGCCCGAGGCCGTGGCAGATCGCCTGCGCAACGTGGCCGCGCCCCGGACCGCTTCCGCCAAGACCCTGGAGGGCTCACAAGCATGACCGGCACCACCGACACCAGCGCCATCTCCTTGCGCTTCAAGGAGACCTTTGGCCAAGCCCCCGACGGCGTCTGGCAAGCCCCTGGGCGGGTGAACCTCATCGGAGAGCACACGGATTACAACGAGGGCTTCGTCCTGCCGTTCGCGATCGACAGGACCGCCAGGGTGGCACTGCGGCTTCGAGACGATTCACGTGTCCGGTTGCTTTCCACGTTCGGCGGGCAGGGCCTCGTGGAAGCCTCGCTCGATGACCTGCGGCCGGGCTCAGGACAAGGATGGTCCCGCTACCCCCTGGGTGTGGCATGGGCCCTCCAGGAACGCGGGGTTGTCGTCCCCGGATTCGACCTGCTCCTTGATTCCGATGTGCCGCTTGGTGCCGGCCTGTCCTCCTCGCATGCCATCGAATGCGCCGTGATCACAGCACTGAACGAAGTCACCGGGGCCGGCCTGGGGGCCGAGGAGTTGGTTTTGGAGACCCAACGTGCCGAGAACCTGTTCGTCGGAGCTCCCACGGGCATCATGGACCAGTCCGCCTCCCTTCGGGGCGCCAAGGGCCACGCAGTGTTCCTGGATTGCCGCGACCAGCACGTGGACCTGGTTCCGTTCGACGCAGAAGCCTCCGGATTGGTGCTGCTGGTGATCGACACCAAGGTTTCGCATTCCCATGCCGACGGCGGGTATGCCTCCCGCCGGGCCTCATGTGAACTCGGTGCCCAGGTCCTGGGCGTCCGTGCGCTGAGGGACGTCGGGGTGGAGGACCTCGAGGAGGCCGCGGGAGTCCTGGACGGGACAACTCTCCGCCGCGTCCGCCATGTTGTCACCGAAAACGATCGCGTCCTCCAAGCCGTGGAACTCCTGGGCGCGCAGGGACCTGGCAGCATCGGGCACCTGCTGGATGCCAGCCACGCTTCAATGCGCGACGACTTCGAGATTTCCTGCCCGGAACTGGACTTGGCCGTGGAAACTTCAAGGGCCAACGGGTCGATCGGAGCCCGGATGACCGGGGGCGGATTTGGCGGCTCCGCCATTGCCCTCACGCCGGTGGGCCATGAACAGCAGGTTCGTTCCGCCGTCGTACGGTCCTTTGCCCGGGCCGGGTTCACCGAACCGGACATCTTCACCGTAACTCCCGCCGCCGGGGCGCTGCGCCTGGCGTGAGCCTTAGGGCCGGTCTCCGTCCTGATGCCGGGCGTAAGCTTGCCCCATGACTGAGGCCGTCATTGTTTCCACCGCCAGAAGCCCCATTGGCCGGGCCTTCAAGGGCTCCCTCAAGGACGAACGTCCCGACGACCTGGCGACAGCCATGGTGCAAGCCGCGCTGGATAAACTCCCTGGTTTTGACGCCGCCGCCCCGGGCGGGCGGGGGCTGGATGACATCCTGCTCGGTTGCGCTGAGCCAAGTGGGGAAGCCGGGTCCAACATGGCCCGCGTCGTGGCAGTTCTCGCAGGACTGGACAGCGTGCCGGCCGCCACCGTGAACCGCTTTTGCGCGTCCAGCCTCCAGACTCTCCGGATGGCCTTCCATGCCATCAAGGCCGGTGAGGCCCACGCAGTGGTGGCTGCCGGCGTCGAGAGTGTCTCAAGATACCAAAACTGGGCCGGGGCCGGTGAGACGGATGCAGCCAACCACAATCCGCTCTTCGAAGCGGCAGGGCAGCGGACAACGTCCCGCGCAGCGTCGAACATTCCCTGGACTGATCCGAGGCTCGGCGGACGGCTCCCCGACGTCTATATCGCCATGGGCCAGACGGCGGAAAACGTTGCCACCACTTATGGCATCACCCGCGCCGAACAGGACGAATGGGGCGTCTTGAGCCAGAACCGGGCCGAGAAGGCCATAGCTTCGGGTTTCTATGCGCGGGAGATCACACCGTACACGCGCAAGGACGGCTCGGTGGCCAGCGCCGATGACTCCCCACGTCCGGGGGTAACCATGGAAGGCGTCTCAGCGCTGGAACCGGTGTTCAGGACGGGCGGAACCGTCACTGCAGGAAACGCCTGCCCCCTCAACGACGGCGCCGCCGCCCTGGTGGTCATGAGTGACAGCCGCGCTGCTGAGCTTGGCCTGGCCCCGTTGGCCCGGGTGGTTTCCACGGGCGTAAGCGCCCTCTCTCCCGAACTGATGGGCATGGGCCCTGTCGAATCCACTCGAAGGGCGCTGGCCGGGGCAGGCCTGACCATGGCCGACATCGACCTCGTGGAACTCAACGAGGCCTTTGCCGTGCAGGTCATAGCCAGCGCGAGGGACCTTGGCATCGATCCGGAGAAGCTCAATGTCCATGGCGGTGCCATTGCCTTGGGGCATCCGTTCGGCATGACCGGCGCACGCATCACCACCACCCTGCTGAACGGCTTGAAGGAGCGGGACGCCTCACTCGGGCTGGCAACTCTTTGCGTAGGCGGCGGCCAGGGCATGGCGGTGGTTCTGGAGCGCCTCACCTGATACGAGTTGACAGGCCTCAGCCGACGAGCCCGGACCCGCACAAAAAATGCCCCCGAGAGAATTTCGGGGGCATTTTCGGTGAGTCGACTAATTATTCGCGGCCCTGTTAATCGTCGCCGCGCAAAATAGCGAGGAGGCGGATGATTTCAACGTAGAGCCAAACCAGCGTGACGGTGAGGCCAAAGGCCGCAACCCAGGAATAACGCTCGGGTGCGCCGGCCCGCACGCCTTCCTCGATGCTGGTGAAATCCATGATCAAGGAAAAAGCGGCCAGGCCGATCGCCAGGATGCCGATGAAGACACCCAAAGGAATGCCTGCGATGGTGATGCTGGTGCGCAGGCCGAAGGGTTCCTGCACCGCACCGGTCCACATCATGACGAGGTTGATCAAGGCGAAGACGGCGTAACCGATCGTGGCGATCATGAAGAAGCGGATCAATTTGGGCGTTGCACGGACCTTGCCGCTCTTGAAGAGCAGGAGAGTGACGCCGAAAACGGCCAGCGTGCCGATGACGGCCTGGAGCCCAACCCCCGGGAACATGCGGTCAAGGACGCGGGTGAGGCCGCCAAGGAAGAGGCCTTCAAGGCCGGCGTAGGCCAGGATCAGCGCCGGCGACGGCTGTTTCTTAAAGGTATTGACCAAGGCGAGGACGAACCCGCCCAGTGCACCAACGATCATGAGCATCGAGGAGAGTGCAGGGGCGACAAAAAGCGTCACTCCCGCTCCCAGGACCAGCACCACAAGGCACAGGACCGTCTTCATGATGACGTCGTCGTACGTCATGCGGCCGGTTTCGACCGGGCCGGCAGCAGGCTGGTTGTACATCTGCTGCAATTGTTCGTTGGTCATGCTTTGCTGCTGGGCAGACCACGCTGCCTGGCCATCAATGACCTGGCTGGGTGCACGTCCGGGTACCTGGTTGAATTGCTGTCCGTAAGGATTGCCATACGGATTTTGCGGTACAGACGGTGCCTGTTTGGCTCCACGGAAATTCTTTCCGTTGAAGATCGGGTTTCCGCCAAGTGCCATTGCGGGTGTCCTCCTGAAAAAGGGCTGAGTGATAATTCACGGTACCAATTACCACGAGCCCAGGGCAGGGAAAGTTCCCCTGTTCACCCAGCCGAAACCCGATCGTGACACGGGACTGGAAGAGTGAGGGCCAGTTGCCTGTAGCGTCACAGTTGTTACCCGATCGCGACCTTTGTACCCCTGACGTGGGCCTCTTTTGGACCCTCTCGGCGGTAACATAGCCACACATGGGTGACTTGGGTCACATTCGAGGCAGCTAGGCAAGAACTGTTCGCGAGCCCCATGACCGTTCGCACCGGCTGCAATGGCGCAGCCGGGACCACCCCCACTGTGGAGGTTTCCATTTTGAGAAGCACACTGCGCGACCCGTCCATCAGACGGTCCAAGGGACTGCAGAGAGCAATGGGGGCGCTGTTCGCGTCCCTCCTTGCTGTCCTGCTGATCGCCGCCCCCGCGGCGGAGGCAACCACCCCCTCGCCTTCGCCATCCGCCACCAATTTCCAGAACAGCATCAGCGGCTTCCTCCGGGACGACGCCCGCGCCCCGATATCCGGCGTCAAGATCAAAGCTTCCGGCAACGGATTCGAGGGTGAAGCCACCTCCGGTTCCAACGGCGCCTGGAGCATCGGCGTTCCCGTCCAGGGCACCTACAAAGTTGAGCTTGATACGTCGACGCTGCCTGACGGCATCAAACTCGCAGACGGACAAGAGAATCCCCGGAACGTCACCTTCAGCCAGACGTCCAACTTGTCAGTCATCTTTGCCTTCGGCAAAGGCATCGTGGTCCAGCAACAGGACTTCGGCCAAAACCTCCTCAACCGGCTCGTAGCAGGGCTGAGCTTCGGCCTACTCCTGGCACTCGCATCGGTTGGCCTGTCCCTCATCTTCGGCACCACGGGCCTGACCAACTTTGCGCACGGCGAAATGGTTACCCTGGGCGCCGTCCTGGTATTCCTGTTCAACGGGTTCGGCTTCCCGTTCTGGCTTGCCATCCTGCTGGCCCTGGTGGGCGGCGGGCTCTTCGGTTACGTCCAGGATGCAGGGCTGTGGCGCCCACTGCGCCGACGCGGCACAGGACTGGTTCCGATGATGATCGTCAGCATCGGCCTTGCCTTGGCCATCCGCTATGTCATCCAGTTCTACTTCGGCGGCGCAACCCAGCAGCTGCCCGGCGCACAGAGCGCGGAAATCCAGATCGGGCCTGTCTCCATCTCGCCCAACAACCTGTGGTCGCTCATCATCAGCGCCGTCGTGATTGCGCTCATCGGGATCGTCCTGCTGAAGACCCGGCTCGGCAAGGCAACGCGTGCCGTAGCCGACAACCCGGCACTTGCCGCTGCTTCCGGCATCGACGTCGACTCGGTGATCCGCATTGTCTGGATCGTGGGCGGGGTCCTGGCTTCGCTCGGCGGCATCCTGTGGGCCTACTACCGGCCCGGCGTCACGTTCGACATGGGTTCCCAAATCCTGCTCCTTATCTTCGCGGGCGTAACGCTTGGCGGTCTGGGAACTGTATTTGGCGCCCTGATCGGATCGATCGTGGTCGGCATCTTCGTGGAGCTGACCACCGTTTTCGGTCTCCCCGCCGACCTCAAGTACGTCGGCGCCTTGTTCATCATGATCGTTGTCCTTTTGTTCCGACCGCAGGGCATCCTCGGCCGGCGTGAGCGTGTGGGTTAGGAGCGGGCCATGGACTTCGGATTCATTCTTTCCAGCGCCCTGGGCGAACTTTTCAGTCCGACGACGGCGGCCTACGCGCTTGCCGCCCTGGGCCTCGCCGTGCATTTCGGCTACTCGGGCCTGCTGAACTTCGGGCAGGCGGGCTTCATGGCAGTCGGTGCCTATGGTTTTGCCATCTCGACGCTTACCTTCAAGGTTCCCTTCTTCATCGGGCTGCTCATCGCCATCCTGTGCTCGGTGATTTTTGCCTTTATCCTCGGCATTCCCACGCTGAGGCTGCGCGCGGACTACCTCGCAATCGTGACCATCGCCTCGGCGGAAATTGTGCGGTACGTCGTCACCACCAACCAGCTGACCAGCGTGACCGGTTCAGCCAACGGCCTGGCGGCCTTTGAGGGCGATTTCTACGCCATGAACCCCTTCCCCGAGGGCTCGTACATGGGCATGAACAACAGGGACTTCTTCATCCGCGTGGTGGGATGGGCTTTGGTCATTGTTTGCTGCGTGCTGGTCTGGCTCCTGATGCGCAGCCCGTGGGGCCGCGTGCTGAAGGGCATCCGCGAGGATGAAAACGCAGTGCGGTCGCTCGGCAAGAACGTCTACTCCTACAAGATGCAGGCGCTCATCATCGGCGGCGTACTCGGTGCATTGGCCGGGATGATCTTCACGCTCCCCCGCGGCGCCGTGCAACCCTCAAACTACGGAACTGAACTGACGTTCTTCCTGTGGACCTGCCTCCTGCTGGGCGGCATGGCCACCGTCCTGGGCCCCGTCATCGGCGCGATGATCTTCTGGGTGGTCCTTTCCCTGACCCAGAGCCTCCTGTACGGCCTCATCGAATCGGGAACCATCACCTGGCTGACCACGGTCCAAGCCGGCCAGTTGCGCTACATCCTGGTAGGCGTGGCCCTGATGCTCCTGATGATCTTCCGCCCGCAAGGCGTCTTCGGCAATAAGAAGGAGCTTGCATTCGCATGAGTGAGAGCAACAATCCAGTGAACCCAAACAATCCGGTCAATCCACGTGCTTCGGAAAACCCGGCAGACCCCTCGGGGATCGACTACATGACAGACTCCCGGCCGATCGCCATGGGGGAAAACGCCCCCGGCTGCAAGAAGCGGGATCCGATCGTGGTGGCTGAGAACGTGACCCGGTCCTTCGGCGGCATCAATGCCGTCGACGTCGACTACCTTGAGATCCCGCGGCACAAGATCACAGCGTTGATTGGGCCCAACGGCGCGGGCAAGACCACGCTGTTCAATTTGCTCACCGGCTTTGACACCCCCAACTCGGGTCAGTGGAAGTTCGAGGGCAACAGCCTGGCCGGTGTCTCCTCCTACAAGGTGGCCCGGATGGGAATGGTCCGGACCTTCCAGCTCACCAAGGTCATGGGCAAGCTGACGGTCATGGAGAATATGCGGCTCGGCGCTTCCAACCAGCCCGGCGAACGCCTTTCAAAAGCCCTGTTCAGGGGAATGTGGGGCAGCCGCGAGAAGGAAATCACGGCCCAGGCAGATGTCCTTCTTGAGAAGTTCAAACTCGACGCCAAGAAGGACGACTACGCCGCATCCCTGTCCGGCGGCCAGAGGAAGCTCCTGGAAATGGCGCGCTCCCTCATGGTCCGCCCCAAGCTCGTGATGCTGGACGAACCCATGGCCGGCGTCAATCCGGCGCTGACGCAGTCCCTGCTGGACCACATCAAGAACCTCAAGGCAGAAGGCATGACCGTGCTGTTCGTGGAGCACGACATGAACATGGTGCGCCACATCGCCGACTGGGTAGTGGTCATGGCCGAAGGGAAAGTGGTGGCCGAAGGACCTCCCGGCGAAGTCATGAAGAACCCGGCGGTCATTGACGCCTACCTCGGTGCACACCACGACGTCGACCTCGGCGACGCCCAGGGCATCAAGGAACTCGAAGCAGAACTCGTCAATGACGAAGAATCCGTCGTGGGAACCGAAGATGCCGGCATTTTGTCCCCGGAGGCTACCGAAACCAAGCAGGAGGACGAGAAATGAGCGCACCAAGCGCAATGCCCGCCCCCGCCGCCAATCCCACGGAAGACGCCGTCGTAAAAGTCACGGACCTTGTGGCCGGCTACCTTCCGGGAGTGAACATCCTCAACGGATGCAGCATCGAAGCCCGCAAAGGTGAACTGATCGGCATCATCGGGCCCAACGGTGCCGGCAAGTCCACCCTGCTGAAGGCGATGTTCGGCTTGGTCAAGGTCCACTCCGGCACCGTAGTGGTGCGGGGCCAGGACCTCACCGGCCTGAAGGCGAACAAGCTGGTTTCCCAAGGCCTGGGCTTCGTACCCCAGACCAACAACGTTTTTGCCACGCTCACCATCGAGGAAAACCTTCAGATGGGCCTGTTCCAGCGGCCCAAAGTGTTCAACGAGCGCTTCGACTTCGTCACGAGCCTCTTTCCCGAGCTGGGCAAGCGCCGCGCGCAACGGGCCGGCTCGCTCTCCGGCGGTGAACGGCAGATGGTTGCCATGGGGCGGGCCCTCATGATGGATCCGGCAGTGCTGCTCTTGGACGAGCCGTCGGCCGGCCTCTCCCCCGTCAAACAGGACGAGACCTTCCTCCGGGTCCACGAGATCAACCGTGCCGGCGTTTCGGTGATCATGGTGGAACAGAACGCACGCCGTTGCCTGCAGATCTGCGACCGCGGATACGTGCTGGACCAGGGCCGCGATGCCTACACCGGCACCGGTCGTGAACTGATGAAGGACCCCAAGGTCATCCAGCTCTACCTCGGCACCCTGGCGGACGAGGTCGAGTAAGTCCCGCACCAACACCACGTGGGCCCCGGTTCAGGTAACTGAGCCGGGGCCTGCGCTTGTCCGAGGTGGGTCGCAGCCGCCCTCGACCCGTGGCATGCTGGATTGGTGATGGAAGGGATCAACGAGGAGCAGCAGCGGCTTCTGTCCTCGTGGTTGGGCCCCTTCGAGGTTGTTAGGGACCACTCCTGGGCGTTGCAGGACACCACGGTCCTCCAACTTGGCACCTCGGATGGCAGCCAATTCATCGTCAAGGCCAGCCAAACCAGCCACCATATCCGCCGGGAGATCGCCGCCTACGCACGCGGGATGCCCGGGCTGGAGGGGCGCGTTCCCTCACTTGTCGACGCTTCCGCGGATGCCCGCGTTCTGGTGTCGCGCTTCCTGCCGGGCACGCTGGTGGCAGGGACTCCGGTGGAGCACGATCCCGAAACCTACCGCCAGGCCGGGGCAATCCTGAGGCAGCTGCACCAACCCGCGGGCAGCTCCGGGAGCTACATGCGGTCACTGGCGGCAAGGACCAGCGCAGTCATCAACAAAGCGCGGATCCTCCTGCCCGAAGCCCTGGTGCGGCGCCTGCAAGAGGAGGTTGCCGCCGTCGAACTTTCACCCGTTGAGCTGGTGACCAGTCACGGTGACTACCAGCCACGGAATTGGCTCTACCACGACGGCGAGGTGAAAGTCATCGACTTCGGCCGGGCCGATCTGCGCCCGTGGGTGCATGATCTGGTCCGGCTCACCCACCAACAGTTCCTGACGGATGCGGGCCTCGCCACGGCCTTTCTGGACGGCCTGGGGAGGGCCATCGCGAGTCCTGAGGAGACTGCTGTGTGGCGGCTCGAAAACCTGGACCAGGCCGTGGGGACGGTGGTCTGGGCACACAGCATAGGCGACGCATCCTTTGAACAGCAGGGCGTCGCCATGGTGGAAAGAGTCCTCACGAGTCCTTAAAAAGGAACGGGTCCCCTTCCATTGGGAAGGGGACCCGTTTCTTTCTGGAGTTAGCGCAGAGTGGGCGGCTTAGAGCTTGCCGAACTCTTCACGGACGGGCTTGTAGGTGTTGTCGTCCTGGTACTCGTAGATACCGATGTAGGCCTCGGTGGGGTCACCGGCGTCGGAGAACGTGACCGGACCGGACTGGCCGTCGTAGTCGATGTCCTTGCCCTGACGGAGGAGCGTCACGCAAGCAGCGTAGCTGTTGCACTTCTCCCCGCCCTCAGAGACTTCCTTCAGCTTGGCTGCGATGTCCGTGCCCTTGGTGCTCTTGGCTGCCTCGGCTGCCAGGGCAATCAGGTTCACGGCGTCGTAGGACTCACCTGCGTAGCTGTAGTCCTTCAGGGCCGGGTCGATGGCCAGGAGCTTCTTCTTGAAGTCGTCCTTGGCGAAGGTGCCCGGGATGGTTCCCTGGGCGCCCTTCAGCGTGCCCGGCTGGAAGTCCTTGCTGTAGTCCGAGGTGTTGCCGTCCACCATGAACAACTGCGTGGGCTTGATGCCCTTGCCGGTGATCAGGGGAACGATGCTCTTGGCCTGGTCGAAGGTGATCAGTGCGATTGCGTCCGGCTTGGCGGCCAGGACCTTGTCCACCTGGCTGCTGAACTGGGAGTCACCCTCGTTGAACAGTTCCTCGGCAACAACCTTGCCACCGGCTGCTTCGAAGGCTTCCTTCACGTTCTTCTGGAGTCCGGTTCCGTAGGCGTCGTTCAATACGATCATGCCAACGGTCTGGGCGCCACAGGTAGCCATGTAGTTGCCGAGCACCTTGCCCTGCAGGACATCGGACGGTGCAGTACGCCAGTACAGGCCCTTGTCGTCCCACGTGGTGAAGTCAGGCGACGTGTTCGCAGGCGAGAACTGGATGACACCGGCACCGGTGATCTGGTTGATGACCGTCTTGGAAACACCCGAAGAAGCTGCGCCGATGATGGCGCTGACGCCCTGTCCGAGCAGTGCCGTGGTGGACTGTGTGGCGATGTCCGTCTTGGTGTCACCGGAGTCGCGGTGGATCACGGAGACAGGAGCACCCAGCACACCGCCGGCATCGTTGACTTCCTTGATGCCGAGGTTGACGCCGGCAATTTCGGGTGGGCCAAGGAACGCCAGCGACCCCGTTGTCGGCAGGAGCGATCCAATCTTCAGCGGCGTGGAAGTAGTGGTGGTCGAGGGAGGTACAGGGCCAGAGTTGGTGGCAGCCTGGCTGTTGCCGGCACCTGCCCCCGCGCTGGGAGCCGGGCAGGAAATGCCTGCCGAGGCCGCGGAACTGGAACCGGAGCCGGTCTGGCTCGGCGTAGAGGACCCACCACAGGCCGTGGCGAGAAGAGCGACCCCAATGCCAAGCGCTGTTAGCTTGGCGGCCCGGGGCGCCGCTTGGGAAAGATCAAACATTCGTTGTCTCCTCGATCGAAAGGTGCGAACTGCCTTTGATGCGATTACTCAGGTGTTCCTGATTAGGACTCAAACTAGTGCAATTGATCCGGGAACATAAGTGATTCAGGTCACATCCCTATAACACTCGTTGCCTGTGGGGAATCTACGAGCCTGCTGGGAAGATTCTCCGAGAAGAAAACGAAAAAAGGAAGGGGGGCAGACGCTCCCCTTCCTGCAGTGCCCCAGGTGGGACTCGAACCCACAACACGCGGATTTTAAGTCCGCTGCCTCTGCCAATTGGGCTACTGGGGCGCCCGGACCATGGTATCCCAGCTACAGGCGTTCGAACGGCGCTGCGTAGCGGAAGGTCCCGCGCACGTCGTCGGGCCAGCCGGGAAGTGCCAGCAACTGGAAGTGGTCACCCCACACGGCTTCCGGAGGCTGAACGCCGCGAGACGTGGCGGGAACGAACCCAAACCGCCGGTAATAGGCGGGGCTGCCCAGCAAGGCGATGCCTGGCTCGCCGGCGGCGGCGGCACGGACGGCCGTTTCCTTCATCAGGGCCGAACCTATCCCCCTACGCTGCAGCGTGGGAGCGACGCCGATGGGGCCGAGGCCAAGGAGAGGCAACTCCCCTACCCAGGCGCGCGTACTGATCACGTGGCCCACGATGTCCCCGCCGATCTCCGCCACGATGCTGAGCTCAGGCAGGTACTCTTCGCTGGCAAAGAGTTCCCGGAGCAGGCCGACCTCAATCGGGGTGCCCGCCACGGGTTGGCCAGTTACCGGAGAGACGGAAAAAGCCTGCGCCGTCAGCTCAAGGATTTCCGGCCGATCCTGGGGCTGTTCGCTGCGCAGCACGATGCCCTTGCCCAACAGTTTCAAAACACCCAGCGCGCGTTCCGCGTCACCGGCAGGCACCAGCAGATGGTCGTGGTGGAAACCGGCGAGGACGTTGCAGCTGATCCCGGCATGCGTCAGCGCCGCACTGACTGCGGCCGTCAAACCGACGGCTTCCAGGGCCGAGTGGATCTGCAGGGTAATCCATGCGGCCACGAAATCGTAGGCAAGACCCAGCCTGTCGGCCTCCTGCCGGCGCAGGACCACAGTCAATCCCTCCGCCTCGCGGACCGCGGCCTCCACATCGCCCTCCAAGGGGCGTCCGTGCGGCCACAGTGCATAAACGTACTCACCGTTCCGGACCACCGGATGCATGGACTCCAGAAGTGTTTCCAAATCGGTTTCGCCAGCCATGGCTACAGTCTAGGGGCCGGGCCGGGGCACCCTTCCGATATCACCCACCCTTAAACGCCGACGGCGGCCACTCCCCTGAGGGGAGCAGCCGCCGTCGGGCGTTTGCTACTTGGCGTCAGCCGTGACCGGAGTCTTGGACTCTTCGGCCTTGGCTTCAGCCGGGGCCGGTGCAGGAGCAGCGGCAGGCTTGGGGGCCGGGGTTGCTGCAGCCACGAACGCGCCGCGCGGGTTGTCCAGATCCATCAGCTGCGTGGTGTCGCGGCCGGCGAAGAAGGACAGGATCCAGCCGAAGATCACGCGGAACTTGCGCTCAACGGTGGGCATGGCCATGCCGTGGTAGCCGCGGTGTGCCAGCCAGGCCAGGCCGCCCTTGAGGCCGATGCGGCCGAGCAGGTTGATGTTGGCAACACCCTTCCACTCGCCAAAGCCGGCAACAGCACCAAGGTTCTTGTGCTTGTAGTCGTGCAGCGGCTTGTCCCAGCGGGATGCCCAGAGGTTCTTGGCGAGCTTCTTGGCCTGGCGAAGTGCGTGCTGTGCGTTCGGAACGCAGGTACCGTCCGGGAGGCCCTTGCCGGTCAGGTCCGGAACAGCGGCGATGTCGCCGGCGGCCCAGGCGTTCTCGATGATGCCTTCGTCGCCTGCGATGCGCAGGTCCGGGAGGACGCGGACGCGGCCACGCGGTTCCAGCGGGAAGTCGGTGGAGCGGATCATCGGGTTGGCCTGCACACCGGCAGCCCAGACCAGGGTGTCAGCCTCAACTTCGCCGGCGGACGTCTTGTCCGGGAGGTTGATGAGCTTGAGGTTGCCCTCGGCGCTGTCCAGGGAGGTGTTGAGCAGGACTTCGATGCCACGGCTGCGGAGGTGCTCAACGACCCATTCGGCCTGGGAGGCCGTGACCTCGGGCATGATGCGGCCCATGGCCTCGACCAGGATGAAGCGGACCTCTTCCTGGCGGATGCGCGGGTTGTTGCGGACTGCGGCGCGGGCGAGGTCTTCCATTTCGGTAAGGCACTCGATGCCCGCGAAGCCGCCGCCAACCACCACGAAGGTGAGGGCCTTGGCACGCTCTGCGGGGTCCGTCATGGTGGACGCGGCTTCGATGCGCTCGAGGAGCTTGTTGCGCAGGGCAACTGCTTCCTCGATGGTCTTCAGGCCGATGCCCTTGTCCGCGAGGCCCTTGATCGGGAAGGTGCGGGTGATGGCACCGGCAGCCATGACGACGTCGAAGTAGGGAATCTCGAACGGCTCGCCGCCGTCGGAGGGGGCAACCACGGCGGTGCGGTTCGCGTGGTCGATGCTGGTGACGCGGCCCTGGATGAGCTCAGTCTGCTTCAGGTGCTGGCGGTGCGAGACCACGGCGTGGCGTGCCTCGATGTTGCCACCGGCCACCTCGGGGAGGAACGGCTGGTAGGTCATGTAGGGCAGCGGATCGACGACGGTGACGATGCCACCGGCGTTCGCGATCTTCTTCTGCAGTTTGAGGGCTACGTACAGGCCGACGTAGCCGCCGCCGACGACGAGAACCCGGGGACGGTCAATGAGCTCTGGGGTGGTTGCCATGCCTCCAGAGTACAGTACTTTGTGAAAATCTTCACTAACTACGTTCTGTTCGGCGGATCGACCGCCTCCATGACCCCTGTATCTGCTTCCTCGGGCGTGGCAGGCGGGTTCTTGTAAGCCCTGCGCAACTGGAACGCGGCACCCGCGACAATAGCGACAAACAGGGCTCCAAAACCAAGCACGACGACGGCAGGCAGGGCGTTGTCGACATTTGCCGGCGTCTTGGCAACGGGAACCGTTGGATCGGCCAAGGTGGGCGGTGCGCTGGTAGGGCTGGCCACCGGAGCTTGCGACGGCACACTCAAATCACCGCGGCGGTGGACCCTGATCCAGTCCGCGATCGATCCAAGGGGGTTGGTGCTGGTGGTGGGGACGTCGCCCTTGAGCGCAGCCTCGGCATCAAGGATGCCGTAGCCGTAGATCGGATCCTTGCCCGGCGCCCCGGCGTCCTTGGCAGTGCTGACGATCCTGTTGATGACCTGCTTGGCGCTCATGTCCGGCCACTTTGAGCGGATCAAGGCGGCAACGCCGGAAACGATGGGCGCGGCCCCGGAGGTTCCAGCCCATTCGGCGTAGCCGCCACCCGGGATGCCGCCCACCAGATCCTCGGCAGGGGCTGCAACGCCAATACTGATGCCCTGGGAGGAGGAATCGATGCTGGCGTTTCCCTGCCCGTCGAGCCCGGCTACCGTCAAGACGCCGGGGATGGTCGCCGGCGCTCCGACCTGAATGTTTCCGCCCACGCGGTTTCCCGCAGCGGCAACAATCACCACATCCTTCTGCTCGGCATACAGGAAGGCCGCGTCCCAACTCTGTGGCCAATCCGGGGAGGTGCTGCCGAGGGAAATGTTGATGACTTTTGCCCCATTGTCCACCGCCCATCGCACGGCGGTGGGGATCTGTTCCTGGTCTGTCTTCCCTCCCGGGTTGGGTGAACCCAGCCACGTGGAAACGGAAATGATTTCCGATTCGGGGGCTACACCCACCATTCCTTCCGGCCCCCCGGCCGGCGGAGTGGTAGGCGCTGCCGATGGTGACGCTGAGGGAGCGGGAGGCGGCGCGCTGTGACCGCGCCCGGCCAGCATGGTCGCCACCAGCGTGCCGTGTTCCGGCTTTGCGCCGATGCTCTTCTGGCCGTTGGCCGCTCCCGCGCCGGAAGCGTCTGCACCACCGGTGACAACACCCTTCAGGTCGGGGTGGTTGCCGTCAATCCCGCTGTCGATGACAGCCACTTTGACGCCCGCACCTTTGGAGACCTGCCAGGCGTTGGTGATTCCCGAGTCCTTGAGCCAGTGCTCCTTGTCCCGCCAGGAGTCAGCCAGCGCCGCAGGAGCGCCCACGAGCGATCCGGCCAGCGCTCCCCCGGCCAGGAAGGCAGCCAAGCAGGCGGAGAGGACACGGCGGCGCAGCGAAGTCATACGGAATCCCGAATGCTCAGGGCAATGCCGTCCAGGATGTCGTGCTCACTGGAAATCGCTGCGTTGATCCGTCCGTTGCTGAGTTGGCCAAGCCGCCAAAGGATCCGGCGCCACACCAGGGCCCCGGCGCCGATCACATCCACCCGCCCCGGGTGCATGTAGGGCAAGGCCGCCCGTTCGGAGCGGCTCATTTCGAGCAGGTTGGTAGCCGCGTCACTGATGGTCGCTGCATCAAGGCGGGCGCCGTGAATCCGGTTCGGCTGGTACTCGCTGAGCCCTAAGGCGTGTGCCGTGATGGTGGTGATGGATCCTGCCACCCCAACCACGGCGGTGGCGCGGTGGAGGGGTACCACCTGGGCCGCGAGGTCGATGGCGGCATCGACGTCGGCCTCCGCGGCCGTGATTTGTGCCGCCGTGGGTGGATCGCCCTTGAGGTGCCGTTCGGTCAGCCGCACGCATCCGATGTCCACCGAACGCGCGGCGATGACCCCTGCGGAGCCGCCGAGGACGAACTCGGTGCTGCCGCCGCCAAGGTCCACGACGAGGACCGCGTCGTCGCCCCGGACGGGAAGGACGCTGCTGGCCCCCGCAAACGAGAGTGCGGCTTCTTCGTCGCCGGTTATGACTTCCGGCTCCACACCCAGGATTTCCCGGATTCCATCCACGAACACCTGCCGGTTGCGGGCGTCGCGGGTAGCCGATGTTGCCACGAACCGGACGGCTCCGGCTCCGTGCCGGCCAATGAGGTCCGCATAATCCTTGGCAGCCGCGAAGGTTCGCTCCAAGGCCTCCGGCGCAAGCTCACCCGTGGCGTCCACGCCCTGGCCCAGCCGCACCACGCGCATCTCGCGTACGACATCGGTGAGCGGCCCCTTCGAACCGTCCTCCGCGGCGTCGGCAATCAGGAGGCGGATCGAGTTGGTTCCACAGTCAATGGCGGCCACGCGGCTCATGTGCGTTCTTCCGTTGCTTCGGCTGAATCTTCGGTCTTCGACTTCCGGACGGGCGCAGGCCGCCCAACGATCTCCGGCAAACCCTGCGGTCCGTGGCGGCTAAGGTCCCTGGAGGGGGCCTCGCCCGCGGTGTCCCAGGCACCATCGCAGTAGCAGCGGTCCTTGGTCCACCATTCGGCGATGGCCTCGATGGCCTCGTCGCCGAGGGGATTC
This sequence comes from Paenarthrobacter sp. NPDC089675, assembly GCF_044749185.1. NCBI lineage: Bacteria > Bacillati > Actinomycetota > Actinomycetes > Micrococcales > Micrococcaceae > Paenarthrobacter > Paenarthrobacter sp. NPDC089675. The sequence continues at coordinate 355,591 of NZ_JBIVHM010000003.1, read as the reverse complement.
ACACCCGGCCCTGAGGCCAGGGATTGCCCCACCAAGACGTGCAAGCACTTGACGCGGGTGGGCATTCCGCCGGCGGAGACCCCGGCGATTTCGGGTACTTCACCGGTACCCGACCGTTCGGCGATCTCGTTCCTGGCCTGGAGGTAGGACTCGTGCGCGTGCTGATAGGCGCCGGCGAGGTCCTGGTCCGCAACAAGGCGATCGTTCATGGTGTTCATGAGTCCGCCCGCTTCAAGCCTGGAAACAGCCGAGGTAATGACGGGGTGGGTGAGATAGAACGTGGTCGGGAACGGAGTTCCGTTGCTCAGCCTTGGCGCGGTGGCCGCCACGAGTGGGTTGCCGCAGATACAACGCGCCGGAATCTCCACCACGTCGCGCACCGGGCGGCCCAGCTGGCGGCTCAGGACGTCAAGGTCGTGTGCTGATGGCTGGCGGGATTGCTGCGGCACTGCTGCCGTGTTCTCTTCCACTTGCGCTGCCAACCTTCCTGCCCCTTTTTGTCGTTTCCCGTCCAGGGCACGACGGCGGCGGGCACCGCGTCTAGTCTGTTGCCGATCGTTTGATGGACTCCCAGAGCGCATCCACCCAGGGCAGGTTTGCCGGGTTTTCGGATGTGCCGGAGCCGGTGCGGCCCCCAGGGGTTCCGGCGGCTTCATCCCCGCCAAAAACCCAGTAACCCGTTTCACCCGGCATAACCATGTTAATGCGGTCGCGGGCCTGCTGCTTCACGTAGTTGGGGTCCTGCCACCGGGACAGCTGTTTGTTGAGGTCCGCCTGCTCGGCCTGCTTGCTGGAGATCTCTGCCTCGAGGGCAGAGATCTCGGACCGCTTTTCCAAGAAGATCCTGACGGTTGGAGCCAGCATGATGGTGATGGCAATCATGACGACGGCCAATGCCAGCACCCGGCCCGAGAATGCCTTCGCGGGAACGGGATCATTCTCCGGGGTTTCCTCGCGGACGGCCCCAGCGGGCTTGGCTTTGCCGGAGTCCGCTGCCTTCATTTTGTCGGACTTGCCAAGTGTGGCGGCCTGTCCCGGTTTCGATGCCTTGCCTGGAGTGCTTGCCGCACCGGCAGTGGACTTAGGCCGGACGGGAACCCGGGGGGCGCCTGGCCGACGCTCGGCCGCACCCGAGGCCGATGGGGGCGCCGTCTTGGTGGCTGGACGGCCCGAAGCTGCCGCTGTCCGCTCCGATCCTTGACCGGCGTCGTTGTTCCCGGCGCCTTGATGGCCTGCGGACAGCTGGCCGGCTGACTTGGCCGGACCGGACGGGCGGCCAAGTGCGTCCGCCCTGGGTACCTTTGGTCGACGGGTGGCCATGACACTCCTGTAATGCCCGGTGCTTGCCTGGCGGGTTGCTGCGCTTGCCCTGCGCCTAACGTACGTGACAAAAGTCCTGCGGCGCCCGCGGTTGGGCGGGCGCGTGTTAAACAGAACCGGTGGCTATGGTCTTTCCACCATAGCCACCGGTCAGCTGTTTTCGCTGAAGGCTAGCCCTTGAAACGCGGGAACGCGCTGCGGCCGGCGTAGCGTGCGGCGTCGTCGAGTTCCTCTTCGATGCGCAGGAGCTGGTTGTACTTGGCAACGCGCTCGGAGCGGGCCGGGGCACCGGTCTTGATCTGGCCCGCGTTGGTGGCAACGGCGATGTCAGCAATGGTGGTGTCCTCGGTTTCGCCGGAGCGGTGCGAGGTGATGGTGGTGTAACCGGAACGCTGGGCCAGGGAAACGGCATCCAGGGTCTCGGTGAGGGAACCGATCTGGTTCACCTTGACCAGCAGGGAGTTGGCCGTGGCGGCGTCGATGCCCTGCTGCAGGCGGACCGGGTTGGTGACGAAGAGGTCGTCGCCCACCAGCTGGACCTTGTCGCCGATCGTGTCGGTGAGGGTCTTCCAGCCTTCCCAGTCGTTCTCGTCCAGCGGGTCCTCGATGGAAACCAGCGGGTAGTCGGCAACCAGACCGGCGTAGTAGGCGCTCATCTCGGTGGCGGAAAGTGCCTTGCCTTCGAACTGGTAAGCGCCGTCCTTATAGAACTCGGAGGAAGCAACGTCCAGTGCCAAGGCGATGTCAGTGCCCGGGGTGTAGCCGGCGTTCTTGATGGCTTCGGTAATCAGATCCAGTGCTGCACGGTTGGACGGCAGGTTCGGAGCGAAGCCACCTTCGTCGCCGAGGCCCGTGGAGAGGCCCTTCTCCTGGAGGACGGCCTTGAGGTTGTGGTAGACCTCGACGCCCCAGCGCAGGCCCTCGGAGAAGGTCTCGGCGCCGATCGGGGCGATCATGAATTCCTGGATGTCGACGTCGGAGTCGGCGTGGGAGCCACCGTTGAGGATGTTCATCAGCGGAACCGGCAGGACGTGGGCGTTGGGTCCACCGAGGTACTTGTAGAGCGGCAGGTCGGCCGAGGCAGCGGCGGCGTTGGCCACGGCCAGGGAGACACCCAGGATGGCGTTGGCGCCCAGCTTGCCCTTGTTCGGGGTGCCGTCGAGGTCGATCATGGCCTGGTCGATGCTGCGCTGGTCAGTGGCGTCGAAGCCAATGAGTGCCGGGGAGATCTCGTCGATGACGGCGTCGACGGCCTTCTGGACACCCTTGCCGAGGTAACGGCCCTTGTCGCCGTCGCGGAGTTCGACAGCTTCGTGCTCGCCGGTGGAAGCACCGGAGGGAACTGCTGCGCGGCCGATCTGGCCGTCGGAGAGCAGGACCTCAACTTCTACGGTCGGGTTTCCGCGGGAATCAAGGATCTCGCGTGCGTGGATGGCATCGATAAGCGCCATGGATGTGCTCCTTATGGGCAAATTACAGGAATGAGGAGGGAAATTCTCAACGTCCTCGTCGCTACTAGCGTAGTCCAGAGTGGCTCACGTTACGGAACGAATTCCAAGCTTTCACGTCATGTAGGCCGGCTTTGGCCGCCCTGGAACGTCCGCACGGCCTTGCGCAGGGCCCGCTCGGCGTCGAGCCCCCGCTCGCGGGCACCGGCCACGATCGCCAGCAACAGCTCCCCCAGCTCGTCTTCGGAGCCTGGAACCGCGGAAAGCCCGACGGCGGCAGCCGGGCTGACGCCGTCGGCATCGAGTCCGGCGCGGGCAGCCCGGTCGAGGGACTTCTGCGCCGCCGCCAGCGCCGGGAGGTGCGGCGGAATACCTTCGAAGGGATCCCTGCGTTCGGGTTTCTCGGCACGCTTGGCTGCATCCCACTTGATGATGATTTCCTCGACACTCGCCGGGAAACTCTCCTGCAGGGAGCCATCGGCCTTGAAGACGTGCCCGTTCCGCCGGATCATCTTGGCGTTGATCCCGCGGGCCACGGCGTCGAAGTCGAAGCTGCCGCGCTCCTCGGCGAGCCGGGCATGCAGTACCACCTGAAGCAGCACATCGCCCAGCTCGCCGCGGAGCTCGTCATCGAAGGAGGGAGCGTCTCCGCCCCGGCCGGCTTCGATCGAATCCACCACTTCATAGGCTTCTTCGATCAGGTACTCAACCAGCGACTCATGCGTAAGCGCGCCCATCCACGGGCAATGCTCACGGAGCGCTGCGATTGTTCCGATCAGCTGGCCGATGCCGTCCGCCGGCTTGCTAGCCGAGGTTGGCGTAGGCATCGTTGATGTACTCAACCAAGGCCTCGCGCTCGTCCAACGGCAGGAAGGCTGCCTCGGCGGCGTTCAGCGTCAGCTCAAGCAAATCATCGAGATCGTAGTCGAAGGCCTCCACGAGGAGCTCAAATTCGTCCGTGAGGGTGACGCCGCTCATCAGCCGGTTGTCCGTGTTGATGGTGACGTTGAACCCAAGCTGGAACAGCATGTCCAAGGGGTGGCTCTCGATCCCCTCGCCGAAGTTCGCGATAGCACCGGTCTGCAGGTTGGAGGACGGGCAGATTTCCAAGGCGATGCCACGGTCCCTCACCCAACCGGCCACGTTGCCCAAGGTCACCAACCCGACGGTGCCTTCGCCGTCGTCGTCGGCGTTTTCCTCAAACTCAACGGTGATGTCTTCGGCGATCCGTACGCCGTGGCCCAGGCGGAGCGCGCGTCCGTCCACGAGCGCCGACTGGATGCTGTCCAGACCGGCGGCCTCACCTGCGTGAACCGTGGCCGGGAAGTGGTGTTCGGCCAGGTAGGTGAACGCGTCCTTGAAACGGGAGGGCAGGAAACCGTCTTCGGCTCCTGCGATGTCGAAGCCGACTGCGCCCCTGGTCCGGTGCCGGACGGCGAGTTCGGCGATTTCCTGGCCGCGGTCCGCGTGGCGCATGGCGGTAATGAGCTGGCCAACCTGGATCTGCTGGCCGCGTTCGTCAGCGGCGGCAACGCCGGCCTCGAGCCCTGCCTGGACGGCTTCCACTACCTCATCCAGGGTGAGGCCCTTCTGCAGGTGCTGCTCGGGAGCCCAGCGGACTTCGCCGTAGACCACACCGTCCTCGGCGAGGTCTTCGACGAACTCCTTGGCAACGCGGAAGAGGCCTTCCTTGGTCTGCATGACGGCAATGGTGTGGTCGAAGGTTTCAAGGTAGCGGACCAGCGAACCGGAGTCTGCGGACTCCCGGAACCATTCACCCAAGGCCACCGGGTCAGTGGAAGGAAGGGTGTGGCCGACGGCCTCGGCCAGCTCAATGATGGTTGCGGGCCGCAGTCCTCCGTCCAGATGGTCGTGGAGGGAAACCTTGGGCAGGCTCTTCAGGTCGAAGTCGAGGGCAGGGGCGGCGTCAACAATTGGCTCAGTCACAGACTAAGACTAATCCCCCACCGCGCCCGGACGTTGGTCTGTCAGCCGGCCGGCTTGGAGAGGTCGGCACGGGCAACGCCAGTGTGTCCCGCCTCAGGTGCCACAGGTACGTCCGCGCCGGATTCCGCGGCGCGGGCAGCGTCCTTACGTTCGAGGTGCTTGTGCCACCACCGCAACACATGGTCCACGACGATGCCAAGGACCACGGCAAAGGCGATGGCAATGCCGACACCAAGAAGCGGGTTGTGGTGGACCCATTGACCGGCAAGGAGCCCGATGCCGATCGAGTACCCAACCCAGGTGAGGCAGGCAAATGCGTCCAGGAAAAAGAAATTGCGGTGCGGATAACCGGTTTGGCCGGCCACGTAGTTCACTGCCACGCGGCCCCAGGGAATGTAGCGGGCCGTGAAAATCAGGACGGCGCCGCGCTTGTCCAGCTCATATTGCGCCCAGGCGAACATCTTCTGCACCTTGGGCCTGCGCATCCACTTCCACCGGGTCAAGCCGATTTTGCGGCCAAGCATGTAGGCCATGTTGTCGCCGGCCATCGCACCAACGAGTGCCGTGCCGCCCAGGATCCACAGGTTGGGCTCTCCGCTGTGAAGGGACAGCGCCGAAAGCCCCACAATCGCTGTTTCGCTGGGAAGGATGGTGGCAAATCCGTCGATGAAGAAGAACACCAGGAGTACCGGGTAAATCCAGGGCTGCCCGGCTGCATGCTCGAGCATATGGTTCAAAAACTCCACGCGGGGGTAGCTCCTAGATGAATATGACTTGACACTGTGACGGAAGTCGCTCTTAGTGTCCCATGGCCGGGACGTCGTTCGCTACGCCCCAGCCTCGGGATCACACAATTAACGCTATCGGGGACGTACTGGTTCCATCGTCAACCGGCGGGCTGATCTTGCCCCGCCTGTGCCCTCATACCGTGGGTGGAGCCTGGGTGCCTTCTCCCGTTGAGTTCTCCGCCTCCGGGATGTTTTTGCCGTCCAGGGGAACCGAACCGCGGACCTTGCTGATGATCCGGTCAATGATGATGCCGAGGATGACAGCCACCACAATGGCGATGACGGCGCCAAGCAGGTGGTTGTGCTCGAACCACACACCGAAGAAGAACCCGAGCACCACGGAATAGCTGGCCCACAGGAGGGCAGACAACCCAGTCAAGGCCACAAACCGGCGGTGGTTGAAGTGGGTTGCACCGGCCGTGAGGTTGACTGCCACGCGGCCAATGGGAATAAAGCGGGCCACCATGATCAGTGAGGCGGCCCGCCGTCGGAGTTCCTTGCCGGCCCACCGAAAGGCGCCCTGCATCCGCTGGGCACGCATCCATCTCCACCGTTGAATACCGATGCGGCGGCCAATCAAATACGCGATGTTGTCGCCGGAAAACGCGCCGAGTGCCGCCACCAGGCCCAGCAGCCAGACGTTGGGCACGCCGCTGCTGCCGGACACGGCACCAAGACCCACCACCACCGATTCGCTGGGAATGGGCGGGAAGAAACCGTCGATCAGGCAACAGGCCAACACAAGGAAAAGCACCCACGGCTGACCGGCCGCGGCGAGGATGAAATCGTTGATGGCCTGCACGGGATATAAGCCTAGGCGATCCTGTCGATGATGAGTTTCCTGGCCGGTCGGGAGCCTTCGGGGGCAATCACCACGGCATCCCTGAGTGCTTCCTTGGCGCGGTCGAACTTCTCCGGCGTATCCGTCAGAAGGGTCATCAGGGGCTCGCCGGCACGGACCAGGGCACCCGGCTTGGCATGCAGTCGGACACCTGCCGCGGCCTGGACCTGATCCTCCTTGCGGGCCCTGCCGGCCCCGAGGCGCCAGGCGGCGACGCCTACAGACAATGCGTCGAGTTCGACCAGGACGCCGTCCGCCGGGGCATAAATCACCTCGGACTCCTTGGCCACCGGCAACGCCGCACGGGGATCGCCGCCCTGGGCCTCGATCATCCGGTTCCAGACATCCATTGCGCGGCCGTCCCTAAGCGCGGCCGCCGGATCGGCGTCGTGGATACCGGCACCTGACAGCATCTCCTCCGCCAGCCGGACGGTCAGCTCGACGACGTCTTCCGGACCGCCGCCCGCGAGCACCTCCACCGACTCTTCTACCTCGATGGCATTTCCTGCTGTCAACCCCAAGGGCGTGGACATATCGGTCATGAGGGCAACGGTGTGGACCCCCGCGTCCTTGCCGAGTGCCACCATGGTCTCGGCAAGCTCCCGGGCCTTGGCCTCATCCTTCATGAAGGCCCCGGAACCCACCTTGACGTCCAGGACCAGGGATCCGGTGCCTTCGGCGATCTTCTTGCTCATGATGGAGGAGGCAATCAGCGGAATGGCTTCTACCGTGCCCGTAACGTCGCGGAGGGCATAGAGCTTCTTGTCCGCCGGAGCCAGCCCGGAGCCTGCTGCGCAGATGACCGCGCCGACGTCCTGGAGCTGGGCCATGATCTCCTGGTTGCTGAGGTTGGCCCGCCAGCCAGGGATCGCCTCCAGCTTGTCGAGCGTGCCCCCGGTGTGGCCCAAGCCGCGGCCCGAAAGCTGCGGAACTGCCACACCGAAGACCGCCACCAGCGGTGCCAGCGGCAGGGTGATCTTGTCCCCGACCCCACCGGTGGAGTGCTTGTCGCTGGTAGCCTTCCGGCCGCCGTCGGGCGTTGTGAGCGACGAGAAGTCCATCCGCTCCCCCGAGGCGATCATCGCCGACGTCCAGCGCGAAATCTCCACGCGGTCCATGCCGTTGAGCAGGATGGCCATGTTGAGGGCCGCCATCTGTTCCTCGGCGATGACGCCCCGGGTGTATGCGTCGATGGTCCAGTCGATCTGCTCCGGGGTCAGCGTGCCCTTATCGCGTTTGATGGTGATGATCTGGACGGCGTCGAAGGCTTCGGTGCTGGTCAAGGGGTCTCCTCCAGATGTTCCGGACCGAAGGCGTCAGGAAGCACCTGGTCCATGGTTTTGATGCCTTGGGTGGTCATCAGCTGCATCCCGGGTGCCCGGAATTCGTAAAGCAGCTGGCGGCAGCGTCCGCACGGCATCAGGACATTGCCTTGGCCGTCCACGCAATAGAACGCCGCTAGCCTGCCGCCGCCGCTCATGTGGAGCTGCCCCACCAGCGCGCACTCGGCGCACAGGGTCAGGCCATAGCTGGCGTTCTCCACGTTGCAGCCGCTGATGATCCGGCCGTCCTCGGTGAGGGCCGCAGCCCCCACCGGGAACTTGGAATACGGTGCGTAGGCCTTTGCCATGGCCTCCTTGGCCGCGGCTTCCAGGGCTTGCCAGTCGGTATCGGTGGCAGCCACGCGTCAACCCTTCACGTACGGTATGCCGCTGGCCGCCGGTGGCCTCGACCTGCCCACCAAACCGGCGACGGCGAAAATGGTCACCAGGTACGGGAGCATGGCCATGAACTGGCTGGGCACCGGAGTTCCGATGATGCCAAGGATCGACTGCAGGTTGTAGGCGAAGCCGAACAGCAGCGAGGCCAAGAACGCACCAATGGGATTCCATCGGCCGAAGATCAGCGCCGCCAGGGCAATGAAGCCGCGGCCCCCGGAGATCTCCTTGGTGAAGGAGTCAATGGTCACCAGCGTGAAGACCGCCCCGCCAATGCCGGCAATGGCGCCGCCAAGGGTGACGTTCCAGAAGCGGGTTGCGTTGACGTTGATGCCCAATGTGTCCGCCGCTTGGGGGTGCTCGCCGACAGCACGGACCCTTAGTCCCCACCGGGTCTTGAACAGGCCGAACCACACCACGGCCACCGCGATGTACATGAGGTAGCCGGCGATCGACTGTTCAAAAAGGATCGGACCGATGATGGGGATATCGGAGAGCAACGGGATGGGGAGGATGTCCAAGCGGCCGGGAGTGTTGAACTGGTCCTTGTTCGGAGCCATGACGGTGCCGAACAGGAAGCCCGTGAGCCCCGAGACCAGGACGTTCAACACCACACCGACGATGATCTGGTTGACGAGGTACTTGATGCTGAAGACTGCCAGCACCATGGAGACGACGGCGCCTGCAGCGGCCGCCGCGATCAGGCCGATATAGGGGCTTCCGGTCACCGTCGCAACGAGCGCCGCCGTGAAGGCGCCGCCCAGCAACTGGCCCTCGATGGCGATGTTGACCACGCCCACCCGCTCACACAGCACCCCGGAAAGCGATCCAAAGACCAGCGGTACGGCAAGGGTGACTGAACCGGCCACCAAGCCGGCGAGGGAAATGGACGGCTGGCGTGCTCCGGCCACGATCCAGACGAGCAACGCAAAGACAAACACCACGGAGAAGGCGATGGGCAACCACTTGGGCGAGCGTTCTCCGCGGGTCCACAGGTAGATCGAGTAGGCCGCCATGGCCAGCAGCAGGATGGCGAGCACTATGCCGCCAACCTGGCCCGGGATCATGAGCGCCGGGACCTGGAACGTATCGCCCGGATCGCTGATCTTCATCTCGGCAGTCTGGCCGGGACCGAGCAGCCCGAAGAAGACCAGGGCCACGAGGGCCAGCACGCCGAGGGACACGGGGACTTTCAACGAGGGCCGTGCGCCCGGCAATGCCGTTGCTCCAGCCCGGGGAGCTGTTGTAGTTGCGCTCACTTGGCACCTCCGGTGGCGTTGGCAACTGCGGCTTTGGGGGCCGCTTTTTTCTTGTTCTTCTTTTTGCCTTCCAGCCGGAAGATGGACCGGATCAGGGGCGGCGCCGCGATGAAGAGGACGATCAGCGACTGGACCACCAGGACGATGTCGATAGGGGTTCCCGTCTGGATCTGCATCTGCACCGCCCCCGCACGGAATGCGCCGAACAACAGGCCTGCGAAGAAGGTACCCCACGGGGTACTCCGGCCCAGCAGTGCCACCGTGATGGAGTCGAAGCCGATCTGGGCGGCGACGCCACCGGTGAGGACTTTCTCGGTTCCGGCCACCTGGGCCACACCGCCGAAGGCCGCAAGGGCACCAGCGAACGCCATCACCAGGATGGTGGCGCGGGGAACTTTGACGCCGGCGGTTCGTGCCGCTGCGGGGTTGGCACCAACAGCCCGGAACTCGAATCCAATGGTGGACCGGTTGAGCATCCACCAAACACCGTAAGTCAGGGCCACTGCGACGAGGAAGCCCAAATGGAGCCGTGAGCCCGGGATCAGCACCGGATACGTTGCCGAGTCATCCAGGCGCGGCGAGATGGGGCTGTTATCGCCGGGGCGGCGGAATGCCGAGGTATTCAGCAGGAAGTCCAAGAGGAACAGCGCCACGTAGTTGAGCATGATGGTCACAATCACCTCATGCGCACCCGTCCTCGCTTTAAGGACCCCCACGATTCCGCCCCAGACGGCGCCCCCGAGCACGCCCATGACCACTACGAGCAGCAGGTGCAGTCCAACGGGGAGGTGCCAGGTGAACCCGACGTAGGCCGCCAACGTGGCACTGATGATGATCTGGCCTTGGGCACCAATGTTGAACAACCCAGCCCGGAACGCCAAGGCAACGCCCAGGCCGGCGCAAATCAGCGGGGTGGCAACGGTCATCGTCTCCAGGAGCGGCATGAAGCCCTGCCTCGGGTTGAAGACGGCACCTTGGAAAAGCGCCACGTAGCTTTTGGTCATGGCGTCCCACAGTGCGGAGAGGAAGTCCGTGGGCCGGGCGAAGAAGTAACCTGCGGACTTGGCGACGCGGGCATCCGTGCTGGCAATCAGGAGGCCGCCCAGGATCAGCGCCACGATGACGGCAAGGACGGACACAAAGCCGCTGCCCATGACGATCCTGCGGAACAGGCTTCCCTCGTGGTGTCCTGTGTCGCCGCTTTGCGAGGAGACGGGGACTATCGACGGTTCCAGGGTGCCGCCCGCTGTATCCAGCGCTACGTCCGCGGCCTGCACGTCAGCGGTGGATTCCTGCGGCGCAATGTGGGATTCCTGCGGCGCAGTGTGCTTGCCGGCCTGGTCGCTGCTGGTCTGGTCATTCGTTGTCATCGGAGCCCCCTTCCGGGCTGACGCCGGCCATCATGAGGCCGAGGGTGTCGCGGGGAGTCCCAGCGGGAACGATGCCCACGAGCTTGCCCTTGTAAAGCACGGCGATGCGGTCCGCCAGTTCCATCACTTCGTCCAGTTCCGTGGAGACGATCATCACCGGAGTTCCCACGTCGCGCTCGGCAACGATGCGTTTGTGCAGGAATTCGATGGAGCCGACGTCCACGCCACGGGTGGGCTGGCTGGCGATGAACAGCCGCAAGGGCCTGGACAGCTCGCGCGCCATAACGACTTTTTGCTGGTTGCCGCCGGAGAGCGTTCCCGCTGCTGCGCCCGCCGAAGGAGTGCGGATATCGAACTCCTCGATCTTGGCCTTGGCGTTGTCTGCCACCTTGGCGGGCTTCATGCTGACTCCACTGGCGAAGGGTGCCTGGTCATAAAGGTCCAGCACAAGGTTCTCAGCCACTGAGAACGGTCCCACCAGGCCGTCGACGGTACGGTCTTCCGGGACGAAGCCAACGCCGGAGCGCAATACTTCTTTCACCGGCAGCCCAAGGAGTTGCTTTCCGTCCAGTGTGACGGAGCCCGTGACGTGCTCCTGGACCCCGAGGATCGCTTCCGTGAGTTCCGTTTGGCCGTTGCCCTGGACGCCGGCGACGGCGAGGATCTCGCCTTGGGCAATGTCGAAGCTGATTCCATCCACCACGTTGGTGCCGTTGGGGGCCCGGACCGTCAGGTTCTCCACCACGAAGGTGGTTTCCTTCGGCTGGGCTGCTGCCTTGTTCAGGCTCAGGCTGACGGGCCGGCCGACCATCATCGAAGCAAGTTCCGTCGCGGACGCCGACGGAGGAGCATCGCCCACCACTTTGCCGCGGCGGACCACGGTGATGACGTCCGAGACCGCTTTCACTTCACGTAGCTTGTGGGAGATAAATACGATGGACGTGCCGCTGGCTTTGAGCTGGCGCATGATGTCAAGGAGCTCATCGGTTTCCTGGGGCGTCAGCACGGCCGTGGGCTCGTCCAGGATGAGCACCTTGGCTTCGCGGACAAGTGCCTTGATGATCTCGACCCGCTGCTGGACGCCCACGGGAAGGTCTTCCACCAAGGCGTCCGGGTCCACGTCGAAGCCGTATTTATCGGAGATTTCCTGGATCCTCTTGCGGGTTTCGTCCATGCTGAGGACGCCGCCGAAGGAGGTCGGCTCGGCGCCCAGGGCCACGTTTTCAGCGACCGTAAAGACAGGCACCAGCATGAAGTGCTGGTGCACCATGCCAATGCCCGCTGCCATGGCGTCGCCCGGGCCACGGAAGTTCACAGGCCGGTCGTCCACCAGGATTTGGCCGGCTGTGGGCTCGTACAGCCCGTACAGCACATTCATGAGGGTTGATTTGCCGGCGCCATTCTCACCGAGGAGGCAATGGATCTGGCCGGATTCGACCACGAGGTCGATGTCTTGGTTGGCGTAGAAGCTCCCGAATGCCTTCGAGATCCCCTTTAATTCGAGTTTCACAACTCCCACCGTTCTTTGAGTCCGAGGGACGGCTGCAGTGCTCACTACCTATGGCAGCAGCCTACGTCAGGGCAAAAACGCGCCGCCAGTACCGGGGACGGTACTGGCGGCGCGTCCAGGAGTTGCTACTTCTTGGGGCTGGCCGCCGATTCGACCTTCAGCTTCCCGGAGACGATGTCCGCTTTCAGGGAATCGAGCTCCTTCTTGGTGTCTGCCGAGATCGCGGAGTCCAGATCGTGGAACGGGGCGATCGCAACGCCATCGTTGGCAAGCGTGCCTACGTAGGCCTCGTTGCTGAACTTGCCGTCCTTGTCATCCTTCACCACGGTCTCGACTGCTTCACCCATCTGCTTGACCACGGAGGTCAGCATCAGGTCCTTGTACTCGGGAGCGGTGAGGAAGCCGTCGGAGTCAACCCAAATCAACTTGACGTCTTTGCCGGCAGCCTTGGCTTCCTTGAGCGCGGCACCGGCGCCCTTGCCAACAGGTCCGGCAACGGGCATCACGATGTCCGCGCCCTGATCCAGGAGGTTCTTGGTGATCTGCTTGCCGGTGTCCTGCTTCTCGAAGTCACCGGTGAAGGAGCCATCCTGCGTCGCCTTGTCCCAGCCGACAACCTGGACGGACTTGCCCTTGGCCTTGTTGTAGGCCTGGACGCCGTCGTAGAAGCCATCCATGAAGATGGTGACGGTAGGCAGCTTGATGCCGCCGAAGGTTCCAACCTTGCCGGTCTTGGTTGCCGAAGCCGCGGCGTAGCCTGCCAGGTAGGCTGCCTGCGCGGTGTCGTAGACAACGGGCTTCACGTTGGCGACCGGCTTCTCGTAGGAGTAGTCGATGATCGCGAAGTGCTTGTCGGTGTTCTTCTCCGCAGCAGCCTTGGTGGCGTCGCCCAGGAGGAAGCCGACCGTGATGGTCATGTTGCAGCCGGCGGAGATCATGCCGTTGAGGTTGGTTTCGAAGTCGCTGTTGGCCTTGGATTCGGCCGACTTCATGGTGATGCCCAAGTCCTTCTCGGTCTTCTTGAGGCCTTCGAACGAGGACTGGTTGAAGGACTGGTCGTCGAATCCACCGGAGTCGGAAACGATGCAACCGGTGTAGCTGCTTTGGGAGTTGTTGCTGGACCCGGCGTCTGGGGCCTGTCCGCAACCGCTAAGCATGAGCGCTGCTGCGCCCATGGTGGCCACACCGGCCATTGAACCGCGCTTCAGGGTGGCACGCAGTGGTTTCTTCAATGTTCCTCCAGGAAGAAAGTGAGTGGCGCTACGACTGGTGGTCAATGAGTGTCCGTTTCCAAAACCCCGGGGCAGAAATTCTGTTTTCACTGATGCTTCGCAGCACTGCGCCGAAGCGCACTAATAGCAACCACCCTAGTGGCGCACAACACACGGAGGTAGCACAAAAGTGACCCCGGCCCCAGATTGTTGACTTTTTGTTACCAATCGGTAGGCCGGGGTTCACGTCACAGGCGGACGAGCATCTTTCCGGTGTTGGCTCCGTCCAGCAGGTCGATGAAAGCCCGGGGAGCGTTCTCAAGACCTTCAACAATGGTCTCGTCATAGCGCACGGTTCCATCAGCCAGCCAGGCGGCCATCTTCTGGCGGAATTCAGCGGCGTGCTGCCGCTGTCCGCCCACAAGGAAGCCACGGAGCGTCAACTGCTTGCCGATCGCAACGGCCAGGTTTCGAGGCGCGGCCGGCGGCTCGGTGGAGTTGTACTGGGCAATCGCACCGCACATGGCAACCCTGCCGCCAACATTCAAGACGGCCAGCGCCGCCTCAAGGTGCTCTCCGCCTACATTGTCGAAGTACACGTCGATCCCGCGCTCCCCTGCAGCTGCCTGCAGCTGTTCCAGGACCGGAGCGTCGTTGTAGTCGAACGCCGCATCGAAGCCCAGTTCCAGGAGCCGGGCCACTTTGGCGGGCGAACCCGCACTGCCGATCACCTTGGCGGCACCCATGGCTTTGGCGATCTGGCCCACCATGGAGCCCACGGCGCCGGCCGCGCCGGATACGAAGACCACATCGCCTTCCTTGAATTCGGCCACCTTGAGCAAGCCTGCATAGGCAGTCAGGCCGGTCATCCCCAGCGCGCCAAGGAACGCCGACGTCGGGGCCAATCCGGCCGGAACGTTGGTGGCCGCCGCGGCGTCCACTACTGCGTGCTCACGCCACCCCAGCTGATGCACGACGACGTCACCCACCCTGTGTGCCTCCGACCGGGACGCGATCACCTCACCCACCGCTCCGCCGTCGAGCGCTTCATCGAGGCGGAAGGGTGCCGAATAGGACTTTGCATCGTTCATGCGCCCGCGCATGTAGGGGTCCACGGACATGAACCGGTTTTCCACCAGGACCTGCCCGTCGGCGAGTTCGGGTAACTCTATTGTTGCCAGGCGGAAGTTGTCCGGAACCGGTCGGCCGGACGGGCGGGAGGCGAGATGGATTTCGCGGGTGCTGGCCGGAGTTGCTGCGCGGGGGCTCATGCTGCGAACTCCACGAGCTTGAGGTCAACGTTCATGTTGCCGCGCGTAGCGTTGGAGTACGGGCAGACCTGGTGGGCCTTCTTCATGAGTTCCTCGGCCTTTTCGCGGCCAAGTGCGGGGAGGGCGATTTCAAGTTCGGCGGCCAGGCCGAAACCCACACCGTCCGGAAGGGCACCGATGTGGACTTTCGCCGCAACGGCGGAGTCGGTGAGGTCAACGCGTTCCTTGCGGCCTACCAGGCGCAGTGCGGAGTGGAAGCAAGCGGCGTAGCCGGCAGCGAACAACTGCTCCGGGTTGGTTCCCTGCCCGTTGCCACCTAGCTCCACGGGGCTGGCGAGGGCAACATCGAGCTTGCCGTCGTTGGTACGGGCGTTGCCGTCGCGGCCTTCGCCGGAGGCAAGCGCCTCAGCTGTGTAGAGGGTCTTCATGGGTGTATCCCTTTCTGGTGAGAAATCTTCCTGGGCAAGTCTTCAGAGTGAGTTCTGCAGCGCGGCGGTGAGCTTTCCAAGCGTGGCGTGGAGCTCTTCGATCTCGGCAACCGACAAGCCCGCGGCATCGGCCAAGCGCTGGGGAACGGCACCCGCCTTCCCGCTCAACCGGGTGCCTGCATCCGTGAGGACGACGTCGACACGGCGCTCGTCCTCCACGGAGCGATGCCGCTCGACCAGCCCCAGGGTTTCAAGCCGCTTCAGGAGGGGCGACAACGTACCCGAATCCAGTCCGAGCTCAGCACCAAGCTCCCGAACACTCCGCGGTTCCTGCTCCCAAAGGACCAGCATCACGAGGTATTGCGGGTACGTCAGCCCCAACTCGTCCAGCACCGGGCGGTAGACCGCCGTCGCTGCCTTGGAGGCCGAGTACAGCGCAAAGCAGACCTGATGGCGGAGGCGGGGAGCATCACTCATGAAGAAAACGATAGCGCACAATTAAGTTGTGCACAACTCAATTCGGCGTAGCGCCCCACTAGGGGACAGATCACGCTCCACTGAACGCTCAGTGGGCCGCCATCTGTCCCCCAGTTGGGTTATTCGTCGAGGTCGCGGATAGTGCGCAGTGCTGCTGCGGTCAGGACGCGGACCGCGTATCCAAGGGCCCGCTCGTCCACGACGAAATCGCCGCGGTGGAGGTCATACTCCTCACCGCCGGGCGTGTGCGTGCCCAGCCGCATCATGGCGCCGGGGAGGTCGGCCAAGAACCAGGCGAAGTCCTCGCCACCCATGGACTGCGGGGTCAAGACGACGGCGTTCTCGCCCAGTTCCGCGCGGGCCGCGGCCTCAATCAGGGCGGTCTCGTGCTCCGAGTTCACCACCGGCGGGACGCCGCGGGTGTGCTCCAAATGGACATCCACCCCGTACGGCGCGGCAACCTGCTTGACCACTTCATCCAGGAGTTCACCCGCGCTGTGCCAGGCGTCACGGTCCAGGCACCGCATGGTTCCGGCCATGTAGCCGCTTCCGGGAATGGCGTTCGGAGCAGAGCCTGCCGAGATCTGGCCCCAGACAACGGAAACGCCGCTGCGGACATCGACCCGCCGCGACAACACTGCCGGAACGTTGACGGCGATCTGGGACAGGGCGAACACCAGGTCCTCGGTCAGATGCGGGCGCGACGTGTGCCCGCCGCGCCCCGTGAGCTCGATCTTGATGGTGTCCGATGCCGACGTGATGGCACCGATGCGCGTACCGATCTGGCCCACGTTGATGCGCGGATCACAATGCAGCGCAAGGATGCGGGGCACTCCGTCCAGCACGCCTTGCTCGATGCAGGACAAGGCGCCGCCGGGCATGGTCTCCTCGGCGGGCTGGAAAATGATGCGGACGGTGCCGCCCAACGGGTTGTTCTTATGCATGCGCTGAAGCGTCAGGGCAATGCCCAGCATGGTGGTGGTGTGGACGTCATGGCCGCAGGCATGCGTGACGCCATGGTTCTTCGAAGCGAAGGGCAGGCCCGTCTCCTCGATGATCGACAACGCGTCGATGTCGCCGCGGAGAGCCGTGGCGATCGGCCCCTCCCCCACGTCCACCGTCAGCCCGGTGCCTTCGAGCCGGCGCGGTTGCAGGCCCGCAGCCTCGAGCCGCTCCACCAATTTGTCGGTGGTGCGGAATTCCTTGAAGGAGAGCTCGGGGTGCGCATGCAGGTCACGACGGAAGTCGATGAGTCCGGGCAGAAGTTCATCAACCCAGGGTCCTACAACGGGAGTGGGCTCGGTTTCAGTCGAGTAATTGCGCACGTCACAACTCTAGCCAAGCGAGGCCCACGAAGAACGAAAGCCGCCTCTTGGTTACGCTGCGTTCAGGCGCAGGGTCACCAAAGAGGCGGCTCACGGTATAAGGGCAACAGGCTACAGAACGTCAGTGTCTCCGCTTGCCTTGAGGGCGTCAACGGCACCCTTGACGCGCTGCGCATGCTCCTTGGTGGTCACCAGCAAAGCGTCCGGAGTATCCACAATGACCACGTCCTTGATGCCGATCAGGGCGATGACGCGCTTGGTGTCGGAAACCACCACGCCGCTCGCGTTCTCCGCAAAGACACGGGCGCCTTCGCCGAGCACCGTCACTTCATCGACGTCGCCGGCGTTGTTGAGGCGGCCGATCGCGGCGAAGTCGCCGACGTCGTCCCACCGGAAGGTACCGGGCACGACGGCGACATCGCCGGCCGCCGCTGCGGGCTCCGCCACAGCGTAGTCAATGGCAATCTTCGGCAGCGTCGGCCACACCCTTTCGGTGACCTCGGCGCGCCGGGGGGTGTCCCAGGCCCGCGCGATCTCCTGGACGCCGGCAAAGAGCTCGTGCTGGTTCGCTTCAAGGTGCTTGAGCATCAGCGCTACGGGTGCCACGAACATGCCTGCGTTCCAGACGTAATCGCCGGCTTCAACGTACTTGCGGGCAACGTCCTCGCTGGGCTTTTCGACGAATTCGGCCACTGCAAGGGCATTGGGTGCGCCGTCGACCTTCAGGGCCTTGCCCGAACGGATGTAACCAAATCCCGTCGAGGGATGCGTGGGCTTGATGCCGATGGTCACGATCTTTCCGGTGGCGGCAGTAAAGATGGCCTCCCGGACGGTGTCCTGGAAGAGGTCGTCAGGACTGATCACCTGGTCCGCGGCGAAGGAACCCATGATGGTTTCCGGATCCCGCTGGTAAAGGATCGCAGCAGCGAGGCCGATCGCGGCACCGGAATCCTTCGGTTCGCTCTCAAGGACAAGCTCGTCGTCGCCCACTTCCGGGAGCTGGCGGCATACGGCTACGCGGTGCGCCTGGCCCGTGACGACCAGGACCCGCTCACCGGCAAGCGGCTCAAGGCGATCGTAGGTAGCCCGCAGGAGGGTGCTGCCCGAACCGGTCAGGTCGTGAAGGAACTTGGGCGCAGCGGCCCGCGAGAGTGGCCACAGCCGGGTCCCCACACCGCCCGCCGGAATGACCGCATGGAAGCGGTCCAATGGCGATTCCGGAAATGTCGCGTCTTCTGTACTCACCTCAACACTTTATCCGACACCGCTATGAAGCCCTGCCGCACGCCACGGATGTGGCCTTAGTCTCACAGTTCGGCAAAATTCGCGGAAATACGGGAAGGAAACATGGATTTAACAAGCAGAGAAGCAGGTCCTAAATTGAATAAGCTGTAAGCGAAGCCTAGATTTAGGCGTGAGCTACGAGTGCTCTCGCAGCAGGCGTTCCCCCCGCGTGGATCCCATGCCAGCGCCGCTGTGTTGCAGGAAGGTTTATTCAGTGCCGACAAAACCAGCTGGCACCTTGTACCGCGGCCGTGAAGGCATGTGGTCCTGGGTTGGACACCGTATTACCGGTGTAGTGATCTTTTTCTTCTTGTTGGTCCATGTGCTGGACACCTCATTGGTGCGTGTGTCCCCTGAGGCCTACACCGCCGTCATTGGCGCATACAAGAACCCCCTCATGGCCCTGGGTGAAACGGGCTTGGTCGCTGCGATCATCTTCCACGCCTTCAACGGCCTGCGCGTGATCGCCATCGACTTCTGGAAGAAGGGCGCGAAGTACCAGCGCCAGATGCTGTGGGTCGTGCTTGCACTGTGGCTGGTCACGTTCGCAGGCTTCGCCATCCGCCACCTTTCCCTCGCGCTGGGAGGCCACTAAGCCATGACTACTATTGAATCTCCGCGCAGCGGAAAAATCGGATCCGGCAAGATCGCGCCCAAGTACAACCGCACGGGCTCCAGCCGCGGCAACTTCGAGATGATCGCATGGCTCTTCATGCGCCTCTCCGGCGTTGTCCTGGTGGTGCTGATCTTCGGCCACCTCTTCGTGAACCTGCTGGTGGGCGAAGGTATCCACGCCATCGACTTCGGCTTTGTTGCCGGCAAGTGGGCAGATCCCTTCTGGCAGTTCTGGGACCTCGCCATGCTGTGGCTCGCCATGCTCCACGGCACCAACGGCGTGCGCACCATCATCAACGACTACGCGGAAAGGGACGCCACGCGCTTCTGGCTCAAGGCTGTCCTCTACGCCGCTGCTGCCGTCATCATCATCCTCGGCACCCTGGTGATCTTCACGTTCAACCCGTGCCCCGTCGTCGACGGCGTTCAGCTGCCTGGTGGTTTCTGCCCGGCGCCGTAGCAGCTCCCTTGGCGCAGCGGGCCGCAGCCAGCCGCGCCTTACTTTGCGGAGCAGCCTCCGCCGACCATCTGAATTTTTGAAAGAGAGAGCATCTGGTATGCAGGTCCATAAGTACGACGTCGTCATTGTCGGTGCAGGTGGCGCCGGCATGCGCGCCGCGATCGAGTCCGGTCAGCGCGCACGCACAGCGGTACTGACCAAGCTCTACCCCACCCGCTCGCACACCGGTGCGGCCCAGGGTGGTATGTGTGCAGCACTGGCCAACGTCGAGGAAGACAACTGGGAGTGGCACACCTTTGACACCATCAAGGGTGGCGACTACCTGGTTGACCAGGACGCAGCGGAGGTCATGGCGAAGGAAGCCATCGACGCCGTGCTGGACCTGGAGAAGATGGGTCTGCCGTTCAACCGCACGCCCGAAGGCCGGATCGACCAGCGCCGTTTCGGTGGCCACACCCGCGACCACGGCAAGGCTCCCGTCCGCCGTGCCTGCTACGCCGCAGACCGTACCGGCCACATGATCCTGCAGACGCTGTACCAAAACTGCGTCAAGCACAACGTGGAGTTCTACAACGAGTACTACGTCCTCGACCTGCTGATCGTCGAGGAAGACGCCGTCCGCGAAGACGGTACCGCGTACAAGCAGAAGCGCGTTGCCGGCGTCGTATCCTACGACCTCGCTTCGGGCGAACTGCACGTCTTCCAGGCAAAGTCCGTGGTGTTCGCGTCCGGCGGTGCGGGCAAGGTCTTCAAGACCACGTCCAACGCGCACACCCTCACCGGTGACGGCATGGGCATCGCGTTCCGCCGCGGCATCCCGCTGGAGGACATGGAGTTCTTCCAGTTCCACCCGACCGGCCTTGCCGGCCTTGGCATCCTCCTCACCGAGGGTGCACGTGGTGAAGGCGCCATCCTCCGTAACTCCGAGGGCGAACGCTTCATGGAGCGCTACGCCCCGACCATCAAGGACCTCGCACCTCGTGACATCGTGGCCCGCGCCATGGCCAACGAGGTCCGCGAAGGCCGCGGTTGTGGCCCGAACAAGGACTACGTGCTCCTTGACCTGACCCACCTTGAACCCGAGCACATCGAAGCCAAGCTGCCGGACATCACCGAGTTCGCCCGTACCTACCTGGGCGTGGAACCCTTCACGGATCCCGTTCCGGTGTTCCCGACCGCGCACTACGCCATGGGCGGCATCCCCACCAACATCGCCACCGAGGTGCTCCAGGACAACGACACGATTGTTCCCGGCCTCTTCGCGGCAGGTGAAGTTGCTTGTGTCTCCGTGCACGGCTCCAACCGCCTTGGCACCAACTCCCTCCTGGACATCAACGTGTTCGGCAAGCGCGCCGGCATCGCGGCTGCGGAATACTCCAAGACCGCGGACTTCGTTGAACTTCCCGAGGACCCGGAGGCCATGACCCGCGGCATCCTGACGGGCCTGCTCAACGGCACGGGCACCGAGCGCGTGGCACAGATCCGCAAGGAACTGCAGGACACGATGGACGCCAACATGCAGGTGTTCCGTACCAAGGAATCGCTGGAGCAGGTCCTCCGTGACATCGCTTCCTTCGAAGAGCGGTACAAGAACGTCACCGTTCAGGACAAGGGCAAGCGCTTCAACCTGGACCTCCTGGAAGCCGTTGAACTGGGCTTCCTGCTCGACATGGCCAAGGTCATGACCGTCGGTGCCCTGCACCGCGAAGAATCGCGCGGTGGCCACTACCGCGAGGACTTCCCCGACCGCGACGACGAGAAGTTCATGAAGCACTCCATGGCTTACCTGGACAACTCCGTTACCGCCGACTCGTCAGCCGAGTCCGTTGCGGGCATCCGTCTTGAGACCAAGCCCGTCATCTTCACCCGTTACGAGCCGATGGAGCGTAAGTACTAATGACGACCGAAATGGCGGAGCCCGCCTCCAAGATCGAGCTTCCGGCGAGTGTTGCCGGCGACGGTGAAATCCCCACGTTCCACATCACGCTGCGCGTTCGCCGGTACGATCCCGAGATCTCCGACGAAGCCCGCTGGGACGACTACAAGCTGACCATGTACGGCACGGACCGTGTGCTGGACGCCCTGCACAAGGTCAAGTGGGAGATCGACGGCAGCGTATCCTTCCGCCGCTCCTGCGCCCACGGCGTGTGTGGATCGGATGCCATGCGCATCAACGGCCGCAACCGCCTGGCCTGCAAGACGCTGCTGAAGGACCTGGACACCTCCAAGCCCA
This sequence comes from Paenarthrobacter sp. NPDC089675, assembly GCF_044749185.1. Taxonomy (NCBI): domain Bacteria; kingdom Bacillati; phylum Actinomycetota; class Actinomycetes; order Micrococcales; family Micrococcaceae; genus Paenarthrobacter; species Paenarthrobacter sp. NPDC089675. The sequence continues at coordinate 334,086 of NZ_JBIVHM010000003.1, read as the reverse complement.
TCACCGTCGAGCCGATCAAGGGCCTCCCCGTGGAGAAGGACCTGATCGTGGACATGGAACCCTTCTTCCAGTCCTTCCGCGAAGTGATGCCGTTCCTGATCAACAAGGGCCACGAGCCCACCAAGGAACGCCTGCAGTCCGTTGAGGACCGTGAGCGCTTCGACGACACCACCAAGTGCATCCTCTGCGCAGCCTGCACCTCGTCCTGCCCGGTCTTCTGGACCGATGGCCAGTACTTTGGCCCGGCAGCGATCGTCAACGCACACCGCTTCATCTTCGACTCCCGTGATGACGCCGGCGACATGCGCCTTGAGATCCTCAACGACAAGGAAGGCGTGTGGCGCTGCCGCACCACCTTCAACTGCTCGGAAGCATGCCCCCGTGGCATCCAGGTGACCAAGGCAATCGCCGAGGTCAAGCAAGCCATCCTGGCCCGCAAGATCTAGTCGCCGTTCCTTCAGGAACAGCACGACGACGGCGCCGCTCACCACTGCTGGTGACGGCGCCGTCGTCGTTAATCAATTGGCAACCCACATCCCAACGCAAGGAGACCAGCGTGTCACGCTCTGAGAAGATCAGCTTCACGGGAAGCACCGGCGATACGCTGGCCGGAATCGTGGACGTACCCGAAGGACCTGTGCGGGGTTGGGGCGTGTACTCGCACGGCCTCACCCTGGGCAAGGACAGCCCGGCCGCTTCCCGAATCTGCAAGGGGCTGGCAGAGCAGGGCGTTGGGATGCTCCGGTTCGACAACCTGGGCCTGGGCGGATCCGAAGGTGAATGGTCGGCCGGTTCCTTCAGCGTCAAGGTGGCGGACACGATCCTGGCTGCAGACTTCATGCGGCTCACCGGCCGGGAGATCTCTTTGCTCGTGGGCCACTCTTTCGGCGGGGCGGCCGTACTGGCTGCGGCCCGGGACATTCCGGGGCTGAATGCCGTAGTGACCGTTGGGGCACCTTATGAGCCTAAGCATGTTGAGCATATGTTCGACGCCGAAATCGACTCCATCCTGCGGGACGGGTCCGCGGTGGTGGACCTTGGCGGCCGGCCGATGGAAATCCGGCGACACTTCGTGGAGGACGTGGAGCGGGCGGACCTGCGGGACTGTATCCGCACCCTCCACAAGCCGCTGATGGTGATGCACTCCCCCACCGACAACACCGTGGGGATCGACAACGCGAGCGAGATCTTCCGTACAGCACGACACCCCCGAAGCTTCATTTCCTTGGAAGGCAGCGAACACCTGCTCACCGGGAAGGGCCAGGCAGCGCGGGTGGCCCGAATCATCGGCGCCTGGGCCGATCCGTACTTGGAAATCCGCGACGCCGGCTAACGGCACGGTCCTAGGAGGGGACAGCAAACGTTCCACTGGTGGCTCAGTAGAACGTTTGCTGTCCCCCAGTTGGGTGCTTACTTCCCGATCGCGGCCTTGCTCTCGCTGAGCCACTGGTCCGCAGCCTTCTCCGGGCTCAGGCGCTTGAAGAGGACCTCCGTGTTGATGCGCGCCGTGATCTCGGAAACGGCCGTGGAACCAGTGGGGCCAATGTAGGTGGGGGCGAAGTCCATCTTGCCGATTTGGTCGATGTAAGCAGCCTCAACCTTGCCCTGCGGCGCGAGCAGGCCCTGGATGGCCGTACGCATCCCGGAGTTGCTGGGCACGCCGCGATCGCTCTGGATGATCTTGGCTGCTGCCTCGTTATTCACCAGGAAGCTCACGAGTTTGGCTGCAGCGTCCGTATGCTTGCTGCGGGCCGAGATGGTGTAAAACTGCGAAGACTGCAGCCAGATACCCGGCGTGGGCGTCTCCCCCGGTAGTTTCAGAAGCTTGAGCTCGGCACCGGATGCCTTGCTGAGGGCCGAGAGTGAGTTGCTCCAAGTGAGCATCATGCCCGCCTGGCCCATGCCCATGAGGGTCTGTTCCGTGCTCACGTTGAGCTTCTCAACGGTTTCCGAGGCGCTGGGGGCAGCACCTGATTCACTCAGTTTCAGGGAGTAGTCGAAGTAGGCCTGGACAGTGTCCTTGTCCAGACCCAACTGGCCGTCCTGGGTGTAGAGGGACTTGCCGCGCTGGCGGGCGAAAGCATCCAGGGAATCGTGGGTCAGTACCGTCGCCGTGCCATAGGTGCCCTTGGGACTCTTGGACGTGATCTCGCCTGCGATGCGGGCGAAGTCGTCCCAGCTCCACTTGCTGTCATCCGGAAGTGCCACGCCCGCGGCCTGGAAAACGGCCGGGTTCACAACGATGGCAAGGGCGTTGGCGCCTGTGGAGACGCCGTACTGCGTCCCCTTGACCTGACCGTTTTCCACTGCGCCCTGATCCAGCTTGGACAGGTCCAGGGATCCGCTGACCTTGGAAAGATCGAGCAGCGCGCCGCGGTTCGCGTACTCGGCTGGGTAGGCACCACCCATGGTGATGACGTCCGGAGCATCATTGGCAGCCACCTGCGTGGCGAGCTTGTCGAAGTAGCCACCGATGTCGCCATACTCGGGCTTCACCTTGATGTTGGGGTTGGCTGCCTCGAATTCGGCGATCGCCTTGTTGGTCAGCTCGGCGCGGCCGGCGTTCCCCCACCAGGAGAACCGGATCTCCACGGGGCCATTTTCGGGTTGGTTGTTGCTGCTGCCCCCGGCACATCCGGTGGCGAGCCCGGCGAGGCCCAGGGCTGCGGCGAAGGCTACTGTCTTTCGGATATTACGTAGAGATTTACGCACCATTGGGTAAGCTTCTTTCAGGCTGAGAAAACGGTTCCTGAAACGTATCAAGTACACTCTGAAGCGTCAATAGTTCTGATCGTTAACTATTTAGCCCTGTCCCCGGAGGCCCCGCCGTGACCCAGCAACTGACCGACATCCAGATCCGAGACCCCTACGTCCTGACGCTCCCCGCTACCGGTGAATACCTGCTTTTCGGCAGCACCGACAAGAACATCTGGTCCGGACCTGCCACCGGATTCGACTGCTACCGCAGCCGCAACCTCAGCGATTGGGAAGGTCCCGTTCCGGCCTTCAGGCCCACGCCTGGATTCTGGAGCCAGGAACAATACTGGGCACCCGAAGTGCACGAATACCATGACCGCTTCTTCATGTTCGCGACGTTCACCGCCCCGGGACATTTCCGCGGCACCCAGATACTTTCCAGCGATCTCCCCGAGGGCCCCTACACACCTTGGAGCGACGGTCCGGTCACGCCCAGCGACTGGGAGTGCCTGGACGGCACACTGCATGTGGGCGCAGACGGAACACCTTGGCTGGTCTTCTGCCACGAATGGAAACAGATCCGCGACGGCGCCATCGTGGCACAACAGCTGAGCCCGGACCTTCGCGCGGTGGTTGGCGAACCAACCGTGCTGTTCACGGCGTCAGAAGCACCGTGGGCGCGGGCCCTGGACAAACCGACGGCGGCGGACAAACCCTCAGCACAGGACAACCCCTCGGCGTCCGGCCAAGCGATTTACGTCACCGACGGCCCCTTCCTCCACCGGCTCGCCAGCGGGAAGCTCATCATGCTCTGGTCCAGTTTCGGAGACGAGGGCTACGCCATGGGCATCGCCCGAAGCCAGTCCGGGACGGTGCATGGACCATGGCTCCAGGAACCGGAAGCTTTGTGGAGCAAGGACGGCGGACACGGCATGATCGCCCGGAACCTGGACGGCAGCCTGTTCCTCACCCTTCACCAGCCCAACAAAAGTCCCCACGAACGTGCGGCCTTCTTTGCCCTCCGGGAACTCGAGGACACTGTGATCCTGGACAGCTTGCCCCCGAAGTCCAGGATCGATCGCGAATCGTTGGTCCGGCGTCACAACGTACAGCAACAGGAACTCGATCCACGCAGTCCTGTGTCCGTAGGCAATGGCGAGTTTGCCTTCACGATGGACCTCACCGGGCTGCAGACACTTCCCGGCGCCTACCCCGTGGGGGCACGCGACGACCTTCCGCCCGGAACGCTCCTTGGCACGCAGGCACAGTGGGGCTGGCACTCAGTTCCATCCGCAGCGTCCTACGACCTTGCCGGCTCCACCGTCTTGTACGACTCGCCCCGCGGCCCCGTGCCTTACGTGGACATGGTGGGCGACATCGTCAACGACCGCGAAACAGACACCTCTCACGCGGAAACGTGGCTGCGCGCCAACCCGCACCGGCTGGATCTCGGGCGGATCGGCTTCCGGCTGGTGGAGGATGGGGTGGAACGCGCCCTGACGCCGGCTGACATCGCGGGAACCGAGCAGACCTTGGACCTCTGGACCGGCGTGGTGACAAGCCGCTTTTCGGTAGCCGGCTACCGAGTGAAGGTTACGACGGCGTGCCACCCCGATCGTGACGAGCTCGGCTTGCGCGTGGAGTCGCCCGCGTTGGGGACAGGACTGGTGATCGGCATCGACTTCCCGTACGGCTCCGAAGCCTGGCATGACGCCGCCGACTGGGCCAAGCCGGAAGCGCACACCACATGCCTGGGCGCAGCCAGTCCGGGTGAGCTGCGCGGTGACTCAAGCTGGGTTGTCCACCGTGAACTCGACGATTCACGCTACGACGTCGTCATCACCGGGCGGGAACTCCAGGTCCAACAAACGGGAGATCATTCCGTGCGCGTAGGACCGGAACAGCGCGGGACGGTGCTCGATCTGTCCATCGCTTTCGTTTCCAGTGGAGATGGTGACTGCGTCCCGCGGGGCAACAACAGGGCCGGCTGGCAAGCAACCACGGCGGGCCGGGCAGCAGAGCCGGGTTCCGGCGTCGTACGCGCTCTTGAAATTGAGGCCGGAAGCAGGGTCGCGGCAGCCTCGGCCGGCTACTGGCCGGAGTTCTGGGGCTCAGGCGGGGCGATCGAACTTGACGGCACTGATGATCTACGGGCCAAGGAATTGGAACGCCGGATTGTGCTCTCGCAATACCTGACCGCGGTGAACTGTTCGGGCTCAATGCCGCCGCAGGAAACCGGACTGGTATGCAATTCGTGGCGTGGCCGGTTCCACCTGGAAATGCACTGGTGGCATGCCGCCCACTTCGCGCAATGGAACCGTCCGGCACTCCTGCTGCCTTCATTGCGCTGGTACTCCACTGTGCTGGAGACCTCGCGTCGGACGGCCAAGGAACAGAGCTTCGCCGGTGCCCGCTGGCCCAAACAGGTGGGGCCGGACGGGCGGGAAAGTCCAAGCCCCATCGGGACGTTCTTGATCTGGCAACAGCCACACCCCATCTATCTGGCCGAACTGGCCTACCGGGCCAATCCGGGCCGCGAAGTGCTGGAAGAGTTCGCCGAGATCGTGTTCGAGTCGGCGGAGTTCATGGCCGGGTTCGCCCATCCGACCCAGCGCGGCTTTGAACTCGGACCTCCCTTGGTTCCTGCGCAGGAGAGCTACGGGTCGATCCGGGGAAGAGTCAGTAATCCCACGTTCGAGCTTGCCTATTGGCAATGGGCGCTGGGCATCGCCTCGGAATGGCGCAGAAGGCTTGGTCTGGAGCCAGTGGCCGAGTGGGATCGAGTGGCGGAAGGCATGGTGAAACCCCATGTCATGGACGGCGTCTATGCGGCCATCGACGTTGAGCCCTTCACCATCCGCACCGACCACCCGTCCATGCTGTGCGCCCTGGGTGTCCTGCCGGAGACTCCACTGATCGACCCGGCCATCATGAGGGCAACACTGCACGACGTGCTGGCGGACTGGGACTGGGCCAGCACATGGGGCTGGGACTACCCGGTGATGGCCATGACGGCTGCGCGTCTGGAGGACCCGGAAGCAGCGGTCAATGCCCTCCTGCTGGACGCCGGGAAGAACACCGTGCTGGCCAACGGGCACAACCGGCAAACCGATTCGCTGCCGCTGTACCTTCCCGGCAATGGGGGCCTCTTGGCGGCAGTGGCCCTCATGGCGGCGGGTTGGGACAACGGACCGCAGCGGCATGCGCCGGGGTTCCCGCCGGAGTGGACGGTGGCCTGGGAGGGTTTGGTCAAGGCGCCGTAAAGAGGATGCTTCCTAGCCTCGCTTAGGGCCTAGTGACGCCCCCACCAATGCGCCCAGGCCTACTCCGATCAGGATGCCGAGAAACGGCGAATTGAAGACCAGTTGGCCAACGACGAGCCCGGCCGCAGCTCCAACGAGGCAGGCGATCCACAGCTGGCTGTTCACGCTTCCTCCAGACGGGTGTCAGGTTTGGGGTGTGGCCCGGCGGGCGCCGAGGAACCTCTTGCGGGGCGTCTCCCCTGCCTGCTCATCAGCTTCGCGGATCGCCGACCACGAGGCCGAGACCAGATACACCTGGCTGACGAGGTTGAACCAGATCAGCAATCCGATGATGATCGCGAAGGAAGCGAGGACCGGGTTGTTGCCCGCCCTGGCCAGGAGTTCCGTGCTGAACAACTGGAGGATGGTGGTTCCGACACCGGCCAGGACCACTCCCTCCAGGAACGCCCGACGCCCCAGCTCGAGTCCCCCTGCTATGCGGAACAGGACGCCCGCTGTGGCACAGTTGAGCAGGAGGGGAACCACGATCTTGACGACGGCGGCAATCGGTCCCGCGATCGCCTCGTCCAAGCGCAAGACGGAGAAAAACCAGTCGGCGGCGGTACCGAAAACCAAGGACGCGCCGGCGCTGACTACGAGGATCACGCCGAGCAGCAGCAGGGTGCCGGCGTCGAGCAGTTTCTGGATCAGCGCGCTGCGCTGCAGCGGATCCGCGCGCATCACGCCACGCAAACCTTCGCGCACACTCGCGATCCATCCAAGCGATGTGAAGATGGTGACAGCTGCCGCAATGACGGCCGTCCACCCCAGTCCCGAGGGATTGAGCAGGGTCTGCGGATCAACCAAGCCCTCTCCCCCGTTGACCTGGAGGAGCCCCGGAGCGGCGGAAGCAACACTCTTGACCACGGCGTCCACCAGGACCGGGTTGCCTCCCAGGACGATGCCCGCGATGGCGAAACCGGTGGTGAGGAGACCGGTCACCGAGAAAAACATGTTGAAGCCGATGCCGGCGCTGAGCAGGGGGCCGTGCTGACGCGAATAGTGCTGGAAAGAGCGCATGGCCCGGTTGGTGTTCAGCCTGGCGAGGGCGAGGGCCACGAACACCCCAAGCCTCTTCGGCAAGGCGTCGCCGGCACGCTTGCTGTGGCCCCAGTCCTGGCGTTTGTGGAGAAGCTCCAGTTTGAGCTTGGCCAGCTCAGTTGGCAGCGGAGGACTGTCCGCCTGTTGACGTGGGTTCCGCCTGCTGGTCTTCGTCACTGTCGCCGCCAAAGTCGAGCTCTTCCCGTAGCTGCCAAATTCCATTGGTGTCGTGCTCGTAAAGTCCCATGCTAACCACAGGGAAGGTGGCCCGGTAATCACTGAGGACCGTTTCGGCCTCGTCAAGATTTTCCTGGGCCACGTCATGGGCAACTGTGACGTGCGGGTGGTACGGGAAAGGAAGCCGCCGCTCCAAGGGTCCGGTCTGGAGTTTCTCGTGCAACTGCACGCATTCCTCGAAGCCTTGTTCAACATTCACGAACACCACGGGCGAAACCGGCCGGAAGGAGCCCGTACCGGAAATGGTGATGGTGAAAGGTGCCTGGGTCCGGGCAACTTCACGGACGTGGTCCCGTGTGGCCTCCCAGTCCTGTGTTGGCGTGGTGGTGACCAGGGTGATGTGCGCGGGGATGACCTCCGCCATCGGGTCGCCGAACGACGCCCGCCATTCCTGGAGTTCCTTGGCGATCCCTGGCGGGAAGCCGAGGATCACCCCGACGCACATGGCGTCACCGGCACCGCAACCGGTGCCGGTGACAGCGGGCTGGCGCGAATTGTCCGGACCGGCTCCCCGTGGGGTGTCGGTCTTGACGTTGGGCTGACCAGCGGCGCACATGGATCTAGAGGGCTCCCTGGTTGCCGGTGTTTCCGCGGTAGGGCAGGAAGCCAACCTTGGAGTACACATCTGCCAATGTGGCCGAAGCGATCTCCCTGGCCTTGTCCGCGCCGTGGGCCAGGAGGCGGTCCAGTTCGGCGGGGTCTGCCAGGAGTTCGTTGGCGCGCTCCCTGATAGGGGCCAGGTGGCCGGACACGAGCTCGGCAAGGTCCACCTTGAGGTGGCCGTACATCTTGCCTTGGTAGTCGGCCACGATCTTCTCCACCGGGGTACCGCTGATGGCGGAGTAGATGGTCAGCAGGTTCGACACACCGGGCTTGTTCCCGCGGTCGTACCGGATCTCGGTCTCGGTGTCCGTCACGGCGGACTTGATGCGCTTGGCTACAGTCTTGGGATCGTCCAGCAGGTTGATAAGCCCGGCCGGTGATTCCGCCGACTTGGACATCTTCGCCGTGGGGTTCTGGAGATCGTAGATCTTGGCCGATTCCTTCTGGATGAAGGCCTCCGGCACCTGGAAGGTCTCACCGAAGCGGCTGTTGAACCGGTTGGCCAGGTCCCGGCTAAGCTCCACGTGCTGGCGCTGGTCCTCGCCCACCGGCACACCGTGCGGCTGGTACAGGAGGATGTCCGCGGCCTGCAGGATCGGGTACGTGAACAGGCCAACACTGGCATGCTCCGAGCCCTGCTTCTGGGCCTTGTCCTTGAACTGGGTCATGCGGCTGGCTTCACCCATGCCGGTGATGCAGTTAAGCACCCAAGCGAGCTGGGCGTGCTCAGGAACCTGGGACTGGACAAAGAGCGTGCACTTCTCCACATCCACGCCGCCTGCAATGTACTGGGCGGCAGTCACGCGCGTCCGGCGGGCAAGTTCGGCAGGGTCCTGCGGAACGGTGATGGCGTGCAGGTCCGGAATGAAGAAGACGGCGTCGTACTCGTCCTGCATACGGACCCAGTTGACCAGCGCGCCAAGGTAGTTGCCCAGGTGCAGCGAGTCCGCCGAGGGCTGCATTCCGGAAAGCACCCGGTGCTTGGCGCCGGCAACGGGCTTGGTGGATGTCACGGGGGTAGCGGCCGGCAGAACGGCTGCGTCGGTTTCAGCAGTAGTCATGGGGATGGTAACTTTCGTCAAGCTTAGAGCCGGTAGTCAACAACCAGCGGTGCGTGGTCAGAGAAGCGGGTGTCCCACGAAGGCGCCCTGTCCACTACTGCCGAGAATGCTGCGGCAGCCAGTGCGGGGGTGGCCAGGTGGTAGTCGATGCGCCAGCCTGTGTCAGTGTCAAAGGCTTTTCCGCGCTGGGACCACCAGGTGTAGGGGCCGGCGACATTTCCTGCCAGGCCCCTGTGGACATCCCTCCATCCGATCTCTTCGCCGAAGAAGCGGTCGAAGTACGCACGCTCCTCCGGAAGGAAGCCGGCACGCTTGACGTTGCCCTTCCAATTCTTGATGTCGAGTTCCGTGTGCCCGACGTTGAGGTCGCCAACCACCAGCGCATGGTCGCTGTGCTTGGCCAATTCGGGCAAGCGGGTGGTCATGGCATCAAGGAAGCGGTATTTGTCATCCTGCTTGGGAGTGCCGGCCTCGCCCGAGTGGACGTAGGCACTGACGGCGGTCAGCGTGGTGGCCTCCCCGGCGGCATTGTGCAGGAGGAAGTCTGCTTCAACCCAGCGTCCGGACTTGTCAAAGTATTCGTCGCCGTTGCCCACGCGGGTGGCAGTGGGCTCCTGCCGGGAAGCGATCGCAACCCCGGCACGGCCTTTGGCTTCGGCCTCGGCGTGCAGGATGTACCAGCCCTCGCCGATCAGTGTATTGACGATGTCATCCGGAGCACGGACTTCCTGCAGGCAAAGGATGTCGACCTCGCGCGGCTCCAGCCATTCCGCCATGCCCTTCTTGTAGGCAGCCCTGAGGCCGTTGACGTTGACTGATGCGATGCGAAGGAAATCCTTCTTCAATGCCGTGCTCACCCGCTCTACTCTAGTCGATGATGGTTCCGGCCACGGGCTCGTCGGAGCCTCCGGAGGACTTGATCATGTCCCTGCCGTTGGTGGCCGTGATGGCAATCGTTTCCAGTGCCCGGTTGATCGTGTCCTGGTTGGCGGCGTCACCCTTGGCGCGTTCCTCGTCAACCACGCGGACCTGCACCTGGACGATCTTGAAGGAGTGGTCCAGCTTGAGGTCACGGACATCGTCCGCCTGACTGCGTTCGGACACTACGCGGGTGCCCCCATGGTCCGCGGAGGACGACGACGGCGCGCGGCCCGTTGCCGCTGCGAACGCATTCTGCGCTTCGGACAACTTGGCACCGGCCCGCTTGGCGGCCCGCTGGATGCTGAAGACCACGAAAGTGGCGAGGGCCAGCCAGCCGAAGGACACAACGGCAACGACCCAACCCACGACGTCGTTCTGGTTGGCTGCGAAGATCACTGCCACCAGGAAGGCGATGATCACAACAGTCATTCCCAACCCGCCTATGCGGAAGCCCTTCAGGGGGCCGCGGGCGGAAGTGGACGTAGCGGGGTGCGGGTCACCGAGAGATTGCATGGCTCTATTCTCTCAAACGCCCGGAGGTGCCCTGCACGCTTCCACGGATGGCGAACAGGGTCAGCCGCGCGTGGTTGATTCGCGCTGGAGGAAGCGTGCCGGCAGCAGCAGCGGTTGCCGGTCCGAGGCTCCGTCCATCAGCTCACAGAGTGTGCCCACCAGCGCAGCAGCCGCCGCGGGGATATCGACGTCGAGCGCCGAGATGGGCGGGTGGTGCTGCCTGCTGTGTTCCGAGTCGGATCCGGTGCAGACCAGGACGTCGCAGGGAATCTCCAACCCCCTTTCCTGCATCGCGCCCGCAACACCGCTGGCATGCCTGCCCGTCAGGCAATAAACGGCGTCCGGCACTCCTTCGGCGTAGATTTCGGCGCCCAGTTGCCGTCCCCCGTCGATGCCGGCCCTCTCGGGCACGTGGTGGATCCGGGGTTCACGGCGGGTCTCCCCGCACCAGGCGACGTAAGCGGCTTCGCAGTCAAGATTCCAGGCATTGGCGTCGGTCCCACCTACGTAGGCGATGCTTTGCGCTCCGGCGCCCGCCAAATGGTCCAGGACGAGCCGGGTGGAGGCGGCGTCGTCGTGGGCCACCCAGTTGCCGAGGTCGGGCCGCCCGGGGTCGCGGTCCCAGGTGACATACGGGATGCCGCGCTTCTCCAGCAGACGCACCACGGGATCGTCGTAGTGCGGAGCGAAGACGATGTAACCGTCCAAGGACATCGAGAACGGCGGCAAAGGGCTGCGGCTCAGGTCCGGGACCAGCATGAGGCCCAGGTTGCGGTTCAGGGTTTCCGAAGCCACGGCGCCGGCGAGTTTCATGAAGACATCCACGCCGTTGGGTCCGTAGTTACCCAGGCTGTCGAGGGAGCGGAAGACGAGTCCGATCGCGTTCATGGTTGAGCTGCGCAGGCCCCGCGCCATGGCGTCGGCGACATAGCCAAGGTCCGCAGCGGCTGCCTGCACCCGCTGCCTCGTGGCGGCGCTGATCACGCCTTTGCCGTTGAGGGAGTGGGACACCGTGGTGATGGACACGCCGGCTTTCCTGGCGACATCCCAGATGGTTGCACCCTGCTGAAGCTTGTGCGCTTTTGCTTCGCGGACCATGAAACGGCCTCCTGCCGACCCTTCTGATGAAGCGACGTTAAATTCTTTGGCACACCCTACACAAAAACGTTTTTGTTCCGTACTTTGAGCGTCACCAATGATCCACGACACTCCAAGGAACTCCATGAAGCTGCACCACCACACCTCCCCGGAACCAGACCCTCGGCTGCGCGGGCTGGAGATCGGCCGAACCTGGGACACGCAGACACGTGCAGCAGCCAAGCTCTATGCGGACTTCTTCGCCACGCTCGGCATCACTCCGCAAACAGTTCGGGCTGTCGCCGAGCAAAGCCACCGATCCCTGCGCGCTTGGAGTCCCGCCCTCGCGGCAGAGGCTGAAGGCTGGGCCGAGGGCGCAGGCCTTGAAACCTGGGAACTCGGCGTGGTCACCGCCCGAACAGAGATCCTGGTGGCCGCACCAAAAAAGGCCGGTTCCCATGAATGTTCGACGGCGGTCTACGCACCTGCCGCCGCCGGCAACCCGCAGACCATGCAGACCTGGGACTGGCACCAGCACCTCACGCCCGAGGGGTTGTTGCTGCAGGTAACACCCAGGGAGGGCTGGATCACCAAGACCTTCACGGAATTCGGCACCCCGGGCAAGATCGGGGTCAACAACCAGGGCCTCGGGCTGCACTTCAACATCCTCTCGCACGCAAGCGACAACAGCTCAGGCGGCGTTCCCGTGCACGCGGTCGCACGGCGCATCCTGGACGAGGCAGCCACTGTTGAGGAGGCCACCGCGATCGCATCATCCGCCGTGGTCAGCGCATCCACGGTGTTCACTGTCTTCACCGCCGGTACCGGCTCGAGCACCTCCGCAAGGGCCGCCAGCCTGGAGGTCTCACCCGCAGGCACCGCCGTCGTCCATCCCGGCGACGACGGTTGGCTGCTCCATACCAACCACTTCCTTGATCCTGCGCTGGCTGAAGCGGACACGATCGACCACGACGCCCTGTCACCGGAGCGGTTGGCGCACCTGGAGCAAGTGCGCAGCAGCTTGGAGGGCCGCGGTGCCACCGAACGGGCGCGGCAGTTCTGCTCGGCCGCCGGCGAATCGTCGGTGGTGTGCTTCCACCCGGACGCCTCAGCGGCACCACATGAGCAGTGGCAGACCCTGCTGACCATCGGCGTCGACGTCGCCGCGGGCACCCTGGAGTATGCCGCCGCCAACCCTGCCCAGGCAGCCCGCACCGGCTTCCAAACGTTCTGACCCCAACCATCAATCCCCCAACGAAAGGCACGTCCTTGCCGCAATCGATTCAGCCCAATGTTGCGCTGGAAACATCACAACCACACTCCAAACGTCCTGTTTCCGCGCTCCGCACGTTCTTCGTCTCGTGCTTCGGCACAGCACTGGAGTTCTACGACTTCACCATCTACGGACTCGCGGCGGCCCTCGTGTTTCCGCAGCTGTTCTTCCCCGACCTCGATCCTTTGACCGGGACGCTGGTGGCCTTCGCGTCCTTCGGCGCAGGCTTCCTCGCCCGGCCCCTGGGCGGGATCGTACTGGGTCACTTCGGCGACAAGCTGGGCCGCCGCAAAATCCTGGTCCTGACGCTGCTGATGATGGGCGGAAGCACGTTCCTGATCGGCTGCTTGCCCAGTGCCGCCACACTTGGTTCGGCCGCACCGATACTCCTGATCGTCCTGCGCCTGGTCCAAGGGTTCTCGGCCGGCGGCGAATGGGGCGGCGCTGCGCTGGTGGGCATTGAAGCTGCGCCCGCAGGGCGCCGGGGCTTCTGGGGAAGCTTCACCAGCATGGGCATCGGGCTCGGCGTGCTCCTGGGTTCGGGCGTGTTCTCGCTGACGGATGCCGTTGCCGGTGGCGAAGTGGCCGCCTTTGCCTGGCGGGTGCCGTTCTGGATCGGCGGCCTGCTGGTAGTCGCCGGACTGGTGGCCCGGCTCTCACTCCCCCAGGACGAACGTCCGTCCACCCAGGAAACGCCCAAGATCCCGCTGCTGGCAGTGCTGAAGTCCCATCCCCGCAGGATCCTGCTCTCCATCGGCGTGAGCTACGGCTACAACACGTTCACCTACATTGCCACGGTGTTCCTCATGTCCTACGTGCTCCAGCACGGTTACTCCGGGACCGAATCTCTCCAGTTCCAGCTCTGGGGTGCTGTGGCCAGCGTGATCTCGGCTCCCCTGGCTGCCGCTTTGTCAGACCGGATCGGCCGTAAACCCGTGATGGTGGTCGGCTCCGCCATGCTGATCATCTATTTCGTACTGTTCTTTCCATCCATCGAGACACACACGGGATGGCTCGCCCTGCTGATGTTCACCCTGGGCGGCGCGCTGAACACCGTTCCGCAGGGACCACTGCCTGCCTTCCTGGGCGAGCAGTTCCCGGCGGCGTCGAGGTACTCGGCGATTTCCGCCAGCTACCAGATTGGTTCGGCACTTGGCGGAGGTACCGCCGCAACGGTGGCGACGGCGCTGCTGATCGCCAACCACGGCGACCCGATCGGCGTCGTGATTTACACCGTTGCCGCACTGGCAATCATGGGCTTGTGCTCGTGGGGCCTGCGGGACAACGCCAAACTGACCATGGTGGAGATCGAAGCAGCCTGAACCGCGCGGCTGCGCCGGCTCCTCCTACTTCAGGAAGAGCTGGCGCAGCCTGCCGGTAGTCAGCATGATCCCGAGCACGATCATCACCAGGTAGTAGCCCACATGGATGGCCGTTGCAGGAGTAAACACCCCAACGCTGATCTGCCGTAGCAACTCAACGCCGTGCCACAAGGGCATGGCCTGGATGAACCACTGGATGGGCTGCGGGTAAACGCTGAGCGGGTAGAACGTGGCACTGAACAGGAACATGGGGAGCAGGAAGAAGTTGATCCAGTCCATCTGCTGGAAGGTCTTCATGAAGCTCGTGATCCCCATGCCGAAGCTCGCGAAGCCGAAAGCAATGAGCACCGATGCCGGGATCACCAGGACGGCCCACCAACTGGTGAGCAGGCCCATCACCCCCATGACGGCCGTGAATCCCGTGGCGTACAGGAGCCCCCTGAGCAGGGCCAGGAAGATCTCCCCGATGGCAACATCCAAGGGGCCCAGGGAGGTGTAGAGCATGCCCTGGTATAACTTGGCGAAGTTCATCTTGAAGAAAACGTTCCAGGTGGAGTCGTAGATTGCGCCGTTCATGGCCGAAACCGCCAGGAGGGCAGGCGCAATGTACGCCGCGTAGCTGATTTCCTCGCCGCCCGGACCCTGAACGGTGCCCACGATGGAACCCATTCCCACGCCCATGGCCAGCAGGAACAGCACCGGCTCGAAGAATCCGGACAACAGCACCAACCAGGTGCTCGACTTCGCGGCCATCAGGCCACGCGCCACCACAGCTTTGGCGTTGCGGGAGTACAACGGCCCGAACTTCCGTTCCCGGGCAACGTCGGTGGCGCTGTGTCCGCCGGTCAGGATGCTCATGAGCCCATCCTCTTCACGAACTGCCGGCGCACCAGCAGGAAGCCCGCGGTTGCCGTGCCCACGAGGAACACCACGTGAGTGAGCGTCAGCAACGGGTTCTCGTCCATGCCGTACGTAAACACGCGGCCCAACTCCGTCCCATGCCAGACGGGCGAGATCCAACCAATCCACCGCACGGCCAGCGGCAGGGTGTCCAAGGGGAAGAACGTGCCCGAAAACAGGAACAGCGGCATCACGATGAAACGCTGCACCAGGGCGAACTGGCCCTTGTCCTGGGTGATGCTTGACGCATACGCCATGAGCGGGAGGCCGAAGGACAGCGCGGCGAGGGTCGCCACCAACGCGGACACCCAGCCCCACGGACCGGGCGAGGCGCCGAACAGGGCTACCACCACGAAGTAGGCCACCGACTGCAGCAGGAACCTCAGGCTGCTGGCCATGATGTGTCCGGTGGCGATCTGCTGCGGGACCAACGGCGAGGCGTGCGGACCGTAGAACACCCGTCGCCACTTGAAGCCGTCCATGATGGGGTAGGAGAACTCCCCCGAGGCCGTCATCACCGCGGCGGAGACCAGCAGCGCAGGCGCCACGAATTCGATGTAGCTCACGCCACCGAACACGGATTCGCTGTTTGCGTCCACCAAGCTGGCCAGGCCCACACCCATGGCGAACAAGTACGCCACCGGCTGGCCCACGCTGTAGAGGACAACGGACCAGCCGTAGTTCCGCATGACCCGAAGCACTTGTTCGGCGTAGAAGAACGAACCCCATCTCCGCGCCCGGGCGGCCGAAACCTCAGGCGAGTGCGCCCGCAATGGAGGCGCCGCCGTCGTGATTGGTTTATCAGTCAACGAGGCTCCTTCCCGTGAGCCGGAGGAACACGTCCTCCAGCGACGATCGGCGCACCAACGAGGTCAGGGGCCGCAGGCCACGGCCGGAAACCTGCTCCATGGCCGCTTCGCCATCGTCGGTGTAGATCAGGACGCGGTCGGGCAGCGTTTCCAGCCGCTCACCGATGCCTTCAAGCTCGACGCCGATGGTCCCGTTCCGCTCGGATCCGAACCTCAGCTCAAGTACTTCGCGGGAAGAGTGCTCGCGGATCAGGCTGGCAGGCGATCCCTCAGCCATGATCCGGCCTTTGTCCACCACGATCAGCCGGTCGCAGAGTTGTTCGGCCTCGTCCATGTAATGCGTGGTGAGGATGAGGGTGACGCCGCTTTCCTTGAGCCGGAACAAACGGTCCCACAAGATATGCCTTGCCTGGGGATCCAGGCCGGTGGTGGGTTCGTCCAGGAGCAGGATGCGCGGCTCGTTGATGAGGGACCGCGCAATGGTAAGCCGCCGCTTCATGCCGCCGGATAAGGCATCCACTTTGGAGTTCGCCTTGTCCGTGAGTTGCGCGAATTCCAGCAGCTCATCGGCTTTGGGCTTGAGGTAACTCATTGGCAGGCCGAAGTATCGTCCGTAGACGATGAGGTTTTCGCGGACTTTCAACTCTTCGTCGAGGTTGTCCTGCTGCGGTACCACGCCCAAGTGCGCGCGGACTTCGGGCCCGTGGGATTCGGGGTCCAGTCCCATGATGTCCAGGGTCCCGGAGGTTCGCTGGGATACGCCGCCGATCATTTTCATGGTGGTGGACTTGCCCGCACCGTTGGGGCCGAGAAGCCCGAACGACTCCCCCGCGGGAACGTCGAAGGAGATGTTGTCCACGGCGGTGAGCTCACCGTAGGCCTTGGTGAGCTTGTGCGCGCGGATGACGATGGGTGGGTTCATGGCGGACGTTGCGTACTGCGGTTCTGAGAGGGATGCAGGGCGGGTTGCTTCATTGTGCACCCTCAGCAGACTAGTAGCGCCCATCGAGATGTGAAAGAGCTCTTGCAGATATTCCTGCAAGAGCCCTCTCATTTTCGGCGTTACGCCGGAGGCTGCGAGCGCAGGACCTCCAAGCGCTGGCGGAACTCGGTCTCGTCGATCTCTCCGCGCGCATACCGCTCACGCAGTACGCCCTCGGCACCTTGGGTGGCAGCCCAATTGTGGTTGCGGCGCCATGCCCGGCGTCCCACAAAGATGAACAGGAAAATCACCAGGATCCAGAAAAGCGGGAAAACAAGGAAGAACGGCCAAAACGTGCCGTCACCCCACGGACCATGCGCGACGACGGTGGCCGGCACTTGTGCCAAGGCTCCCCCGAGCGTGGTCTCCCCGACGAGTGAAGTCAATGCGGTGAACATGTCAGTGGTCCAAACTCTCGGCGCCGGCTTCCGGCGCGAACCGTCTTTCGGCTCTGGTTCGAGTCTTCCGCCCGGCGCCCGTCGGGGCGTCCGCCGTCGGGAGTCATCTTCTCCGGTGCGCGTACTCCGCCGGGAGGCCGCCGGAAACCGTCAGTTGCTCCACCCCGGTTTCACCAGCCCCGACTCGTAGGCAAGGACCACCAGCTGGGAACGGTCCCGGACCATGAGCTTGGTCATGATCCGGGACACATGGGTCTTCGCCGTCAGGGGTGTGATGAACAGTCGTTCGGCAATCTCTGCGTTGTTCAGGCCCTCGCCCACCAGCGCAAGCACTTCCCGTTCCCGCTCAGTCACGTGATCCAGCTTCACCAGTTGCCCGGAGGCACGGCTGTGCGAAGCCAGTTGGGCCATGATGCGTCGGGTCACCGAGGGCGAGAGGAGCGCATCCCCGTCGTGAACCACCCGGACGGCCCGGATCAGCTCTGCCGGCTCCGTGTCCTTCACCAGGAAGCCGGCGGCTCCAGCCCGGACTGCTTCGGCAATGAATTCGTCCAGTTCAAACGTGGTGAGGATGATGATCCGGGTACCGGCCAGGGCGGGATCGGCGAGGATGTTGCGGGTGGCAGCCAGGCCGTCGTCGTCCGGCATGCGGATATCCATGAGGATGACGTCCGGTCGCTCCCGCGCGGCGAGCCGCGCGGCGTCCTTGCCAGTCCCCGCTTCGCCCACCACTTCCATATCCGGCTCCGCATCCCCGTGAGTCCGTTGCCGGGAACCGACGAACCCATGCCCGCGCCGTCGTCGTCAATGCGGACGGTGAGGCTGTTGCCTTCGGCGCCCTGCCGCATTTCCAACCGCACGACGGCGGCTGAGGCACCGGAGTGCCGTCCCACGTTGGTCAACGCCTCCTGGATGATCCGGTAGGCGGCTTCCTGCTGCGCACGCCCAATGGCGGAGTGATCCGTTGTGTCCTCGAACCGGACCTGCAGGCCGCCAAGTTCCGCCTGGCCAATGAGTTCAGGCACCCGGTCCAGGGTAGGTGCGGCTGCAGGCTCGAAGGGCACGTCCTCGCGCAGCACTCCCAGGAGCTGCCGAACCTCGGTGAGTGACTCCTTGCTGGCAGTCTTGATGGCTTCCAGGGCGGGGCGCAGTTTCTCCGGGTGGTCCGTGCCCAGGTGCAGCGCGACGGAGGCCTGGACGTTGATCATGGAGAGTGAATGCGCCACGACGTCGTGGATGTCCCGGGCCAGGGTAAGCCGGTATTCATCACGTTCGGCCCTTGCTGCGGCCTCGCGTCGGCGCCGGTACTCCGCGAAACGTTCGCTCCTCCGCCGGATACCCTGGCCGAGCACCACGAGGATGACCGCCCACCCGATGCCGGCCGAGGCGCGGAATGGCCAGCCGTCGTCTCCTGCCATTGCGGCACCCGCCACCACGGCAGCGGCCGCCAGCCCGGCTCCAAGCCATGCCTGCCAGCGCAAACCCGCCGAAGCAGTGAGCACGATCGAGAGGGCCAGGGACAAGACGATCGGACCCCACGCGTAGCCCCAAGCCAGATAGGCGCCGGTGGCTACGAGTGCCACCGGGAGCATGAGCTCCGGCGACTTCTTCCGGAAAGCCAGTCCCGCTGGTCCCAGCAGCAAGAGGACAATGGCGAAAACGTCCAGGGGCCGCGCTTCTTGGTGCGCAGCGGAGACCAGGGTACCCACCACTTGGATCACGGCCACCGAGATGACGATGAAGCGGGTGGGCGGACCGTTGAAGCGGCGGGGAGGTCCCTCGGACACGAAGGGACCTTGGTAAGGGCGCATACACCGAGGGTAGACGGGGGTAGGACAAAGGGCGTCCCCGTAACGGAGCAAGACGCCTACTCCCTGCGGAGTAGGCGTCTTGCGGTGTTCGGAGAAGGTTAGGCGATGCCGGCCTGGCGCTCGGCGCTCTCCACGACGTTGGCGAGCAGCATCGCGCGGGTCATCGGACCCACGCCGCCCGGGTTCGGAGACAGCCAGGCGGCGACGTCGGCAGCAGCCGGGTCGACGTCGCCCGTGACCACAGCCTTGCCGTTGCCGTCGTCCACGCGGCTGACACCGACGTCGAGCACGATTGCGCCCGGCTTGAGGTCCTCAGCCTTGATCATGTGCGGCACGCCGGCAGCAGCGATCACGACGTCGGCCTGCTTCAGTTCCGCGGGCAGGTCAACGGTTCCCGTGTGCGCCAGGATCACCGTTGCGTTGACTTCCTTGCGGGTGAGCAGGAGGCCGATGGGGCGGCCGATGGTGACTCCGCGGCCAACCACCAGGACGCGCTTGCCCTTGAGGTCGATGCCGTGGCGGCGGAGCAGTTCGACACAGCCCTTGGGTGTGCACGGAAGCGGCGACTTCATTTCGCCGTTCACGTTGGCCACCAGGCGGCCGAGGTTCATGGGGTGCAGGCCGTCGGCGTCCTTGTCAGGATCCATGGCCTCGAGGATGACGTCCTGGTCAATGTGCTTGGGCAGCGGCAACTGGACGATGTAGCCCGTGCATTCAGGGTTTTCGTTGAGCTCCTGGACAACCTTCAGCAGGTCTTCCTGGCTGATGTCCTCAGGCAGGTCGCGGCGGATGGACTGGATGCCAACCTCGGCGCAGTCCTTGTGCTTTCCGCCGACGTACCAGGTGCTGCCGGGGTCCGAGCCCACCAGGATAGTGCCGAGGCCGGGGACGATTCCCTTGCCTGCGAGGACGGAAACGCGTTCGGTCAGTTCGGCCTTGATGGCTGCGGCTGTGGCCTTGCCGTCAAGGATCTGTGCTGTGGACTGTGTCATTCCATCTGCTCTTTCTGGAGGGTGACCTGTTGGCTCATGCCAACGGGACCCGCCGCCGGGTGTTTGGCGGCGGATCCCGTTGGCTCCGGTTCAGTGCCGGGATGTTGCTTCAGGCAGCTGGTGCCTCAGCCTGGGAAGGGCTGGTTACCACTGCTCGTGCTGCGGGTACAGCGGGAAGTCGGCGGCGAGCTTGTCGACGCGGGCTTGGAGCGACTCGACGTCTGCCGAGGTACCGGCCTTGAGCGCCGTGGCGATGATCTCGGCAACCTCGGTGAACTCGGCGGCGCCGAATCCGCGGGTAGCCAGGGCAGGCGTACCGATGCGGAGGCCGGAGGTGACCATCGGCGGGCGGGGGTCGAACGGAACGGCGTTGCGGTTCACGGTGATGCCCACGGAGTGGAGGAGGTCTTCTGCCTGCTGGCCATCGAGCTGCGAGTTGCGCAGGTCCACGAGGACCAGGTGGACGTCGGTGCCACCTGTGAGGACGGAAACGCCGGCCTCGGCAACGTCGGACTGGTTGAGGCGGTCGGCGATGATCTTGGCACCCTCAAGGACGCGCTCCTGGCGCTCCTTGAACTCCTCGCTGCCGGCGATCTTGAAGGCAACAGCCTTGGCCGCGATGACGTGCATGAGCGGGCCGCCCTGCTGGCCCGGGAACACGTTGGAGTTGATCTTCTTGCCGTACTGCTCCTTGGCCAGGATCACGCCGGAGCGCGGGCCCGCCAGGGTCTTGTGGACAGTGGAGGTGACGACGTCGGAGTGCGGCACCGGGCTCGGGTGCAGGCCTGCTGCGACCAGGCCGGCGAAGTGGGCCATGTCCGTCCAGAGCAGGGCGCCAACCTCGTCCGCGATGGAGCGGAAGGCAGCGAAGTCCAGGTGGCGGGGGTAGGCGGACCAACCGGCGATGATGACCTGGGGCTTCTCAGCGATGGCCTGCTCGCGGAGCTTGTCCATGTCCACGCGGAAGGTGTCTTCCTCCACCTGGTAGGCAGCAACCTCGTAGAGCTTTCCGGAGAAGTTCAGCTTCATGCCGTGCGTCAGGTGGCCACCGTGGGCCAGGGAGAGGCCAAGGATCTTGTCGCCCGGGTTGATCATGGCGGAGAGCGCTGCGGCGTTGGCCTGTGCACCGGAGTGCGGCTGGACGTTGGCGTATTCGGCGCCGAAGAGGGCCTTGACGCGGTCGATGGCGAGCTGCTCGGCAACGTCGACGTATTCACAGCCGCCGTAGTAGCGCTTGCCCGGGTAGCCTTCGGCGTACTTGTTGGTCAGGACGGAGCCTTGGGCTTCCATGACTGCGCGGGGAGCGAAGTTCTCGGAAGCGATCATTTCCAGGGTGCCGCGCTGGCGGCCAAGCTCCTGGTCGAGGACTGCTGCGATCTCGGGATCGAGTTCGGCGAGCGACTGGTTGCTGACAGACGCTGAAGTGGTGGTAGTCACGGAGATCTCCTGGCTAGGGAACGGGTGGTGCTACAGGTCAGGCTACCGGCAGCGGCATTCCCGCGTCCCCTTGATGACAAGAGGGATCGGTCACGCATATGCATCGGTAAAACATGACCCTCGGCCCAGGCGTACGATCCGTGGTCTTCGTGATTGCCGCTCCCTGGTGGTAGTCCACCCAACGCCAGTTGCGACCCATTAACAGTACAACAACGCCGCACCGGTAGGCTTGGTGGTGTGACTGACTCCGCTTTTGTTGTGACCCTTTCCTGCCCTGACCGCCCCGGCATCGTCCACGCCGTGGCGGGAGCGCTCCTCGAAGCAGGATGCAATATCGCCGACTCCCAACAGTACGGAAGCCCCAGCACAGGCAACTTCTTCATGCGCGTGGAGGCGACGACGTCGAACTCCCAGTCGGAACTGACTGCCGCGCTGCGGCCAGTAGCAGAATCCTTCGGGATGACATGGCAGATCAACCCCGTGGGCGAGAAGGTCCGGACCATCATCATGTGTTCCAAGGACGCACACTGCCTCAACGACCTCCTGTTCCAGCAGCGGGCGGGTACCCTGCCCATCGACGTTCCGGCCATCGTGTCCAACCACCGGGACCTTGAGCCGCTGGCGGAGTTTTACGGCATCCCGTTCCACCACATTCCCGTCACGCCGGAGAGCAAGCCGCAAGCCGAGGCCGAACTGCTGAAGCTGATCGCCGAGCACGATGCTGAGTTGACGGTGCTGGCCCGCTACATGCAGGTCCTTTCCAACGATTTGTGCCGCGAATTGAACGGCCGCGCCATCAACATCCACCACTCGTTCCTGCCTTCCTTCAAGGGAGCCAAGCCCTACCACCAGGCGCACGCCCGCGGCGTGAAGCTCATCGGCGCCACGGCCCACTACGTCACTGCCGACCTGGACGAGGGACCGATCATCGAGCAGGAAGTCATCCGCGTTGACCACGCCCGCACGGCAGCCCAGTTTGTCCGGATGGGCCGCGACGTGGAAGGCCGCACCCTGACGCAGGCTGTCCAGTGGCACGCCGAGCACCGAGTGCTTTTGGACGGCACCCGGACTGTGGTGTTCAACTAACCCCCGCACCAACTGGGGGACAGCAAACGCTCCACTGGCCGCTCATTGCGACGTTTGCTGTCCCCCAGTTGGGAATATGCTGGGGCTCATGGCTCCCACTTACACCTTTGCCGGGGACACCCCGGCCATCCATGAAACCGCCTTTGTGGCGCCCACGGCTTCGATTATCGGCAAGGCCACGCTGGCCCAGGACTCAAGCGCCTTCTACGGTGTCTCCGTCCGTGCAGACACCGCCGCCATCAAAGTTGGTGCGGGGTCCAATCTCCAGGACAACGTGGTCCTGCACGCGGATCCCGGCTTCCCCTGCACTGTGGGCGAACGCGTCTCGGTGGGGCACAGTGCCGTGGTGCACGGCTGCACTGTGGAGGACGACTGCCTGATCGGCATGAGCGCCACCATCCTCAACGGGGCTGTGATTGGCTCGGGTTCGCTGATCGCTGCCGGAGCGGTGGTCCTTGAAGGCACGGTCATCCCGCCACGGTCACTGGTAGCAGGAGTGCCGGCGAAGGTTCGCCGCGAGCTCACGGATGAGGAATTCGACGGCGTGAAGCGCAACGCGGCGCACTACAGGGACCTCGCTGCGGCGCACAGGGAGATGCACGGCTCCTAGGACACTTGTGAGGCCCGCTCTGCATCCCCACCGCCTCCCTGACTTCGCAAGCTCAGCCAGGGAACCCGGGCGGCGTGGGCCCTGCAATGGGGTTAGTGCGCAGAGCGGGCCTCGCAACGTATTTAGTCGAGGGAGATCGGGCCAAGTTCCTCCAACAGCTCCCCCGGACCGGGGTTGTTCGCGGCCGACGATCCACCCAGATGGTTCACCACGCCCCACACTGCGTTGAGGCCCGTGGTCACCGCGCCCTCCGCCCAACCAGCCGTGAAGGACACGTCATCTCCGGCCAGGAAGATGCCGCGCTGGTGCTCCGGCAACTTGTCCTGCTTGAAGTGCGTGAACAGCCGCTGCTGGTACCGGTAGTGCCCGGGCAGGTTGGCTTTGAAGGCACCCATGAAGTTGGGATCCGCTTCCCAGGACACTGTGATGGGCTGGCCAACGATGTGGCTCGCGATGTCCACGCCGGGGTAGATCTGTTCCAGGGAGTGGAGCATGAGCTTCACACGCTCTTCCGCGCTGAGGGCAAGCCACTTCAGGGCGTCATCGTTCCATGTGTAGGACAGGAGGATGACAGCGGGCTTGTCCGGGCCGTCGTCGAGCAAGTACGTTGCCCGGTTCAGGCGGTCGGTGAGGGTCATGGAAAGCACCTCGCGGCCTGTTTCGGGATCGATGTCCTTCCAGAAGGGCCGGTCCACCATCACGAACGTCTTGGACGACTGCATGTAGTGCGAGCGTTCGATCGCGGTCCACAGTTCCGAAGGGAAGAGCGCTTCTTCCGTGTGGATGCGGGTGGACAGCAGCCACGACTGGCACGTGGTCACGACGGCCGGGTACGTTGCCTCCCGGCCCCAGCTTTCACGGACCACTAGGTCGCCGTTGTCTGCGCGGCGGATATTGTCCACGGCGCCGCGCGGCGAGCCTGAGTGCAGCGACGCCAGTGAGGTGCCTTGCGGCCAGTGCAGGATGTCCGACGGCGCGTGGTTCCAAAGTGCTTCGGGGAGCCTTTGGGCGCCTCCCGCGATCAGGCGGTGCTGGTCGTCGGCGTCGGTATAAACGACCCGCAGGATTTCCAGAATGGAGTTGGGGAAGTCGGTGTCCCAACCACCGGTTCCAAAACCCACCTGGCCAAACGCTTCACGGTGGGCGAACCCTGCATCCTTGAACGACTTGCTGGCCGCGATGAAGCTGTAGAAGGTCTGTTCATCGAGTTCGGGCAGGAGTTCGTTCCACAGTTCCTTGATGCGCTTGGTGTCACGGGCCTTGATGGCCTCCTGCATCTCCGTGAACGCTGCGCCGTCCTTGATGGCGTCCCTCCAGGCGTCCGCCACCTCGTGGAAGAAAGCCGGGAGGTCCTCCGGAGTGGCGGCATAGTGCTTCTTGCCGGCCAGTTCAATGACCGTGCTCGAAGTAACCGGCGCCAGCGGGTTCGGGAAGTCCTGTGTTTCCAGTCCCAGCAGGTCAACGTAGTGGTAGAACGCCTTGCCGGAGACCGGGAAGCGCATGCCGCCGAGGTCCGCCACCACGCCGGGGGCCGAGGGGAAGCTCGCGGTCCGGAGGCGGCCGCCGATCTGATCGGCCTCGTAGATGACGGGCTTCAGGCCAAGCTTCATGAGCTCATAGGCGGTAACCAGTCCTGAAAGGCCGGCGCCGATCACGGCAACTTCGGTGCCGAGCTTGTCCTCCGGGACCGAGCCGAGGCCGTCCGGGTGGGCAAGGTAGTGGTCGTAGCTGAACGGGAAATCCGGGTTCAGCATGGTGATGGGAGCTTCTGCAGGGCTCTCAGGCGTTGGGAGTTCGGTGGCGATGGTCATGCGTTGTCTGCTTTCACAGGTTCCGGGCTCAAGGCCCTGGTGGTCAGTTCACGGTAGTCCTGCTCGCTGAGCGCGGCTACCTTGGAGTTCCGGCGTCCATAACCGAAGTAGATGGCGATGCCCACGAGCATCCATACGCCGAACACGATCCACGTATCGGCGCCGAGGTTTGCCATGAGGTAGGCGCACATCAGGGTTCCCAGCACCGGCGTGATCGGGTACAGCGGGACGCGGAAGCTGCGCTTGAGATCAGGCTGGTTGCGGCGCAGGTAGATGACGGCGACGTTCACGAGGGCGAAAGCGAACAAGGTGCCGATGCTGGTGGCATCCGCCAGTGCACCCAGCGGAACCAGCCCTGCGGTCAGTGCGACGGCGGTGCCTACGATCAGCGTTCCCGCTACCGGAGTGCCGGTGCGGCGGGAGACGCGGCCGAAGACTTTGGGAACCAGTCCATCGCGGGACATCGAGAGAAGGATGCGGGTCTGGCCGTAAAGGACAGTCAGGACGATGCTGGCAATGGCCAGGACTGCGCCTACGGAGAAGACCAGCGCCATCCACGGCTGGTTGGTGATTTCCTCGAGGATCTGGACAAGCGCTGCTTCCGTACCGTCAAACCAGCCCCAGGGCCGCGCACCGATGGCGGCCACCGCAACCAGGACGTAGATGCTGGTGACGATCACCATGGACAGCAGGATGGCCCGGGGCAGGTCGCGCTTGGGGTTGCGGGCTTCTTCGCCGGCAGTGGAGGCTGCGTCAAAGCCGATGTAGGAGAAGAAGACGCGGGAGGCCGCTGCCGAGACGCCGGCGGCACCCATCGGCATGAGGGGCTCGAAGTTGCCTGCATTGAAGGCGGTGAAAGCCACGGCACAGAAGAACAAGAGGATGCCCACCTTGATGATGACAATCGCGGTGTTGATCCAGGCGCTCTCGCGGGCTCCCCGGACCAGGAGGACCATGGCGAGCACCACGATCACCATCGCGGGAACGTTCACCAGTCCCCCGTCGCCCGGCGGCTGGCTCATGGCGTCAGGCAGTACTTGTCCGAACGCGGCGAGCGTCTCATTGACATACTGCCCCGCGCCCACGGCCACGGCGGCTACGGAGACGGCGTACTCGAGCACGAGGCACCAGCCGCAGATCCACGCCATTCCCTCGCCCATGGTGGCGTAGGAGTAGGAGTAGCTGGAGCCGGCCACGGGAACCAAGCCGGCCATTTCGGCGTAGGACACCGCCGAGAACAGCGCTGCCAGTCCGGCGATGACGAACGAGATCCAGATGGCGGGTCCGGCCAGCGGCACGGACTCGCCAAGGATCACCAGGATGCCGGTACCGAGGGTGGCTCCAACGCTGATCATGGTCAGCTGCAGGACGCCGAAGCTCCTCACCAGAGGAGTGCCGCCTTCGCCGCTTCCGGCTTCGCTGACCATCTGGCCAATCGGCTTGCGGCGCAGCAGCTGGGCCCCGAGGGCGGGCCGGACGAGGCTTGCCGGAGTTGGGTCTTGGGTGTTCACAGGCACGGTCACCGTTGACGTCCCTTCTGAGTAGTTGTCGGTTTCCCCTCATCAAGGTTGGCATGTGAGCCACCTCTCATGTTGGTGCAAAATGCCCTATAGTGTTCCTCCATGAGACGTAATGCACATCAATCATCGCCCGCTTCGGCGGCGCTTTCGGGACAGGTCAAAGTAGATCTGTCTGCGATTTCAGACAACATCAAAGTACTGAAGGGCCGCACTGACGCACCCTTCTTCATGGCCGTGGTGAAAGGCAACGCGTACGGTCACGGCCTCGTTGAAGTGGCCCGGACAGCAGTGGAAGCCGGGGCCCATTGGCTTGGAACCGCGCAGCTTTCTGAGGCCATCTCGCTTCGCCAAGCGGGAATCACCGTTCCGATCCTTTCGTGGCTGTATCTCGCATCCCAGACGAGCGAGACAATCCGGGAAGCACTGGAAAACCACATCGATGTTTCCCTCGGCAGCGTCCACCAACTCGACGTCCTGGCAGGCATCGCAGCCAGCCTCGGCCGTCCCGCCGTCGTGCATCTTGAACTGGACAGCGGACTCAGCCGCGGCGGCGCCCGCAAGGAGGACTGGGCGGAACTCGTGGCCCGCGCACGGCAGGCGGAACTGGACGGGACGCTTCGGGTGCGGGGCATCTGGACCCACCTGGCCTGGGCCGACGTTCCTGCGCACCCCGGAAACGCAGCGGCCGTAGCGGAGTTCGAAGACGCGGTCAGTGAGGCACGCAAAGCCGGGCTGACACCGGAACTCCGTCACGTTTCAAGTTCCGCAAACATCCTGGACCGGCCGGAATTCCACTTCGACATGGTCCGTGCCGGACTCGCCATCTATGGCCTGGCTCCGGCCGACCATCTGGATCCGGCCGACTTCGGGCTTCGTCCGGCACTGAGCGTGACCGCTCCGCTGGTGATGGTCAAGAAAGTCCCAGCCGGAACGGGTGTCAGCTACGAGCACCAGGCCATCACTTATGAACCCCGATACCTGGGGCTTATCCCCCTCGGGTACGCGGACGGCATCCCGAAAGGCATCAGCGGACGTTCAGTGGTGAACGTCGCCGGTCGGAACGTCCCCGTGATCGGCAAGGTCTGCATGGACCAATTCATGGTTGACCTCGGACCGGATGCCACCGGGATCGACGTCGGCGATACGGCGGTGCTCTTCGGCGATCCCGCATCCGGGGCCGCGAGCGCCGACGATTGGGGCGCCGCGATCGGGAGCCACGGGGACGAAATCATCAACCGGATAGCGCCGCGGCTGCCCCGGGTTTACGAATCCAGCGCCTACGAGTGCCCCGACTACCAGGAGCCGGCAGCTGCCGGGCAGGGCAATGTCGCCTGAGCCCGCCACCGCCCGCCTGAGTTTCGTCACGCTCGAGCAGTTCCTGGAGCAGCTGCCGCCCGAGTTGAAATTGCTTCACGACGGCGGCAGCGGCGCCTCGCTGCTGCGGTGGGTTGAACCGAGTGAGCTCGAGGACCCCACGCCCTACCTTCCGGAGGGCGAGTTCCTGCTCACCGCCGGGCTGCCTTTCCTGGGGAAAGGTGGCTCGGCGGCGAAAGTGGACGCGTACGTGAAGAGGCTGGTGGACGCCAAAGTGGCTGCGCTCGGCTTTGGCATCAAACCCTATTTCGACGCCGTTCCGGACGTTCTGCTGGACGCTTGCCGTACCCACAACCTCACCTTGTTCGAGGTACCTGAGTCGGTCCCCTTCGCAGCGATCGGCCTGGAGTTCTCGCAACTCCTTGAATCGGACAACGCAAGGGTTTTCCGGCAGCTTGCCGATACCAACCGGCAACTGATGCGGGCCGTGCTCTCCCCCAGGCCGGAACACGAACTGCTGGCCGCCCTGGTTCAGCGCGTGCCCGTGTGGGCCGTCCTGGTCGGAGCGGACGGGCGGGTGCGGGCACGCGGCCACAGCGCCGGCGGCAGCACCGGCGTCGAACATTCCCTGCTGGCCCCCATGCTGGAGCGGCTGCTGTCCGGAAGCGGGCCGCGCGTGGAGATGGACGGGTTCGACCATCCAGGCTCGGCGTTGGTATTTGGCCATCCGCTGCGGAGTACGAAGGACGCCAACCTTGGGGCGCTGATCCTCGGCTCCGATGTGCCGTTGACCCCTGCGCAGAACAACGTGGTGCAGTCGGCCGTGGGGTTGCTTGAGCTGCTGGTACGTCAGCGGACCAGCGGATCGTTGGCCCCAAGCCAGCTGGCGACTGCCATGCTGCTTCACCCGGAAACACTAATTTCGGGTGGGACAAAGCAACTCAACGGACTCAAGGACCTGCTGGCGCAAAGCCTGTCCTCAACCCGGTCCGGACAGATGCGGGTGGTTCAGGGAGTGAAGCTGGACGGCGCCGACGACGGTCCCGTGCGCGAGGTGCTGCAATGGCGGCGCTTGTTCGATACCAAGCTCGTTGAGGTCACCGACTACGGCTTCGCGGCCATCACCCGCCTGCGCGTGGACGATTCGCTCCTGGCCGACGTCGAGAAGCTGGGTTGGCGGCTGGTCATCGGCGAACCGACAGAGCTCACAGGGCTTGCGGCCGCCTACCAGCGGGTCACCTCCCTGCGTTCCCGCGTGCTTTCCACCGGCCTGAGCGCGCGGGTGGACGAAGTGACCTGGTCCGTGACCGGGCTGTTGGGACGGGATGCGGGGACCATGCTCGCCGGACGCCTGCTGGCTCCTTTGCTGGCTTTGGAATCCGAGCGCCGGGATCCCCTGTTGCCCGTGCTGCGCGGATGGCTCGCCGAGAACGGCAGCTGGGACGCGTCCGCCAAGCTGCTCGGCCTGCACAGGAACAGTGTGCGGCGGCAGATCGGCGTGGTTGGCGAGTTGCTGGATATGGACCTCAACGCAGCACAGGTCCGGGCCGAGCTGTGGATCGCGTTGCAGTATGTGGATTCGCTGGTTGAGTGAGGCTCGATGGGCACCACCTAGATGACCACGTCAAAACCCCTATTTGACCGTTTTCGCCACCCAATTTAGGCGTTTTCACCACCTAATTTTCGAAAAGGCATTCAGGGACTGACGCGGACCCATTAGGGTGCCAACCAAGGTAAAAGACACTCATCATGGGGGAAATGCATGTCGATACTGCGCAATCCAGCAATCGCCATTCGGGTGGTCATCGTGGCCGGCTTGGCCGTGGCATTGGCCTGGATCGTCGCGGCAGGTGTCCTCACTGAGCGCGGTAGTTTCCGGGACGCCTACATGGAAGGCATTCTGCACGCCGATGGCGGCTTTCGATTTGAGCTCGGCGTTTCATATCCCGTTCTTCTTGGCATCGTCGTGGTGGCCGCACTTCTTGCAGCATTGAACTCGCTGTTCAAAGCCCGGCGACGGCTGAGGAATGCCCCCTAGCGGTCCCACTCCGCATACAGCTCCGGGCGGCGTTCCTGCAGATAGGGAACCTCGGCGCGGGCGGCGTTGACGCTATCCGTTCCAACCTCGGCGAAAAGCAAGCTGGCGCCGTCCCCTGCCGCTGCGAGCAGGGAACCATCCGGCCCTGCGACGACGCTGCCACCAAGGAAGTTGTAAACGTCCTCGTGCCCGCAGTGATTGGCGTAGGCCACGTTGAGCTGGCTCTCCAGCGCACGGGCACGGATAAGCACCTGCGGAACGTTGTCGAACCCTGCTGAGAGTGCCGTTGGGACCAGGAGCAGCTCGGCCCCGCGGGTCGCTGCGGCGCGAACGGCCTCGGGAAACTCGACGTCGTAGCAGATGAGCATGGACGTTCGGAGACCGTTGAAATCCACGACGGCGGGCGGTGCTTGGGCGCCGACGAACGCCTTGTGCTCTTCCGCGCCAAAGAGGTGGACCTTGTTGTAGCTCAGGATTTCTTTCCCGGAGGCGTCCAGCAAAGTAGCCGAGATGTGCCAGCGACCGCCGCCGGAAGCTGGCTCGGCGTCGTCGTCGTATGTGTGCTCCGCGGCCGCGGGGAGGCTGTACACCAGGCCGATGCCGTGCGTCCGGGCGATGTTCGCCAAGCGCTCACGGATGCCCGGAAGGGTTTCGGGGTCCAGTTCCGCATGCAATCGGAGCGGCGCGTAGCCCACCGGGAAAAGCTCGGGGGTCAGCAACAGGCCGGCACCGGCTCGGGAAGCACGCCGCGCGGCGTCGTCGATCGTCCGGAGGTTTGCGTCCACGTCCAGGACGGAGGCGTTGGCCTGCAGGACTGAGAGCAGCATCGTTACCACCTTTGGTTCTCCGGAATCCGGACCTGGCGCAGGCCGGAAAGTCTTTGTCTCTCCAGCGTAGGCATGCGCGTCCGCGAACGTCCGGGGCGTTTGGACCCCGGAGCCAAGGAATCAGGACACATTGCCCGCCGACCCTCCGATGCGGGGCCCGCTCTGCGCGCTAAAACCAGAACTTAGGACGAATAACGGGCCTCGCAACCGGAGGGGAAGCGTTGTGGGGCCCGCTCTGCGTGCCAAGACCAGATCTTAAGGCGCTTAGTGGGCCCCACACGGGGTACATACCCGATGTCGTTGCGTTGGAGTATGTCGGTCAAG
This sequence comes from Paenarthrobacter sp. NPDC089675, assembly GCF_044749185.1. Classification (NCBI taxonomy): domain Bacteria; kingdom Bacillati; phylum Actinomycetota; class Actinomycetes; order Micrococcales; family Micrococcaceae; genus Paenarthrobacter; species Paenarthrobacter sp. NPDC089675. The sequence continues at coordinate 303,180 of NZ_JBIVHM010000003.1, read as the reverse complement.
ATTGACTGCTTGTGTTCACTTCTTGACTACAAAGCTCTTCATGGGGCACTCTTCTTGTCATGCCCGCTACACAGCGCTCAACGAAGAGCCACCCGAGAAAACCCGGCTCGCAGTCCGCGCTGCGCCATTTGAACCAGCAGCGGATCATCGAGTGCCTGCTGAGCGGGCCGTCGACGCAGGCGGAGCTTTCCCGACAGACCGGGCTTTCCACCGCCACGGTTTCCAACATCGTCAAGATCATGCAGGACGCAGGCCTGGTGTCCACCGAGCCCACCACCAGTTCCGGCCGCCGCGCAACCAACGTGAGGCTGAACAGCAACGGTGCGGTCGCCGTCGGAATCGACTTCGGCCGACGCCACCTCCGCGTGGTCCTGGCCTCCCTTGGTTACCACGTGATTGCCGAGGATTTCATCGAGCTGCCCCTCGGCCATCAGGCCGAAGAAGGTATCGCTGCCGCAGTGAAGCTGCTCGCCCGGCTGCTGGAAGAAAACAGCATAGACCCAAGCGCAGTCGTGGGTGCCGGGGCGGGCATTCCCGGGCCGATTGACCGCAGATCCGGCACCGTTGCCCAGGGCGCGATCCTCCCCGAATGGGTAGGCATCGACATCCTCCACCGGCTGGAGGAAGCCCTCAACTGTCCCGTATTCGTTGACAATGACGCCAATCTTGGCGCGCTGTCGGAAGTGACCTGGGGGCCGCACAGCGGCGTCTCCAACCTGATGTTCCTGAAGATCGGTTCGGGCATCGGCGCGGGGCTGATCCTCAACGGTGTGCCGTATTACGGGAACGTGGGAATCACGGGCGAAATAGGCCACGCCACCATCCACGAACACGGCTTGGTATGCCGTTGCGGCAACCGGGGATGCCTGGAAACCATAGCTTCCACCACCACCATGATCGAGCTGCTGGGACGCGGCCAGGACACACTCCTCACGCCGCAGGACATCGTGCGGAACTGCCTTGCCGGCGACTCCGCAACGCAACGGGTAGTTGACGACGCCGGGCTCGCGGTGGGGCGCGCACTGGGCAACGTTTCCAACCTGATCAACCCTGAAGTGATCGTGGTGGGAGGCCCCCTGGCAGGCTTGGGAGACCTCCTGCTGGACCCCATCCGGCGGGGACTCGTGCGGCACGCGGTACCCGTCGTTGGCGAGACAACGCACCTTGCGATGTCCTCCTTGGGAGCCCGGGCCGAAGCCCTCGGAGCGGCCGCCTTGGTCTTCCAACATGCCGGGATTACTACTAAGTAACAAAATCGTTAGCTCGTTCATGCGTTCAAGTCTTGACGACAAGACGGGTGATCAAGTTTACTTTTTCATCAGACAGCTCCGCCGCCGCGGAGCCGACAACGAAGTCATGCATTGGAGGCGCAAGGGCTGATGACAACCCTCGACACGCAAGGTGATCCCATCCTTTTGGAGATGCGCTCGATCACGAAGGAATTCCCCGGCGTGAAGGCCTTGTCGAATGTGAGCCTGCGGGTGAAGGCGGGCGAAATCCACGCCATCTGTGGAGAAAACGGTGCCGGCAAGTCGACCCTCATGAAGGTCCTTTCCGGGGTCTACCCCTACGGCAGCTACACGGGCGATATCGTCTACCAGGCTGAAACCCAGCAGTTCAAGGACATCCGCGCAAGCGAAGCCGCCGGCATCGTGATCATCCACCAGGAACTCGCGCTGATCCCCGAACTGTCCATCATGGAGAACATCTTCCTGGGCAACGAACCCACCAAGTGGGGCATCATCGACTGGGCCGAGGCCCGACGTCGTTCCATCGAACTTCTGGCCCGCGTCGGCCTCCGTGAAGACCCGGATACCGTCATCAAGGAAATCGGCGTCGGCAAGCAGCAGCTGGTGGAAATCGCCAAGGCGCTGAACAAGTCCGTGAAGCTCCTCATCCTCGACGAGCCCACGGCCGCCCTGAACGAGTCCGACTCCCAGCACCTGCTGGACCTCATCCTCGGCCTCAAGGGCAAAGGCATCACCTCGATCATCATTTCGCACAAGCTCAACGAGATCGAACAGATCGCGGACGAGATCACCATCATCCGAGACGGCAAGTCGATTGAGACCCTCAACGTGAAGCGTGACGGCGTGGACGAAGACCGGATCATCAAGGGCATGGTCGGCCGTACGCTCGAGTCCCGTTTCCCGGACCACGAACCGAAGATCGGCGAGGTCTTCTTCGAAGTCAAGGACTGGACCGTGGGACACCCCGCCATCCAGGACCGGCTGATCTGCAAAGGTTCCAACTTCTTCGTCCGCCGCGGCGAAATCGTGGGTTTCGCCGGGTTGATGGGTGCAGGGCGCACTGAGTTGGCACGGTCCCTTTTTGGACATTCGTACGGAAAGTACATCTCCGGCGAGGTCTACAAAGACGGCAAGCGGGTGAACCTCCGCACGGTCAAGGCCGCGATCGACGCCGGACTCGGCTATGTGACCGAGGACCGCAAGTCCTTGGGCCTGAACCTCCTGGACGACATCAAGACCACCACTGTTGCCGCGGCCCTGAACAAGATCAGCAACTACAACGTGGTGGACTCCCGCAAGGAATTCCAGGTAGCCGAGGAATACCGCAAGTCCCTCCGGACCAAGACACCGTCCGTGGAAGAAGGCGTAGCCAAGCTTTCCGGCGGCAACCAGCAAAAAGTGGTGCTGGCCAAATGGATGTTCACCGACCCGGACCTCCTGATCCTGGACGAGCCCACTCGTGGCATCGACGTTGGCGCCAAGTACGAGATCTACGGCATCATCCAGCGGCTGGCCAACCAGGGCAAGGGAGTGATCGTCATTTCCTCGGAGCTCCCCGAACTCCTGGGCCTCTCCGACCGCATCTACACGATTTTTGAAGGCTCCATCACCGGCGTCCTGAACAAGGACGAAGCCAGCCAGGAAAGCCTGATGAAACTCATGACCTCCAACCGCAAGACAGCAGCCTGACCCAGTGGCCCAGAAACGCCCCTTCCTGACTCAAGGACCAAAACAATGAACGCGCTCAAGAAGCTATTTGGTGGCAATACCCGCCAGTTCGGCATGATTTTCGCCCTGGTGGCACTTATCGTCTTCTTCCAGATCTTCACCGAGGGACGCACGCTCACCCCCGGCAACGTGATCAACCTGTTCAACGGCAACTCCTACATCCTGATCCTGGCCATCGGCATGGTGCTGGTGATCATCGCCGGGCACATCGACCTCTCCGTCGGATCCGTGGCCGCATTCGTTGGCGTCTCAGTGGCCCTTGCCATCCGGGACTGGGGCATTCCCTGGTACATGGGCGTGCTGTTCGGCCTGGTCCTGGGAGCCATCATCGGCGCCTGGCAAGGGTTCTGGACTGCCTATGTGGGTATTCCTGCCTTCATTGTCACGCTGGCCGGCATGCTCCTCTTCCGCGGTTTCAACCAGTTCGTCGGCAAGTCCAACACCATCCCGGTACCCAACGACTTCCAGTACCTCGGCTCGGGCTACCTTCCGGAAATCGGACCCAACACCGGCTTCAACAACCTGACGCTCCTGATCGGCATCCTGGCCGCAGCCTTCGTCGTGGTCATGTCCCTGCGGACCCGCGCAGCCAACAAGGCGCTTGGCGCCGACGTTCCCGAGCTCTGGGTGGAGGTCACCAAGCTGGTCTTGATCTGTGGTGCCATCCTCTACGCAACGTACCTGTTCGCCACGGGCCGCCCCGGAACGTCGTTCCCTATCCCGGGCCTGATCCTCGCAGTGCTGGTGCTGTTCTACGGTTTCGTGGCGGACAAGACCGTCCTCGGCCGCCACGTCTACGCCGTCGGTGGCAACCGCCACGCAGCGGAACTCTCCGGTGTGCAGTCCAAGAAGGTCAACTTCATGGTCATGCTCAACATGTCCGTCCTGGCGGGCCTCGCCGGCATGATCTTCGTTGGCCGCTCCACCGCCTCCGGCCCGTTTGACGGCGTCGGCTGGGAACTGGACGCCATCGCAGCTGTCTTCATCGGTGGCGCAGCCGTCACCGGTGGCGTAGGTACAGTCATCGGCTCGATCGTTGGTGGTCTTGTGATGGCTGTCCTGAACAACGGCCTCCAACTCCTGGGTGTTGGCGCCGACCTTACCCAGATCATCAAGGGCCTGGTGCTCCTGGCCGCCGTCGCCTTCGATGTCTACAACAAGACCCAGGGCAAGCGGTCCATCACGGGCCTGCTGATGAAGAACTTCCAGCGCAACAACGAGATCAAGGCGGACGAAACCACGTCCACCAAGGAAGTCATCTCGAAGGAAGCCTGACCGGTCCCGTCCGGTTGCAATACCCCAGAACTCGCTCCACCCCACCCACACAGAAAGTGAACCAAGATATGCGAATGTTTGGTAAAGCAGGAAAGGCAGCAGCAGTCGCTGCCATCGCGGCACTGGCGCTGACGGCCTGCGGCCGCACGGACAGCGGCTCAAGCAGCAGCACAGCTGGCGGGGAAGCGTTCCCCAAGGACTCGCTGATCGGCGTCGCCCTTCCCCAGAAGACCAGTGAAAACTGGGTTCTCGCAGAAAAGCTGTTCAACGACGGCCTTAACGGTGCCGGCTTCAAGCCGGACGTGCAGTTCGCCAACGGCGGCGTTTCCGAGCAGCAGAACCAGATCAGCGCCATGGTCACCAAGGGTGCCAAGGTGATCATCGTGGGTGCCATCGACGGCGCCCAGTTGGGTACGCAGCTCAAGCAGGCAAAGGATGCCGGCGCCACCGTCATCGCTTACGACCGCCTGCTCCTGAACACCGAAAACGTGGACTACTACGTGGCCTACGACAACTTCAAGGTTGGTGTGCTCCAGGGCCAGGCACTGCTGGACGGACTCAAGGCCAAGAAGCCGAACGGCCCGTACAACATCGAACTGTTCGCCGGTTCCCCGGATGATGCCAACGCAAAGGTCTTCTTCGACGGCGCCATGAGCGTGCTGAAGCCGAAGATCGACGACGGCACCCTGAAGGTCCTGTCCGGCCAGACCGCTTTCGAGCAGGCTGTGACCCAGGGCTGGAAGGCTGAAAACGCCCAGCGTCGCGCCGACACCCTCCTGACCGGCAGCTACGGCACCGCTTCCCTGGACGGCGTCCTCTCCCCGAACGACACCCTGGCACGTGCAGTCCTGACCTCCGTCAAGGCCGCAGGCAAGCCGCTCCCGGTTGTCACCGGCCAGGACTCCGAGGTTGAGTCCGTCAAGTCGATCATGGCAGGCGAGCAGTACTCCACGATCAACAAGGACACCCGCAAGCTGGTTGAGCACGCCATCACCATGGTGAAGGACCTGCAGGCCGGCAAGCAGCTGGAGATCAACGACAAGGATTCGTACAAGAACGGCGTCAAGACGGTTCCGGCTTACCTCCTGCCTCCGCAGATCGTGACCGCCGCGAACGTCAAGACCGCTTACGTTGACGATCCGGTACTCGGCCCGATCACCAAGTAGTACGTCTTAACAGATAAGACAGAAGCCCCGGTCCCCCAGTCATCCTGGCGGGCCGGGGCTTTTCTGTTGCCCCGGTAACGTTTCACAGCCCACGCATAGCTTCGGCTGGCTTGCCGCACAGCACCGGTGAGCAGTCTTGGATCTGCGGCCGGCGTCCAGCCGGCCGCTCATCAGGTCCGAAGGAGAAACGTGAGCGTCCTTGCCCGCAGCGTAGGCAATGCCTTCCGCAACAAAATCAGAACGGCGGCAGTGGTTGCCGTCCTGGCTGTCGCCATCGGCCTGGCACTGGCCATGCTCGTGGCCAACCAGGCCGTAGGCGCCAAGGTCCAGGAACTCAACGCTTCTGTGGGTACCACGCTCACGGTAAATCCAGCCGGCGGGCAGGGCTTCGAAGGAGGCGGCGAACCGCTCACCAGCACCCAAGCAGCAACCGCGGCAGGCGTGGCAAACGTGACGAACGTCGTCGGGACCAAAGCCCTCCGACTGCAGACAGCAACAACCGGCAGCACCGCTGCAACTCAACAAGGCGGCGGTTTCGGTGGTCCCGGGGGCCAGCAGGCCACCAGCGTCACCACCAACCTGACGGCCGCCGTCGACGCCGGTACGCTCGGCAACCGCAACAACGCCAACAGCAACGCCACCAACCAGCCCGCCCGCACGCTCCCCATCACTGCTACCGGAATCGGCGCAGAGGTAGACAGCAGCGGAAAGGCCCTGAACATCACCAGTGGCACGGGCCTGGGAGACTACACCGCGTCTGAAGCAAAGGCCCTTGTGGGCACAACCTTGGCTGATAAGAACAGCCTGAAGATCGGTTCCACCTTCACCATCCAGGACAAGACGTTCACCGTGGCTGGTGTCTTCGACGCCGGCACGACCTTTGGCAACAACGCGGTCTACGTGACACTCCCCGAAGCCCAGACCCTGGCCGCCACCCCGAATGAACTTTCCTCCATGATCGTCACCGTCAACAGCATGGAGAACGTCGACAGCACCAAAACTGCCCTGCAAAGCGCCCTCGGAACGGACAAGGCAGATGTCACCCAGGGCCAGCGGAACCTGGAAACCGCCGTCAACTCCCTGGACAGCGTCAAGAACATCTCGCTCGTCGCATTCATCGCAGCCCTCGCCACGGCGGGACTCATCATTCTCCTCATCATGGTGATGCTGGTCCGCGAACGCCGCCGTGAGATCGGCGTCCTGAAAGCCATTGGTGCCCGCAACCGCACCATCGGACTCCAATTCGTACTGGAGTCCCTGGTCCTGGTGGCGCTGGGCAGCGTAGTGGGTGCCGCGATCGCGTCCTTCGCGAGCGGCGGGATCGCTTCCGCGCTGATCAGTTCCAATACAAGCACGACGGCGGGCTCCACCCAGCGCGCCGGCGGCCTGGCCGGGGCTGTACCCAACGGGGCTGTTCCGGGTGGCAACTTCGGTGGCCGTGGAGGTGCCTTCGGCGGTGCCTCGCAGTTGCTGACCTCCGTGACAGCCAGCGCCTCCCCCGGCGTGATCGCCGCCGGCATTGCCGCCGTGTTCGCCGTCGCCATCATCGGTGCCCTGGTTCCGGCACTGCTGACCGCCCGTATCCGTCCCATCGAAGTCCTCCGAGGAGAATAGCCGTGATCGTAGTCAAAGACCTGGTCCGTCAGTTCAAGTCCGGAGACCGGACCATCAAGCCGGTCAACGGCGTCAGCTTCGAACTCGAGAAGGGCTCGCTGGCGTCCATCGTGGGCAAAAGCGGCAGCGGCAAGAGCACGCTCTTGTCCCTCCTTGGTGCGCTGGACAAACCCACCAGCGGAGACGTCGTCGTGGATGGTGTCAGCCTGGCCGGGCTGCCGGACAGCAAGCTGACCGAATACCGGCGCCAGGACATCGGCTTCGTGTTCCAGCAGTTCAATCTGATCCCCAATCTCAGCGGCGTGGATAACGTCATGCTGCCGATGGAGTTCGCAGGTGTCCGGAAGGCGGCACGGCTGCAGCGCGCCAAGGAACTGCTGGAACAGGTGCAGTTGGATCCGGAGAAGCACTCCCGGCGGATCAACCGCCTCTCCGGTGGCGAGCAGCAGCGTGTGGCGATTGCCCGTGCCCTGGCCAACGAGCCCAAGCTGATCCTTGCCGACGAGCCCACCGGAAACCTGGACGAGCAGACCGGTGAACACATCATCCAGCTGCTGAGTTCACTGAGCCGTGACCACAACACCACCATCCTTGTGGTTACCCACGACCGCTCGCTGGCCCAGAAGACGGACCGTCGTTTCCGGCTCCAGCAGGGCCGGCTGGCTGAGGAGCTCAAAACCGGATCGCATCAATGACCTTCAGGCGCACGACCACGAGCGCGGGGATTCAAGCGAGTGCGCCTGCCAGAACAGCTGCTGCGAAGCCAAGGAGGCCGTTTAGACGGGATTACCCGGGTACTGGGTGAGTACCCGGGTAATCCCGTCTAACCCAAGGTATGAACAAAATGCTTACCGTGTCGCATGGTTTGATCCTGCCCACGCTGCATGCAAGACTGGTCGGGTACACGCCCCAGTGACCATTCGGCAGCTATGCCGGACTCCTGGGGCAAATTTTTTTAACTACATCGGGGAACTGTGGACGTTGGCTCATTCGGAAGTCTGGAACAGCTCGTCAGCGCACCTCGCTTCCAGACTTATCTCCGGCATTACCGCGGTAGTTACCATCTAGCGTCGCGCTTGTATGCGTGGAATATCGAAGTTTCGGCAGCTTTCTGGGGACCACTTAGCATTTTGGAAGTGTCCTTGCGGAACGCGATGCACAACGCATTGGCAGACGGGCGCAGTGAATCCTGGTGGGAACTCCCGAACATCCGGCTTATGGACAATCACAGAGCGATTCTCGATGAGACGATCATCAAACTTCGCCGCCAGGTTTCCGCCCCGACCCCCGGTCAGATAGTCGCGTCCCTGCCGTTCGGTTTCTGGACCCGGCTCCTCGACAAAGGCATCCCCCGCGATCCCGTTCTAAGCTACGAGACGGCATTCTGGCAGCCCCGATTGATCAAGGCGTTTCCTCAAGCTGTCAATCTCAAACGGAAAGTACTCTTCGCCGATCTCACTCAAATACGGGAGATGCGCAATCGGATCGCCCATCACGAGCCCATCTTTAAAATGCCCTTGGAAACGATCCAAAATGACATCTCCCGAATCGCTGGCTATGTGCACGCCGATGCCACGGTAATCATGAACGGGTGCAGCCGCGTCGCTGCCGTGCTGGAGCGCAAGCAAGACGCAATCGTGCACGGCATCAACAGCTTCTGAGAGGATTGCTGGCATGACGCTCCCCATCGCCAGGCCGTGGCTCTTCTCCCAGACCAACCAGGATCCACGGGCTGGAACGGGCAAACGGCTGCGATGGGGTGTCGTGTCCACAGGAAACATCGCCAACAGCGTCTCCAAGGACCTGGCGCTGCTTGACGACGCCGAGTTGTACGCTGTGAGCTCACGCACGCAGGCCGCAGCTGACGCCTTCGCGGGGCTGCTGGGTTTCGCAAAGGCATACGGGGACGACGGCGATGTGCCCGGCTACCAGCGGCTGTTCGACGATCCCGACGTGGACGTGGTCTACGTGGCGACTCCGCACGCACAGCACTACTTGATTGCCTCGGCCGCTCTTAGCGCGGGCAAGCACGTGCTGTGCGAGAAAGCGTTGACCATCAACGCCAGGGAGGCCACGGAACTGGTGAGGTTGGCCCGCGAGCACAACGTGTTCTTCATGGAAGCTGTGTGGAGCAGGTTCCTGCCCAGCATGCAGCGGGCTTTCGAGATCGCAGGATCAGGTGAAATTGGCCAGGTCCAGTGGGTCAGCGCGGATCTGGGCTTTCCTGCACCCTACGATCCCGCAGCCCGCATCTGGGCCCTCAACGACGGCGGCGGGGCACTCCTTGATATCACCGTGTACCCGCTGCTTTGGGCTCTCGGCACCTTGGGTTTTCCGCAGTCCGTCACCGCTATCGGCTCGCTCAACGAGGACGGGGTGGACACCCAGAACGCCCTGACGCTCGGCTATGACACCGGCGCCCAGGCCCAGCTCACTTCGTCCTTAATGGCCCACGGACCAAGGAACGCCACTGTCGCCGGAGGACTCGGTTATTTGCAGACAGTGGGTTCGGTAAACAACCCGCGCGAACTTGTGGTCCGGGTGGGCTGGGACGAGCCCCGTCACGAGCACTTCGACGTGGTGGGAACCGGCTACACCTACGAGCTCCGGGAAGTGACCCGGTGCATTCAGCAGGGGTTCACGGAAAGCCCGGTCATGCCGCTTGAGGATTCCATCAACGTGATGCGATTGTTCGATGGCGTCCGTTCCCAGCTGGGGATCCGGTACCCGAACGACGCGCGCTAAAGGCGGTCGTCGCCGTCGTCGTTTTAACCCAAGCGGGTTAACGCTTCCCTGGTTGCCGGGCCAACTTCCGGTCCACGGAGAGGGCACCGGGCCCGAGGAAGACGAAGGATACGGAGAGCGCGAAGTACACGATCAGCAACTCGGCTGTCACTCCGGAAGCGTCGGTGATCAGGGGCTTGCCGGCTTCCGTCACGAACCAAATCGACGCAAAAAGGATCGCTGCGAGGAACCCTGCCACCCGGGTCAGCGCGCCGACCACCAGCAAAGCGCCGAGGCCCAACTCTCCGGCGATGACCAGCCAAGCGATGACGTCCGGTTTCTGCACACCCATGGCGGCCACTGATGCAGCGAACGCTGCGTGTCCGGCCATGAATTTCTTGAAGCCATGCACCACGAGCAGCGCGCCGAAGACGACACGCAGGATGGTGACGCCGCGGGATGAGGACGTGGGAGATGGGTGAAGGAATTTCACGCGTTCCAATCTGTCATGCTTGGCCGCCGCGCACCAACCCGACTTTGTCGCAGGTTGGGTGAGTAGGGGGACAATGGAGGCTGACGGTTTTGCAGGGAGCCAATCAAGGATGGAGCGGGTATGCAGGTTGATGTGGTGGTTGTTGGCGGCGGAGCGATGGGATCGGCCGCAGCGTGGCAGTTGTCCCGGGCCGGCAAATCCGTGGTCCTCCTGGAGCGGTTCGAGGCCGGGCACCACATCGGCGCCTCACACGGCGCAACCCGCAACTTCAATACCGCCTACGCCGAAGCCGATTACCTGGACCTCCTGGCCGAGTCCAAAATCCTGTGGGATGAGCTCGCCGCAGAACATGGCGCTCCCCTCCTGGACTTGGTGGGCCTGGCCAACCACGGCAACGTTCCCAAGCTTCAACACGTCCGTGCGGCTCATGAGGAACGCGGCATAGAGAGCTACTTCATCTCAGCCGACGAGGCCGCGGATCGCTGGCGGGGCATGAACTTCAGCACCGACGTCCTCTTTGTGCCAGGCTCGGGACGCATCCGGTCGGCGGACGCACTTGTCGCGCTAAGGACCTCCGCCGAGTCGCGAGGAGCCATCTTCAAATATTCCACGCCGGTCCGCGACATCCGGATCGACGGCGCCGAATCCGTGGCGGTGGTAACGGACGAGACCGAGTACTCGGCCAAGCGGGTTGTCGTGACCGCGGGCGCTTGGACCAACAAGGTCCTGGACGGCCTGGCCAAACTCCCTGCCCTGGTGGTCACGCAGGAACAGCCGGCCCACTTCACCCCGTTGGACAACAGCCTGGTATGGCCCAGCTTCAACCACAACCCGGACCCCGATCCCGCGAACGAACTCTACGAATACTGGTACAGCCCCGTCTACGGCATGCTCACTCCGGGCGAAGGCGTGAAAGCGGGCTGGCACGGCGTCGGCCCGGTGATGGACCCCGACGAACGCACGTTCCAGCCCATCCCCCAGCAGCTCGAAGCGTTGGTGCGGTACGCGGAAGAGTGGCTTCCCGGCGTCGACCCTTCCACTGCGGTTCCCATCAGCTGCACCTACACCACCACACCCAACGAGGACTTCGTCCTGGACAGCTTCGGCCCGCTGGTGGTGGGTGCCGGTTTCTCCGGGCATGGTTTCAAGTTCACTCCGGCGATCGGCCGAGTGCTGAAGGACATCGTCGACGGCGGCAGGGCGCCGGAGCGGTTTTCAGCCTCGCGCTGAGTACCCAACAAAAAAGACCCCGCAAGCCAGTGGCCTGCGGGGTCTTTTTGCGGATGCTAGCTCAGGGTCGCGAGGACCTTGTTGAACGTTGCCGACGGGCGCATGATCTCAGCGGCCTTGGCGGCATCCGGACGGTAGTAGCCACCGAGGTCGACGCCGGGACCCTGCACTGCGTTCAGCTCGCCGACGATTGCCTCTTCGTTGGAGGTCAGGGCCTCCGCAATCGGAGCGAAAGCTGCTGCCAGCTCGGCGTCGGAGGACTGCTTGGCCAATTCCTGGGCCCAGTACATGGCCAGGTAGAAGTGGCTTCCGCGGTTGTCCAGCTCGCCAACGCTGCGGCGCGGGGACTTGTTTTCCAGCAGGAAGGTACCGGTGGCGCGGTCGAGGGTGTCGGCCAGGACCTGGGCGCGGGCGTTGCCCGTGGTGGTGGCAAGGTGCTCGAAGCTGACGGCCAGGGCAAGGAATTCACCCAGGCTGTCCCAGCGGAGGTGGTTCTCCTTGACCAACTGCTGGACGTGCTTGGGAGCGGATCCACCGGCACCGGTCTCGAACAGGCCGCCACCGTTGATCAGCGGAACGATCGAGAGCATCTTGGCGCTGGTGCCCAGTTCGAGGATCGGGAAGAGGTCCGTCAGGTAGTCGCGGAGGACGTTGCCGGTCACCGAGATGGTGTCCTGGCCCTTGCGGATGCGCTCCAGCGTGAAGGCCGTGGCCTCGACCGGGGAGAGGATCTCGATCTGCAGGCCCTCGGTGTCGTGGTCCTTCAGGTATTCGTTGACCTTGGCGATCAGGTTGGTGTCGTGGGCGCGGCCCTTGTCCAGCCAGAACACGGCCGGAGTCTGGGATGCGCGGGCACGGGTAACGGCCAGCTTGACCCAGTCGCGGATCGGGACGTCCTTGGTCTGGCACGCACGCCAGATGTCGCCCGGGGAGACCTGGTGTTCGATCAGCACGGTGCCTGCGCGGTTGACGAGCTGGACGGTGCCGGCTGCTTCGATCTCGAAGGTCTTGTCGTGGCTGCCGTATTCTTCGGCCGCCTGTGCCATGAGGCCCACGTTGGGAACGGTACCCATGGTGGTGGGGTCGAATGCACCGTTGGCGCGGCAATCGTCGATGACTACCTGGTAGACACCTGCGTAGGAGCTGTCCGGGAGGACTGCCAATGTGTCGGCTTCCTTGCCGTCCGGGCCCCACATGTGGCCGGAGGTACGGATCATGGCCGGCATGGAAGCATCCACGATGATGTCGGACGGAACGTGCAGGCTGGTGATGCCCTTGTCCGAGTCCACCATGGCCAGCGCCGGACCCTCTTCGAGGCCCTTGGAGATGGCTGCCTTGACGCCTTCGCGGACGTCTTCGGGCAGGTCTTCCAGGCCGTTCAGGATGGCGGCCAGGCCGTTGTTCGGGTTGATGCCTGCTGCAGCAAGCTGCTTGCCGTAGGTGTCGAACAGCTCGGAGAAGTAGGCCTTCACCACGTGGCCAAAGATGATGGGGTCGGAGACCTTCATCATGGTGGCCTTCAGGTGTGCGGAGAAGAGGATGCCCTCTTCCTTGGCGCGGGCAACCTGTGCGGCGAGGAACTCGTCCAGGGCGTCTGCGCGCAGCACGGTGCCGTCAACAACTTCGTTGGCAAGGACCGGGAAGTCCTTTTTGAGGACCTTGACGGAGCCGTCTTCGCGGACCAGCTGGATGGTCAGCGCGTCATCGGCTTCGATGACCACGGATTTCTCGTTGGAGCGGAAGTCGTTCTGGCCCATGGTGGCAACGTTGGTCTTGGAGTCTGCGGACCAAGCGCCCATGGAGTGCGGGTTCTGGCGGGCGTAGTTCTTCACCGACAGGGGCGCGCGACGGTCGGAGTTGCCTTCACGCAGCACGGGGTTGACTGCGGAACCCTTAATCTTGTCGTAGCGGGAGCGGATGTCCGTCTCGGTATCGGAGGAGGGGTTGTCCGGGTAGTCGGGGAGGGCGTAACCCTGTGCCTGGAGCTCGGCGATGGCCGCCTTGAGCTGCGGGACGGAGGCGCTGATGTTGGGCAGCTTGATGATGTTGGCTTCCGGCCGCTTTGCCAGTTCGCCCAGTTCCGCGAGGGCATTGCCCGTGCGCTGCTCTTCAGTCAGGAAATCGCCGAACACGGCGATGATGCGGCCGGCCAGCGAAATGTCGCGGGTTTCGACCTCCACACCTGCGGTTGCGGCGTACGCTTCCACAATCGGCAGGAACGAGTAGGTAGCCAGCATCGGCGCTTCGTCTGTGTGGGTATAGATAATCTTGGCCATTGGCGGGGTTCTCCCTGAAAGTCTGCAGATTTCAACATCTCTAACTTACCCGAGCAGGCCGTTTTGGGGGCTCTTCGTGTCCGGGATCACGCCTTGCGTTACCGTTTTCCCGGCCGCGCCGAGGACGCCTTTCGGCAGCTTGGAATGGCCCGACGGCGGCCTGCCGCCAAAGGCGCGTGCCGCCGTCGTACGCCTCTTCCCGAGCCTTCACAACAACTGACAGCAAAATATCACAAAGTCTGAAACATCTCTTTACAAACTTGTCACACGCCCGGTAGCTTCGATTCCGTCAGTCGGCGGTCGCCATCACTGACCGCCTCACTCCCTCGATTAGGTAGGAACAACGTGACAAAAACCAAGACCCTGGCCACAAGCCTGCTGAGTCTGTCCGCTGCCGCGATCCTCGCCCTGGTTGGAACCACCAGCGCCAACGCGGCCCCCGCCAAGGACACCGACTCCAGCGGCGCTGCGGTCAGCAGCCACGTAGCCTCAGACAATGGCGCTGCGGACTACTGGACCCCGGAACGCATGAAGAACGCCAAGAACGGCGACATCCTCGCCACCAAGGCGCTCCAGCGCACCGGCCTCCTGAACCTCGGCAAAGCCCCGGTCGCCGAAGCCCCGGGCGCCGTCACCAGCATCGAAGGCCAGCAGGCCTCCACGGACTCGAAGGCCATCAACTTGAAGGTCAACCAGTCCGAGACACCGGTCAAGCACATCGGCAAGATCTTCTTCACCCTCGGCGGCGCCAACTACGTGTGCTCGGGCAACTCCGTGACCGCGGCCAACAAGAGCACCGTGTCCACCGCCGGACACTGCGTCAACGAAGGCCCGGGCGCTTACGCCACCAACTTCGTGTTTGTTCCTGCCTACCTCAACGGTTCGGCGCCGTATGGCAAGTGGACAGCAAAAGCCCTGTACTCCCCCACCCAGTGGGCATCCAACGGCAACATGCAGTACGACACCGCATTTGCCGTCATGAACACCCTCAACGGCCAGAAGCTCGCTGATGTGGTGGGCTCCTCCGGCGTCCAGTTCAACGCCGCCCGCGGCCTGAGCTACAAGTCCTTCGGCTACCCGGCAGCCGCTCCGTTCAACGGCGAATCCCTCAAGAGCTGCTCCGGCACCGCCACCAACGATCCCTACAACCCGCAGTTCAACACCCAGGGCATCCCCTGCAACATGACTGGTGGGTCCTCGGGCGGACCGTGGTTCATCGGGACCAGCTCGTCCGGCTACCAGAACTCGATCAACTCCTATGGCTACGGCAGCAACTCCACCACGATGTACGGCCCGTATTGGGGCACCGTAATCCAGTCCACCTACAACACCGCAGCGGCTTCGTAGGTTTGTAGCAGATCCCTGTTAAGTACGACGGCGGCCGTCCCCTTGAGGGGGCGGCCGCCGTTGCGTCATTTATGGAATCAGTGGAAGAAGTGGCGTGCGCCCGTGAAGTACATCGTGATGCCGGCAGCGTTCGCTGCGGCGATGACTTCCTCGTCGCGGACCGAGCCACCGGGCTGGACCACGGCGCGGACACCGGCGTCGATCAAGATCTGCAGGCCGTCAGCGAACGGGAAGAACGCATCCGAAGCTGCCACGGCACCGCGTGCGCGCTCAGGTGCGTTGGCACCGCTGGCGTTGGAGGCACCGCCGGCACCGTCGACGTCGGACTCCACCTGGACGCCCAACGTGTTGGCGCGCTCGACGGCCAGCTTGCAGGAGTCGAGGCGGTTGACCTGGCCCATGCCGATGCCGACTGCCGCGCCGTTGTCGGCGAGGAGGATGGCGTTGGACTTCGCTGCGCGGCAAGCGGTCCAGGCGAAGGCGAGGTCCGCGAGGGTCTTCTCGTCAGCGGCTTCCCCTGCTGCCAGGGTCCAGTTGGCGGGGTTGTCGCCGTCGGCATCCACCTTGTCCGTCATCTGGACCAGGACGCCACCGGAAACCTGGCGCATCTCGGACGGGTAGCGGCCGTAGCCCTCGGGCAGGGCCAGGAGGCGGATGTTCTTCTTCTTGGAGAGGATCTCCACGGCTTCCGGCTCGAAGTCCGGGGCGATGACAACTTCGGTGAAGATGTCGGCCACCGTGCGGGCCATGCCTGCGGTGACGGTGCGGTTCGCAGCGATGACGCCGCCGAAAGCGGACACGGGGTCGCAGGCGTGTGCCTTGGCGTGGGCGTCGGCGATCGAGTCTGCGGCGTCGGCTGAACCAACTGCGACACCGCACGGGTTGGCGTGCTTGATGATCGCAACAGCGGGCTCTGCGAAGTCGAAGGCTGCGCGGAGGGCGGCATCGGCGTCGACGAAGTTGTTGTAGCTCATGGCCTTGCCGTGGAGCTGGTCAGCCTGGGCGATGCCTGCCGGAGCGGCCTTGTCAACGTAGAGCGCAGCCTGCTGGTGCGGGTTTTCGCCGTAACGGAGGACCTCGGAGCGCTCCAGGGCGAGGCCTGCGTAGGCGGGCCAATCGATGACGCCGTCGCCGTCTTCGTCCAGGAACTGGCTCGCGGTCCAGGAAGCAACAGCATTGTCGTAGCTGGCCGTGTGGGCGAAGGCCTTGGCGGCGAGGCGACGACGGGTGTTCAGGTCGAAGCCGCCGTGGGCTGCGGCGTCAACCACAGCACCGTAGAAGTTGGGGTCCGTGACGATCGCGACGGCGGCGTGGTTCTTCGCGGCCGAACGCACCATGGCCGGGCCTCCGATGTCGATCTGCTCAACGACGTCGTCCTGCGCAGCGCCGGACTTCACGGTCTCCACGAACGGGTACAGGTTGACCACCACGAGGTCGAAGGTTTCGATCTCCATGTTGGCCAGGGTTTCCATGTGGGCTTCCACGCGGCGGTCCGCGAGGATGCCCCCGTGCACACGCGGGTGCAGGGTCTTGACGCGGCCATCGAGCATTTCCGGGGAGCCGGTGACTTCTTCGACTTCCTTGACCGGGATGCCTGCGGCGGCGATCTTCTTGGCGGTGGAGCCGGTGGACACGATCGCGACGCCGGCTGCGTGCAGGCCCTTCGCGAGCTCCTCCAGTCCCGTCTTGTCGTAAACCGAGATCAGTGCACGGCGGATGGGAACACGGTCAAGCTGCGTCAAGCTCACAAAAGTCTCCGTCTTAGTTCGCGTAGATATCGCGGGTCGGTGGGGATACGGGCAGTTTATCGTGTTTCGCTGCGTGGCTGGTTTTGCGTCGACCGCCGCCGTCCCCTTGCGCCCTCACCTTGTGAGGCCCGCTCTGCGCCCCATTCCCCGCAATTAGCCCGCACAGCAGGCCCCACAACGGAAGTTGCCCAACATAGGGTTGGTCCATGGATGCCATGGATGTCGTTCTCGTTGCAGATATAGGGAAGAGCCGTTGCCGCGTGGAGTTGCGCGCCGGCGATGAGCTGCTGGGCTCCGCGGACCAGCATGGCTTTCCGGGAGTGCACGTGGACAACGGACCTACCCTGGCGTTCGACCTCGTCCTTGAGACCACCGCCATGCTCCCGCCGGGCCTGCCCGTCAGCACCCTGACCGGTATCGGTGCTGCCGTGGCCGGCGTCGAAGCATCAGCGGCAAAGTCCCGCGAACTCGCCGCCATGCTCGCCCAGCACTTCAGTGTCCCGGCCGCGGTCCTTTCCGACGCGACTGCAGCCCACCTCGGCGCGCTGCAGGGCGCCCCCGGGATCACGCTCATCGTCGGCACCGGCGCGGTCGCCTTCCGGTTTGACGAGGGCGGTGTACTCCACAGGGCGGACGGGTGGGGCCCTTATCTGGGTGATCGGGGCAGCGGCCGCTGGATCGGCCAGCAGGGGCTCCAAGCCGTTTTGCAAGCGCTCGACGGCGGGCCGGCCACGTCGCTGTCGGCCGCTGCCGGGGCACTGGTTGAGTCGCCCGGGGAACTGCCGGCTTGGCTTGCCGAACAAGAAAACCCCTACCGGGCGATGGCCCGTTTCGCTCCCCTGGTGCTGCACGCCGCGGAGGCGGGTGACGCCGTCGCGCGTGACATCGTGGAGGAAGCGTGCCGCATCCTCACCCACACCGTGCAGCTGACCGCCAGCGGTGACCCGAGCGGTGCGCCGCGAGTGGCGGTGCTCGGCGGCGTGGCCAGCTCGGAGTTCTTCGCGGGCCTCTTGCAGAAGTCCCTGGCTTCGGCTGGGATTGAGGTGGTGGCCCCGCTCGGCGACGGCCTGGACGGTGCCGCCCTCGCTGCGCAGCGCCGCGGGCTCCTCCAGGAAAGGTACATCCACCGTGACGGAACAAACTGGCCCGACTGACGCTGACAAACTCGCGGACCTCCGTACGGAACTCGCCGGTCTCCAGACCGAAGCCGCAGCGGAGAACCTCAAGGACCTTGACATCCTGGGCACGGACGAGTTGGTGGCAGCCATGCTCGACCATACGGCCGGGGTACACGCTGCAGTCGCGGAAGCGCGGGAGGCAATCGTCCAAACGGTCGACGCCGTTGCGGAGCGGCTCCAGCGCGGCGGTCGCCTTCTGTACGTGGGAGCCGGAACAGCCGGGCGGCTCGGTGTGCTGGACGCGAGCGAGTGCCCGCCGACGTTCGGTACCCCGCCGGGACTCGTCGTCGGACTTATCGCGGGCGGTACCCAGGCAATCCAGAAACCGGTGGAGTATGCCGAGGACAACGCGACCGCTGGCGCGCGGGACCTGCACGATATCAACGTGACCGAGGCGGACGCCGTCGTGGGTATTACTGCGTCCGGGAGGACGCCGTACGTGATCGGCGCGCTGGAGGAGGCCCGGAAAAAGGGTGCTTTCACGGCGTCGTTGGCGTGCAACAAGGGCTCGGCCGTGAGCCACCTGGCAGATGTCGCAATCGAGGTGGTGGTGGGTCCGGAGTTCATCGCGGGCTCCACGCGGCTCAATTCGGGGACCGCCCAGAAGCTGGTGCTCAACATGATCAGCACGCTGGTGATGGTGAAGCTCGGCAAGACCTACGGCAACCTCATGGTGGATCTGCGCGCTACGAACGAGAAGCTGCTGGCGCGGTCGCAGCGGACTGTGCAGCACGCGACTGGGGTGTCCGCAGTTGAAGCCGCTGCGGCGTTGGACGCCGCGGGCGGTTCCGTGAAGGCGGCCATTCTGGTGGTGCTGACAGGGTTGGATCCTGCGGCGGCGAAGGGCGCCCTGGAGGAAGCAGGGGGGTTCCTGCGGAGGGCCATCGAGAATGCTCCCGGCCACCAGAGGTAACAGTGTCCGGCCGACCGCCTAGAGTTGCATGCAGGAGGCCTCATGAATACATACACAACCGTGTCCAGCGGCGAACAAGTGGTGCAGGAATTGCCGTGGCGGTGGAAGGTCCAAGGCAAGATTTTCCTGATCGGCGGCCTCGGCTTCATGTTCGACGCATGGGACGTGACGCTCAACGGCATCCTTATCCCCCTGCTGTCCAAGCACTGGTCCCTGCAACCCGCCGATGCTGCGTGGATCGGCACCGCCAACCTGATCGGTATGGCGGTGGGCGCGTTCGCATGGGGCACCATTGCGGACACGATCGGCCGGAAGAAGGCCTTCACCGCAACACTCCTGATCTTCAGCATCTTCACCGTGCTGGGCGCATTGGCTCCGGACATTGTGTGGTTCTGCATCTTCAGGTTCATGGCGGGCTTCGGACTTGGCGGTTGCATTCCGGTGGACTATGCCCTGGTCGGCGAGTTCACGCCCCGGAAGCAGCGCGGCAAGGTCCTCACCGCCATGGATGGGTGGTGGCCCGTGGGCGCTGCCCTGTGTGGCTTTGTTTCCGCCGGACTCGTGGCTGCGTTTGCCGACTGGCGGCTCACGATGCTCATCATGGTGATTCCGGCGCTCTTGGTGTTCTGGGTTCGGCGTTCGGTCCCTGAGTCTCCTTTGTTTCTGATCCGCAAAGGCCGACGCGTTGAGGCCGCCGCCGTGATCGATGGACTCGTGGAAGCTACAGGCGCATCCGCCCGCGCCTACAGTTTGCCCGAACCACAGGATGCGCCGCGGCTCTCCCCCGGCAGCGCATGGGGCCAGCTCCGCCGGATTTGGACTTTCAACTGGAAGATCACCACAGCGGCGTGGGCGTTGTTCTTCTCCGTGCTGCTGGTCTACTACTTGTCCCTCACGTGGATGCCGCGGATTCTCATTGGTGCCGGGTTCGAGGAATACAAGGCCTTTGTCACTACTGCGGGGATGGCCGCCGTCGGGCTTTTGGGCGTTATTGTTGCAGCCCTCCTGGTGGAGCGCGTGGGCCGCAAATGGATCCTGGCGATCACGGGTCCCTTGTCCGCCGTGACTTTGGTGATCGTGGCATTGGTGGTGGACGTTCCGACGGCTGCAGTGTTCTGGCTGCTTGTCTTCGGCTTTGTGGTCCAGGTGGCCATCCCCGTGCTCTACGCCTACGTGTCCGAGCTGTACCCGACTGAGCTCCGGGGCTCCGGCTTCGGGTGGGCCTCCACGTTCTCCCGCATCGGTGCCGGGTTCGGGCCGCTCGTGTTTGCCTCGTACTTCTGGCCGGAGTTCGGACTCGCGACCTCGTTCGCCCTCGCGGGTGGGCTGGTGCTGATCTCCGTGCTGTGGATGGCATTGTTCGCCCCGGAAACGAAGCAGCGCGAACTCTCGTAGCGCTTTCCCCTAGTTGGGCTGCGCGGCGAGGTCGGCGAGGGTCTGGACCAGCAGCCGGCGCTCGACCACCTTTATGCGCTCGTGCAGGGTCTCCTCAGTGTCATCCGAAAGCACAGTAACGGCTTCCTGGGCGATGATCGGGCCCGTATCCACCCCGGCGTCGGCCCAGTGCACCGTGCAGCCGGTGACCTTCACGCCGTAAGCCATGGCGTCCCGGACACCGTGCGCGCCAGGGAATGACGGCAACAGCGCCGGGTGTGTGTTGACGTACTTGCCACCGAAAGCTTCGATGAAGTCCGCGCTCACGATCCGCATGAAACCGGAGGAAACCACAACATCCGGCTTGTAGGAGAGAACCTTGTCGCGCAAAGCCGCATCCCACTCGGAACGGGTCTCAAAGGAGTTGAAGTTCACCACGAAGGTCTCAATGCCGGCCTCGTCCGAGCGCTCCACGCCATAGGTATCGGGACGGTCCGCACCCACGGCTGCGATCTCGACGTCCAGCTCACCCGACTTCACTGCGTCAATGACAGCCTGAAGATTGGAACCGGTACCGGACACGAGGACAACAATGCGCATTGCACTAGCTTATGGGCGGCTCGCGTAGGCTGGAAAACATGAATCCCGACGTCGGTCCCCGGCCGAGC
This sequence comes from Paenarthrobacter sp. NPDC089675, assembly GCF_044749185.1. Classification (NCBI taxonomy): domain Bacteria; kingdom Bacillati; phylum Actinomycetota; class Actinomycetes; order Micrococcales; family Micrococcaceae; genus Paenarthrobacter; species Paenarthrobacter sp. NPDC089675. The sequence goes on along the minus strand of NZ_JBIVHM010000003.1, from coordinate 282,196 downwards.
CAGCAATCCCGCGCCGAGGCGGAGAAGTCCGCATTCGGCGTGACGCAGATCCTGTTCCGTGCGTTCCTTTTGTCGGCTTTGGGATCGTTCTTCGTTTTCTCACTCAACGTGAAATACGTGTGGCTTAGCGCCATCCTGACAGCCGCGGGCCTGATCCTGGGCATCGTTGTTCTGGTCCGTGCGGTGAAGTTCAAGCACTCCAAGCTGGTCCTGTTCGGAACCATTTCCGGCCTGGTTGTCTCGGCGATCATGTGCCTGCTGATCCTGACGTCCGTGCTCTTCTACAAGCAGGTCACCACGTACCAGGACTGCACGCGTTCGGCCCTGACGGAGAACGCCAAGTCGCAGTGCCTGTCCCAGCTGGAAGACTCCATGCCGGGCTCGTTGCGCTAGGCACCTCCGGCGGGACCATCCGCTGAAGCGTCAGGCGTGTTCGTCGTCGTACGCGTTTTCGTCCAGGTTCGCCTCGCGCAGCTTCTGGCTGCGTTCCAGCCACGGCCCTACTGCGTAGCCGATAACGACGCCGATCCCCACCTCGGCGGCAATCCAGACCGCCGTCCACAACGGGTTCGGCCCGATTTCGGTGAGCCGCCCGATGCCGGCCGATCCACGCGCAATCCACGCCAGGCCTCCGCTGAGCAGTCCGGCCGTGGCCCCGATGAGCGCCCCGAGGAAGAGCGTCGAAGCCGCCGCCGTGAACCAGCGGGCCTTGATCTTGATGGAGAGCCACTCGTCAAAATGGTTTTCGCCCTCACGAAGGAACCACCAGCCCGCCATGATCCCGGCGAAGACGGGCAGCGCGAGTGCCATGCCGCCGAGGTCGAGTTGCCCTGCGGGCAAGCCGCCGAAAATCGGGACGGCGGGCAAAGGTCCGACGGCGGTTCCCAACGGTCCCGCTGTGGAGCCGACGCCGAGCGAGAAGCCGGCACCGGATGACCACGCGAGCGTGAAGATCACGAGGTTCGGCAGGAAACCGAGCTGCGCAATGGTAAGGACGGCCCCGCCAAGGGCACCTGCTTTGAGGCCTTCGTAGACGGCGATGATGTCTGTCCAATGCCAGATAATGTCCACGGCCAGGAGCAGTGCTGCGAGTGAAACAGCGGCCATGGTGGCCACGAATCCGGCCTTCACGGCTGATCCAACGTAGGAGCCTGCCCAGCGCGAGTGCTGGCTGGTCTTGGCGAGCCACGCGACGGCGTCGACGCCGATGAGCCGGCTCCAGGAACCGGCCTCACGTCGTGCGCCGATCACCATTCCCAGTCCGAACGAGATCAGTGGAATGGACATGGCCAGCCACAGATTGATCACCACATCCGATGTCCTGCAGATGAATCCGGTGGCGGCCCCGAAGGCCGCGTACACGGTCCATGCGCCGAGAAGGGCCTGCCACAACTGGTCGGTGTAGGAGGCCCGCGCCAGCCGCCTGCCGGCACGCCATGCGAGCAGGAACGGGATCAGGGTCAGGCCGAGGGGTATCAGGGACAAGGAACCCGAGCCGGGTTGTCCAGCAGTACCGAGATCAACCTGTGCAAGATGCAGGGGAACACCGTGAATCAGGAGCCACGCCTGCCCGGCCAAACGTGCCAGGGCATCCACGTTGCGGTTCTGGAAACCGTCCGTTGCCCAGACGCCCACCAACGGCAACACCACGACGACGGCGGAAATGAAGGCTGCCTGCGCCGATTCCAAACCACCCTGCAGCCAAAGGGGCATCGGGAGGCCACGGTTTCCGGTCTGATCATCGCGCAGTTTCATCGTGATCTATCGTGCCACGGCGGGCATCCTTGCCCGGGAAGGCTGCCCCGTTGTCCGCGTATTTCCAGAGCTTTTTCCTTGGGCGGGCCGTAAAATTGGAGGTGGTTTCACAGTCTTGAGGAGACCCGGAAATCATCGAAGCCGGGAACTAGGAGCGGCCAATGGACAGGTGTCACAACTAACTACAGAACGTCGTACTAGCAGCTGGTGCAACCGCGCATGGATACACTCCAGGTTGCACCAGCCTTCTCATGCGCTTCCCTTCTCAGCGACCGTCAGCCAGCGCCCCGGGATAGCCCAGGCATCAGCAGCACAAATGACGCACAAAATTGCTGGACTCCCTGACACCCCGGACTCAGACTGTGTACACGAGCAACCAAGTTGGCTTCCGCACGGGTTCTTTGGAAAGGGACAGGGTCCATGAACGACCTTTCAGCATTCTTCCCACTTATCGCTGCGATCCTTGGCGTGGTTGTGGCCATCGGATTCGTGTGGCTGGCAACCAAGGCCATGTGGAAGGTGGCGGAGCCCAATGAGGCGCTGATCATCTCCGGCCTCACGCGGGGAACGCTGGAGAACACCGACGGCATGGATTTCAAGATTGTCACCGGCAAGGGGGCCCTGGTGATCCCGGGGCTGCAAACCGTGAGGCCACTCGCACTGACGTTGAACGAGACGGAGCTGAAGGTCTCGTGCGTGACGTCCCAAGGCATCCAGGTAATCGTTGACGGGGTGGTGATCTACAAGATCGGTGACGCTCCGCCGTTTATTGCCAATGCTGCCCGCCGGTTCCTTGGGCAGCAACCCAAAATGGAGAGTCAGGTGTACAACGTCTTCGAAGGGCACCTGCGTTCGATCATTGGCAGCATGACCGTGGAGGAGATCATCCGCGAGCGCGACAAGCTCGCTTCGCAGGTGCGTAGCGCCAGCGGCGTGGAGATGGAGAAGCTGGGGCTCGTGGTGGATTCGTTGCAGATCAAGGACCTGCAGGATCCCACTGGATACATCCAGAACCTGGCCAAGCCGCACATCGCGCAGGTCAAGATGGAGGCCCGGATCGCCGAGGCAACGCGCAACCGGGAGGCTGCCGAAAAGGAAGCGGAAGCTGCAGCCCTCATCGCTGATGCGCAAAGCCGCTCGGCCATCCAACAGTCAGCGGCCCAGGCCAACGCCGAACAGGCACGTGCAAATGCTGCACAGGCTGGACCGTTGGCCGACGCCACTGCCCGCCAGGAAGTGGTGGTACAGGAGACGCAGGTGGCAAAGCTTGAGGCTGACCGGGAGGAACAGAAGCTCCAGACCACTATCCGCAAACCGGCCGATGCGAAGGCTTACGCCCAGCGCACGGAGGCCGAGGCCAAGAAGGCTGCGGACATCAGCGCCGCTGAAGCCCTGGCCAAGCGCACCGAGCTCGAAGCCCAGGCCAATGCCCGGCGCGTGGAACTTGAGGCCCAGGCCAACGCGGGTGCTGCCGCCGCCATGGCCGGTGCAACCCGCGTCACCGGTGAGGCCGAAGCTGCGGCGACGACGGCCCGGGGCAATGCGGCAGCTTCGGCCGTGAAGGCCAAGGCCCTGGCCGAAGCCGAGGGAATCAAGGCCCGCGGCGAGGCCCTGGAGTCGAACCAGGATGCCGTCATCACCCAGCAGATCGCCGAGAACATGCCGGCGATCGTATCCGCTGCGGCCGAGCCCTTCTCCCGAATCGGGCAACTCACGGTGCTCAACGGCGGTGAGGGATTGAACAGTATGGTTGGGGGCATCCTGTCGCAGGTAGGCAACTTCCTGCCCTCACTTGCCGCTGCACTGCGGGGCAAGGAAATGCCCGTACGGCCGGCACCCGGAAAGGCTCCGGCGCGCCCGATGCCTGCGAAAGAGCCCGATGCATAAAGAGGTGAACCGGAGCCTCACGGGCAGGATCGGTCGCGTCACGGGAACCATCGGGCCAGGCACCCTCGGCGAGGTGATGCTCCCCTATCTGGGCGGCACGAGTGCGTTCTTCGCCCTCCCCTTCGACAAATCCAGCGAGTACCGCGTGGGCGAAAAGGTCCTGGTGATCTACTTCGAGCCGCCGCAGACGGTATATGTGGAGGAACTGCCGGCGGAGCTGCGGGAGTCCTGGCCGGACGGCGGTTGAGGTACGACGGGGACGGGCTGGGTTCGCGGCGGACAGCGGTGGACCGTTAGGGCTGCGGCCCGTAGATGAACTCCTTGGCGTGGTTGACGGCCTTCTTGAACGCATCGTTGCGCAACGAAACCTGTTCCCTTGATGCACCCTTCCCCGGCTCGGCAAAGGCCGTGGGCCCGGGCCGGAGGATCCAGATATCGCCGGCCGGGGGCAGATAGAAAACCCCGAAGGAACGGTGCTCCGGATCGTCCGTCCAGATGGGGACCACGGCAACGGCAGCACCCGTATCCACGTTGATCCACTGTGCCCGGGGCATCGGCTGCTCATGCACTTCCGGATCCAGGAACGGAGCTGTGCCCTTGCCCCAGCGTTCCTCGAAGCGTTCGTAAAACGCCGGGATCAGGTGGCTGTCGTAGGAGCGCCACGCACTCATAGAGGTCTCCTTTGGTTTCTGTTTGAGGGTGTCCACCGGGTTGGTCCGAAGCTCAGGGGTTGCTGCCGCCGCGCTGGTTCCTGGTCCGCCGTCGTGCGGTGCCAGCGGACCTTGACCGGCGTACCGGAGCCGCGTCCGCTGCGTTCGTGGTCGTAAGCCGCCCGCCTTCCCGGGTCCGACAAAACGACGTAAGCCTGCATGATCGCGTGCAACTGCTGGAGGTCGGCCGCCTCGGAGGTACCGGCGTCGCGCGTGTCCGGGTGGTGGCGCCGCAACAACGCGCGGTAGGCGCGGGCAATGTCCCGCGCCGTGGCGGTTGGCGCGACGCCGAGGGTCGCGTAGTAGTCAGGTTGGGTGGCCAAGGCAGGTTTCCGGTAAAGCGTGCGGCGGGTGGGAGACGGCCCCCGGCAGCGGAACAAACGGTACCGGGGGCCGCCCGTTCGGGAGACAACGTCGGGGGCCGCGTTTCCTCTGCGCAACAAGCGCTATGGCGTGGCGCGAAGCCTGCGCCCATTCTTCCGATGCGGCCGGTCCGAAGCTCCCGCTTGGGCGCTCCGCGTCGAGCAAGGGGCTCGACGCGGAGCGGGCTCGATTAGGCGTTGATCTCCTGGCGCTTGCCGTTGGACGTGATCTCGATGCGCCGCGGCTTGGCCTTCTCGGCGACCGGGATGCGGAGCGTCAGCACGCCGGCGTCGTAGCTGGCTTGGACGCCGTCGGTATCCAGGGTGTCGCCGAGGATGAGTTGCCTGCTGAAGACGCCTTGGGGTCGTTCGGCGGCGATCATCTCGGTGTCTTCGCCCGCAGGCGACTTCCGCTCGGCCTTGACGGTGAGGACGTTGCGTTCAACGTCCAGTTCAACCGAGGCCGGGTCCACCCCCGGCAGGTCGAGGGCAACAATGAATTCCTCGCCCTCCTGCCAGGCATCCATGGGCATGCCGGCAGGGCGTGCTGTTGTGCCAAAAACCTGTTGGGCGAGCCTGTCGAATTCGCGGAACGGGTCAGTGCGCATCAGCATTTGGTTCTCACTCCTTCAGATCTTGATGCTGATTCTGTTGTAGTGCCAGCCTTCCAGATCTGTGTTGGCTGGTATAGATTTTTTATAGCACCGGGCAGAGAGTGGTGCAAGAGGATTTTTCGAGGAATTTAGGAGTGGTTGGTGGCTGGTTCTGGTGGCGATGCTTCGGCGGAAACGCACGACGGCGGACCCGAGGGTACCGTATCCGGCGCTCTCTCCGGCGTTGCTTCTTCGCGGGACGACCTGGGCGTTTACGCGATCTCTGTGGCGGCCGAGCTCGTGGGCATGGGCCAGCAAAACATCCGGCTCTACGAACGCAAAGGGCTGCTCACCCCGGACAGGACTGACGGCGGCACCCGGCGCTACAGCGAGACCGACCTTGTGACCCTGCGGCGGATCGGAATGCTCCTGGACGAAGGGCTCAACCTTGCCGGCGTGAAGCTGGTGCTGGAGTTGGAAGCGACAAACCGGGGGCTGGTGGCGGACAACCGTGGACTTACCGAAGACAACCGGGAGTTGCGGGCGGACAATCGTGGGCTGCGGAAGGATTTGAAGCGGGCGCGGGGTGGGGAGGATTGAGTTTGCGAAAGGCGTGGCCAATAATTCCGGTTGAGAGTAATCTCTGACCCGATGCCGCATACCCGCATCAGTTACAAAGCGGCTTGCCCTGTTTAAGGCCGCCGTCAGGGACTCGTCCCGTGAGCACCGGCACTAGGTCTCCTTCCCACCCCATGGGATGGTGCCGCCATTCATCACCGCACAGCTCAAAAATCGAGAACATCATGAAGAACAAGTACATCCCCAGGCTTGCGCCTGTGGCGGTATTACTCGCTGCATTACTCGCACCCGCCGCCCCGGCGGCGGCCGACCAGAGTTTCATCCTCCCGGCAGGGCTCGGCTGCGAATTCAATCTGGGATTTGATTCGAAAGGTGGCAATCTGCAGACAAAGCAATTCACTGACAAGAACGGGGACGTGGTCCGCGTCCTCTCGGCCGGGAAGGGCGTACTCCTGACGTATACGAACTACGGCGAGGACCCCGCGAATCCGGTTGCCGGTAAGTCGATAACGATCCGGACAGACGGCTCCGTCACAAGCACGCGAGTCAACCCCGATGGGACGCAAACGGTAACCGCTACAGGTCACAACGGGCTGATCCTGTTCCCCACCGATGTACCGGCAGGGCCAACGACCATCCACTACATCGGCAAGCTGGTTTACAACGTCGACCCCTCGACCGGCGTCTTCACGTTCGTGAGCAGCACGGGCCAACAACGGGATATCTGTAAAGAACTGTCCTCGTAAGAAGCGTCAACCTCGTAAAGTGAACGGCCGGCCCTGCTCTTACGGCCGGCCGTTCAGCGAGTTCCAAGAGCCCGTTTGCTTAGAGGATAGCCTTCATGCCGTTCCACCCTTGACCCATGACGCTGCCAATGGGCCACTTGGCGCCTCCACTACCTGAAAAGAGCCACAGTGCGCCGGAGGAGTCGCGGGCCATGATGTCCGCTTTTCGATCTCCGCTGAAGTCACCGACTGCGAAAAGTGCCGTCATACCATTCCACCCTTGACCGTACTGCACTTGGGGCAGCCAGCCGCCCGCGCCATTTCCCGGATAGAGCCAGAGCCGGCCGCTGGAGTCTCGGGCCATAACGTCAGACGCTCCGTCGGTATTGAAGTCACCGACGCCAACGATGTCAGTCATTGCCGACCAGCCCGAGCCAACTTGGACGCGGGGTAGCCAGCCGCCCTTGCCGTTGCCGGGGTAGAGCCACAGAACGCCGCTGCCGTCACGAGCCGCCACATCGATGCTTCCGTCTCCGTTGAAGTCGCTCACCCCGGTGATTGCTGTCATGACGTTCCACCCGGATCCTGCCTGTACGCGCGGCAACCAACCGCCTGCACCGTTTCCGCCGTAGAGCCAGAGCACGCCGGAAGTGTCGCGAGCCAGTACGTCGGAGTAACCGTCTCCGTTGAAGTCGCCCGGAGCCACGATTGCGGTCATGACATTCCAGCCTTGACCGATCTGCCGCCGATCGAGCCATCCCGCCGCACCGTCACCGGGGTAGAGCCAAAGTGCTCCAGAACCGTCACGAGCCAGAACGTCAGCGGTGCGGTCTCCGTTAAAGTCGTTCTTCACTGGTTGCGGGTTAGCGGGCCGAATGACCGTCACAGAAGCGCTGCCCTGGTTCGCTACGTACGCGGTGCCTGTGTAATCGTGGATGGCCACGGCCACGGGCTGAACGCCAGTTCGGACGACTGTCGAACTATTGGACGAATCGATGATGGAAATGCCACCGCGGCTCAGCGTTGCATAGGTCCTGTGGCGGGTGGAATCCACCGTCAAGGAAGTCGGCGGGCTGGGAATGCTGATCTGGGCCACCTTGCTTCTCATTGCAGGGTTGACCAACAATATTGAAGAGTTGCCCGCGGCGTTCAATGATTCGATGTAGACGAGGCCAGTCCAAGAGTCGACAGCCAGCTTCCCGAACGTTTCGTTGGTCTGAAGGATGAGGCTCGAATGATTAGAGTCGTCAACCAGCCCCAGTTCGCTCTGCGGGTTACCGATGTAGCTTCCCGCGACCGTACGGTAGACCGCGTTCGTTTGAGTATTCACAGCATGACCAACAGCATCCCCTGCTCCGAGGACGTAGACGTCCTTGGCGTTTGATTGTCCATCTATGACGGTAAAGACGCCGTCCGTTGTCACGAAGACCTTGTTTCTGAACGAATCAACGACCACGCTTCGAGGACGTGACGTGTAGTAAGGGATATCGACGGGCATAGGACTCGTCCGGGGGTCAAGGACGGTGATCCCGTTGCTGTAGGCGACATAAACCTTGCTTGTCACCGGGTTGACGGCCACAGTGCCAGGGTTGGGGCCGGTCTTAACCCGTCCCGCGACTGTGGCCCCGTTCATGACGACCAGGGATCCGTTAGCACCGGCTTTGCCTGCAACACTGACGTAGGCGGTGCTGCTACCGATCGTTGCTACACCTTGAGCGGCGCCCCCAACGTCAACCGTGGTCACCTTTCGTGTAACGGCATCAATGACCGACACGCCGCTGTCGGTGGCAACGTAGACGTCGCCGGTGTAAGTGACGGCTACGTCGTGCGGGGCTGTCCCGACAGGGATGTCGAACGATGTCGAGTCGGCCACCGCCGGAGACCCCACCAACAACGAAACGGCCAGTGAAGCAACGACGGCGAGTGCCGCCGTCGTGCGTTTGAAACCGGGCGCAGGCACAGCTGAACCGGACACGACAGAACCCATGGGACCCCCAAGAAGTGAGACGCGATAGCCGCGTCGATGAGCGGAGTCTACACGGCTGTCAGGAAACTCACAGAATCGCCGTCATTCCGTTCCACCCTGTGCCCACACGGGACGCCGTAGGCCACCACGAGCCTCCCTGCCCGGAGTACAACCAGAGCTCCCCTGCGGTGTTCCGGGCCAGGATGTCAGCCCGACCGTCGCCGTCGAAATCGCCGGGACCAACAAGCGAGTTCATCGCGTTCCAGCCCTGCCCGATTGCCTGTCGAGGCAGCCAACTGCCGTAGCCGTTCGGCGGGTAGAGCCACAATGCGCCGGCCCCATCACGAGCAGCGATGTCGGCGAGGCCGTCCCCGTTGAAGTCGCCAACACCGGTGATCTCGGACATGTCGGACCACCCTGAGCCCACCCACATCCTGGGCAACCAGCCGCCGCTGCCGTCGCCACGGTAGACCCACAGGCCGCCACCGCGGTCTCGCGCAGCCACATCCACGAATCCGTCGCCGTGGAAGTCGAGGCCCTCAATGGCACTCATCCCTTCCCAACCACTGCCGATCTGCAGGCGCGGCTTCCAGCCTGCCGAACCGTTGCCGGGGTAAAGCCACAAAACGCCGGATCCGTCACGAGCCATGACGTCTGCGTTGCCGTCACCGTTGAAGTCTCCTGGGGCGAGCAGGGCCGTCATGACATTCCAGCCGACACCGACCTGAAGGCGCGGCAGCCAGCCGCCCGAACCATCGCCCGGGTACAGCCACAGCACACCCGAGGCGTCACGGGCCAACAGGTCAGCAAAGGAATCGCCGTTGAAGTCATTCTTGGCTGAGGCCGCCACCGTTCCGTCGATCACCGAGACGGACGCACTGTCGTAGTTGGATACGTAGGCCTTGCCCGTGGAGGGGTTCACGCCGATTGCAACCGGGTTCTGCCCCGTGAAGACAGCCGACGAACTGTTATCGGCGCCGTTAATGATCGTGACGCCGCGGCCGGACATGGCGACGTAAATCTTGTTGCTTGCTTGGTTCACCTCGATGTCGCGGACTAGCGTGGGCGTGGTGATTTGGGCAATTTCGGTGAAGGCCGCCCCGTCTATGACTTTGACGTAGCCCTCCAGGGAGTTGCTGTCCGCGGCAACGTAGATTCTGTTGGTGGCCGTGTTGACTGCCAGCATCCCTACCTTGCTTGAAGTCTCGAGCTTTGCTGTGGTCTTGTCGGTTGCGCCGTCTATGACGCTCACACCAGGGCCGTACCTGCCGAGGGTTGTGTAGTAGATCCTGTTGGTGGCTGGGTTGACTGCCACGGCAAGGATGCCCCCGGCACCGATGATGATGTCCCCGGTGACGCTCCCGGCGGCGTTGATGACCTTGATGGTTCCGCCGGACTTTACGTAAACCTTGTTGGTGGCACCGTTCACCACAATGTCCTGTGCACCCCCGGAGAGAGGAACGGTAGAAACTGCGTTGGTGGCACCGTCGATGATGGCAACGCCTGCAGTGAGGCCAACGTAGATCTTGTTGTTCCTTTCGTTGACCGCGACGACTCCCGGTCCAGGCCCCACGGACACAGACGTAACAGCCCGGGTCACCCCATCCACCACAGCAACGGTGCCACCGATCTCGCTGACGTAGACCTTGTTTGTGGCGGTGTTCACCGCGACGTCCACCGGCATGTCTCCCGAGTACAGCTTGCCCGCGCCCGTTGCACCGTCGATGACGGAAACACCTTCAAAAGTGGTGACGTATGCCTTGTTGGTAACGGGGTTCACGGCGATTTCCCCCGGCCGCTCTCCTACGGAAACAGCGCCGGTCACCGCGTCTGCGATGGCAGGACCAGGACAGGCAACACCGCCCACCAACAAAACCAGCCCCAAACCGACGGCGACAATCCGGGCCGCCGCGAGGCGCCGACGTCGTACGCCTCCCAGGTGTTGACGTCGTACGCGAACCGAGCCAAGCGCGCGCAAAGAAGCCCCAACAGCACCCATTTTTTGAACCCCCAAATCCGGAACGCCCCAGCGCGTCCGTAGAACGCCAGACTACAACCGGGCGCGGACAAAGAACATGAACCTCCTGTTAACCAACTCTTCCTCCACACGCCACCCGTTCGAACCCGCAACGCCAACCTCCGCGACCACCGTTGAAGGCGTGAGGATCGCAATCATCGCCGAATCATTCCTGCCGCTGATGAACGGGGTAACGCACTCGATACTGCGGGTGCTGGATCATCTGCAGGAGCGCGGCGATGAGGTGATGGTGATTGCGCCGTCGACGTCGGACACTGATGTTTCGAGCGTCGTGAAGGGTGCGTATGTGCACCGGCTTCCGTCCGTGCCGCTGGCCGGGTACACGAATGTGCGGGTCGCGTTGGGTGGTGTGAATCGGGTCAAGCGTATCCTTGCCGATTTTGCCCCCGACGTCGTTCATCTCGCCTCTCCGTTCGTGCTCGGCTGGCGCGCCGTGCAGGCCGCCGACCAGCTCGGGATCCCGACTGTCGCGATCTATCAGACCGAGGTACCCAGCTATGCCGCCCGTTATGGCGTGCCATTCCTTGAGAACTGGGCCTGGAACCGCGTGGACAACATCCACCTCCTGGCCACCCGGACGCTGGTGCCGTCCACGTTCGCGCTGAACCAGTTGCGCGGGCGCGGCATCATGCGCGTGGACATGTGGCGTCGCGGTGTGGATACCGCACGTTTCAACCCCGCAAAGCGTTCGACGGCGTGGCGCAGCTCGGTGGCGCCGGAGGATCACCGCATCATCGGCTATGTGGGGCGCCTCGCCGTGGAGAAGCAGGTGGAGGACTTGGCGGTCTTGAACGGCCTGCCGGACACCACGCTGGTGATCGTTGGCGATGGACCGCAGCGAGCCGCCCTTGAAACACAGTTGCCGGACGCTGTGTTCACAGGATTCCTTGGCGGAGATTCCCTCGCGGAAGCCGTGGCTTCCTTCGACCTTTTCGTCCATCCTGGCGAGTTCGAGACCTTCTGCCAGACCATCCAGGAAGCCATGGCTTCGGGCGTTCCCGTAGTGGCGACCGGCCGCGGTGGTCCCCTGGATCTCGTGGAAAACTCCCGCACCGGTTGGCTGTATGAACCCGGCAACCTGGCTCAATTGCGTGGTTACGTGCAGGACCTGATGGGCGACGACGCCAAGCGCCGCGCGTTCGCGACGGCGGCCAACGCTTCGGTCCAGGGACGGACGTGGCCCGTGCTCTGCGCTGACCTGGTGCGGCACTACGACGAAGTGATCAACGGAGTGCCTTCTGACCCAGGCCCCGACAACGACTCTGAACTGACTCCAAGCAAAGGACCTTTCTCATGAAGATTTCTGTGATCGGCTGCGGCTACCTCGGCGCTGTCCACGCCGCCACCCTCGCTTCGATGGGCCACACTGTGGTGGGCATCGACGTCGATTCGCACAAAGTCGAGCAGCTCAACAAAGCTCTCGCCCCCTTCCACGAACCCGGCCTGGATGAGCTCCTTGAGGATGGCCGAACCACCGGACGACTCGTTTTCACGTCGGACTTCTCCTTGGCGGCGGATGCCCAGGTGCACTTCCTCTGCGTCGGCACCCCGCAGTCCAAGACCTCGGACACCGCGGACCTCAGCTACCTGATGAGCGCCACCCGGAGCCTGCTCCCCTACCTGGCCAAGGGTGCCGCCGTCGTCGGTAAATCCACGGTGCCGGTGGGCACGGTGGAAAAGCTGCGCGACCTCCTGGCCCGCCGCTCCGATGTGCTCCTCGGCTGGAACCCCGAGTTCCTGCGCCAAGGCACGGCCGTGAAGGATTCGCTGGTGCCCGACCGCTTGGTCTACGGTGTCCCGGGCGGCAAGGGTGCCGCAGCCGGTGCGCCCGTCACCGCCGTGCTGGATGCCGTGTACGAGCCGCTGGTCACCGCCGGAATCCCCCGCTTGGTATGCAATTTCGCGACGGCGGAACTGATCAAATCAGCGTCGAACGCGTTCCTGGCCACGAAGATTAGCTTCATCAACGCGATGGCCGAGCTGTGCGACGCGTCGGGCGCCGACGTCAGCGAACTCAGCGAAGCCATGGGCTTGGACCCGCGGATCGGTAACCGCTACCTGCACGCCGGACTCGGATTCGGGGGCGGCTGCCTTCCCAAGGACATCCGCTCGTTCCGGGCGCAAGCACGCGAACTCGATGTGCCGTCGGTGGACGAATGGATGGCCTTGGTGGACTCCGTAAACGTGGACCAGCGGTCCCGCGCCGTGGAGATCGCCCGCGAAATGTGCCGCGGCTTCCTGTCCGGACGCACGGTTACGATCCTCGGCGCAGCCTTCAAGCCAGACACCGACGACATCCGCGACTCGCCCGCCCTGGACGTCGCCCAGCAACTCGCCGCAGCCGGCGCCCACGTCACTGTCACCGACCCCAAGGCCATCAACAACGCCTGGATCCGCTACCCGCAGATCCGCTTCGAAGCCTCCACCAAGCGCGCCCTCGAAGGCGCCGAACTGGTGCTGCTGCTGACGGAATGGAACGAATACGTTGCGTTGTCGCCTTCCGAGGTCGGGGCACTCGTACGACGCCGGATGGTGCTGGACGCGCGCAACGTCCTGAACGCTGATGCATGGCGGGCGGCCGGCTGGACTGTACGCGGTTTGGGGACCGGCGCTGCGGTTGCGGCGGAGGAACGGAAGCACGCGCGGGCGTAGGTTTTCCTGGCGGAGGCACACCGCGAACTGTAACTTTCGGGGTGAGCTAAGTCATAGAAAGCTTCTCCTCCCCTTACCGATTCGGTGGGTGTTAGGGTCTCACCAGCGCCATCGCATCGGCGCATTCAAAAGGGGGCATTACTTTGAAATTGCGTGATTTTCGCACGTCCAAAAATAAGCATTTCCGTGGCAAGTCTTCCAGGGCTGTCGGTGGAAGGGCATTGGGTTTGGTGGCTATCGGCTCGCTCGTGGTCTTCACTACAGCCTGCGGCGGCACGTCTACTGCCAGCTCGGTGAATAGCTCGAAAGCATCGACTTCGTCGAGCCCGTCTCCGACGCCCACACCTTCGAAGATCGCAGGGACCGCGTGTACAACGGAGAAGACAACGCAGGTCGGAGCCGGGGAAACCTACATCTGTGGCGTGGACCGCGCCGGCAAACTGACCTGGTTGGACTCAGCAACAGCCAAGAAACTTTCGGACGAGCGCGCTGCCGAAGCCGCAGCAAAGGCTGCCGCAGAGAAGGCCGCGGCTGAGAAGGCTGCTTGCCGACAAGGCCGCCGCTGACAAGGCCGCCGCCGACAAAGCTGCGGCGGATCAGGCAGCGGCCGCTCAAGCTGCGGCTGCAAAGGCAGCCGCGGACCAGAAAGCCGCCCAGGCTGCGGTCCCCAAGGCCGCTCCGCAGGCACCAAGTGGCTGCGACCCCAATTACTCGGGTTGCGTTCCCATCGCCTCCGACGTGGACTGCGCCGGCGGTAAGGGCAACGGTCCGGCCTATGTTCGAGGTCCCGTGACCGTGATTGGTACTGATATTTACGGTCTGGACAGCGACGGGGACGGTATCGGCTGCGAGAAGGGCTAGCTTTGAGGGGCCGGGGCGTCGGCAACGCCGGCACCCCGGCCTCGGGCTAGGAATGGGACCTTCGGACGCCGCGAACCCCTAGACCGTCCGCGCCACTACCTAGATCAGCCCAAATCACCACCTAATTACTCCCAAATTCAGCTAGGGAGACCGATTTCCAACACCTAGACGGATTTTTCGGGTTCAGAATCTGACCATGGTGACACGCTATTTCCCCTGGGCCCTCCGCGTTCTCGGCTTCATCATCATTGGGGGTTCGGTCCTGTCGGCGACACTGCTGAACATGGCCCCGCCGCCACACGGTTTGAAGGTCCTCGACCCCGACATCCTGAAGACGACCGCCGTCGTTCTTCTCGCAGTCCTGGGTGGCTTCGCACCGGCGTTGACGCTGTTCACCAAAGCGGTCAAGTATCCGCTGGCGAAGGCTGCCGTGTTCGCGGCTGCAGCATTCACGAACGCCATGACGCTTGGCCCGCAGGTGGCAGTGGCGGTCCAGGACGTCTCGTCCACCGCCGCGGAGATCGCCAGCCTTGTCCTAACGCTGGGAAGCTTGCTCGTCTATATGGACAGAGTGCAGAGCAAACTCGCCTCGAAGAGGGCCGGAAGTACGAATTCCACCACCTAGAAAAATCCGACGAGCACCTATTTTTCCTCCCGAACCGCCCAAAACGGCCCCAAAAGGGGCTTTTCGGGCCATTTTCACCACCTAGGAAAATCGAAACACCACCTAGACGCGAAATCCGGCCCTACGCTCAAAAGGTGCCTCCGGAGCGGGAGACCCGGTGTCCGGCGGGAACCCCCCACCCGTTCCAGGCGTAGGAGGCACAAGGCACGGCTCCACCATTAGATACCCCGTGGTGGAGCCGTGTCCTAGCCGGATACGGCACGGAGACGAATCCACCGATACGTGACACCCACCGCGAACATCAGCACACCAAGCCCAACAGACAGCGGCGGCAGCGTGGCCACCAGAACCACGCAGGCGATTGCGCCCAGTACCTGCAGCGCTTTCGGGTACCGACGGTCCGCCGCCGGCTGGGTGAAGGCCGCGATATTGGCAACCAGGTAGTACAGCAGCACCCCGAACGACGAGAACCCGATAGCCCCCCGGAGGTCGGCCACAGCGATGATCGCGCAGACGACAACGGCGATCGTCACCTCAGCGCGATACGGAACCTTGTACCGCGGGTGGACGGCTGCGAGCGCCTGGGGAAGGTCGTGCTCGCGGGCCATGGCGAGGCTCGTCCGGCCGAGGCCGGCAATCAGTGCGAGCAGCGCGCCGAGAGAGGCAACCGCAGCGCCGACCCCAACCACGGGAGCGGCCCAAGCCAACGAACCGCGTTCGACGGCGGCAGCCAACGGCGTCGGATTCCCGGCCACGCCGTCCGGCCCGAGAACCGACAGCACTGTCAACGCGATGACGGCATACACAACAATCGTGATTCCAAGCGCGATACTGATTGCCCGTGGAATGGTCCTCCTCGGCTCCCGGACTTCCTCCCCCATCGTCGCGATCCGCGCATACCCCGCGAACGCGAAGAACAGCAGCCCGCCCGATTGCAGGATCCCGTACCAGCCGTGCGACAGCAGCCCGTCCCCGATCACGTTGCCGAAGTCGGGCCCCGAGCCACCCCAGCAGGCAGCAACAGCAATCGCGAGCGCAGCAAGCACGGCAATGACCAGGATGCGCGTCAGGCCAGCAGTTCGGGTCACCCCGTGATAGTTCACGGCGGTCAGGAGTATGACGGCGGCGATCGCCACCGGGCGCTCCCAACCCGGCGGGGCGGCATAGGCGGCAAAGGTCATGGCCATGGCTGCGGCACTGGCTGTCTTGCCGATGACGAAGCCCCAGCCGGCCAGGAAACCCGGCCAAGGCCCGAGCCGCTCGCGCCCGTAAACATAGGTTCCACCCGACGTCGGATAGGCGGCGGCGAGCTGGGCGGAGGAAGTCGCGTTACAGAACGCCACGAAGGCAGCAACAACCAAGCCCACCAACAGCCCTGATCCGGCGGCAGCCGCAGCCGGCGTAAACGCTGCAAAAACACCCGCCCCGATCATGGAACCAAGGCCGATCAGGGACGCGTCTAAGGTGCCGAGCCTTCGGGCCAGCGCGGGTGGGTTGTTCACCCAGCCAGCCTATCCAGTGTCATTTAGGCGGAAATGTATTTCCCACCAGTATGAAGAGACTGGTACGTGAAGTTGCGCCGGTTTTGCGGAGGGCGTTGGAGATGTGGTTCTCCACGGTCCGGGCGCTGATCCGCAGCCGCTCGCCGATCTCCACGTTGGAGAGGTAACCGGCCAGGGATGCGACTTCGACTTCCCGCTCTGTCAGGGAGCTCGCTTCAAAAGTATTGAAGGCCAGTTGCTCATTGGCTGTGGGGAACCTTGCAGCGAAGGACGAGGACGCCTTGGCAATGGCCTCAGCCGCCGTGGTGTCCCCTTCCAGCACGTGCCGTTTGAGCGCGCTCCGCAGCAGCATTCCGATCTCGTAGACATCCACGTCAGGTTCGTAGTGCTTCAGGAGCAGCCCGAGCAGTTGATGATCCGTCTCCACCACCGCCGTAGCTATGGCAACGAAATGCTCATGCACAGTGATGCCGCTCTCGCGCAGGATCTTCTGCAGCAGGTCCAACACCTGGCGCCCCGGCAACAAACAAGTGCACAGCAGCGCGGTCAGCATGGCTTCGAGCACATAGCCGCTTCGCAGCTGGCGTTTGATCAGCCGGCCCGCCTGCCTGTCGAAGGCTGCGGGCAGGAGCTCCGCGTCGGCGATCAGGACGTAAGCGCCCTTGCCAACGCCAGGCAACGGCCCGACGTCGGGCACTTCAGTCCGCGCCTGGGTGGCGATGGAAAGCTTGGGCGTAAGGGTGGTGGTTGCGTGGCGCAGGCCGGCGAGCCGGAGCATGGCGTCGTAAAGAGTGTCCACCACGAAACCGGGACGGCCCATCGCGAAGACGCTGCTCATGAGGTATTCGGCTTCATCGAAGTGTCCGCTGTACAGCAGCCCGTGAACGGCCACATAGCTGCTGGTCACCACACCGAACTGGTCCATGTTCTTCCGGGCTTCGGCACGCCATTCGAGAGCGAAGACGAGAGACTCGTCCACCCTTCCCGCAGCGAACAGCGCGAATCCGTGGATAAAAGGGCGCAGGTGCGGGAAGAGCTCGTCGTCGTCCGCGCCCTCGATGATTCGCAGGGCCCCGTTCGGCTGCCCCCTGTACAGCTCAAGCAGTCCTTGGGTCAGGACTTCGAAGGTCCGGGCCTTCTCCCCTGTCCTTCCAATTCCCGGCCCGGGCACGCGGCCATGCGACGCGGTGAGGAAGAGGATGGCTGCCTCGATGTCCGCCTTTTGTTCCGGATTGCCTTCTGCAAACTCCCGCAGAACCTCGACGGCGGCAGTCAGGCCGCCGCCGTCGTAGATCGCCAGGAGGGCCCTGGTGATGGCGAGGAAGAGGAGATCGGTGGGGTCGGCGCCGAGCGTTGACGATTCCTTGACAACGCGCTTGGCCCGCAGCACATCGACCGGCGCGCCCCAGTAAACACGGAGTAGCGCAGCGGCGTTGGCGGCACTCTTGTTGGCCTCCCAGCGTTCGAAGCGTGCGCGTTCGCGGCTGGCGCTGTGTTCGTGGAAGTGCCGTGCGGTAACGGCGTCGTCGTTGCCTCGTTCGAGACGGAGTGCTGAGAGCACCCGTGAGAGGCAGTCCGCAGTGGTCAGATCGTTTCCCGGACTTTGCGGTGTGGACTCGAGGATGCCGGCGATCTTGCTGCGCAGGATGTGCCGGTCCCGGAGCGTGCGCTTGCCCCGGAAATAGTCCACCACCACAGGTGGGCTGATCGCGGCGATGGTGCCGTTGTGGTGATCATCCATGACCGAGAGGAAGCCGTGGCGTTCCAGGCTGTCCAGAGTCTCGGGCGAAACGATCTTTTCCAGAACGTCTACCCGGGCGGTGCCAAGGATGGCCATGCTGTGGAGGGCCGTAACCTCTTCCTCCGAGAGCTCTGCGAGGAGAGCCTCAACGGCCCCGCTGAGGTGGTCACTCCATAAGGTGCCGCTGGACATGCGCCAGACGCCTTCGCGACGGATCAGGAGGTTACCCAAGGAGCCCGTCTCCGCGATCTTGACCACGAGGCGCGGGTTCCCCGCGGATTTGGTGAGAATGCGGGCGGTGGTGTCGGCGTCGGCAGGGCCACCGAGCACCCTGGCCAGCAGCGCATGCACTTGCTCGTAATGCAGCGGATCCAGTTGGATAACCGCTTCCCGTCCCTGGTTCACGACCGCCAGTTGCCCCCGGGAGAGGGTGTGGGTTTCAGGCGCCGTGGCAATCATCGGCGCGGCTGACTGTTGCCGGACTGCTTCAAGGACTGCCAACGATTCGTTGTCCACCAAGTGGAGGTCGTCCACCAGGATCAGGTGCTTACCCGTCTTGGCGAGTTGGCTGGCCATCACATCGGCGAGGTCCAGGACGCCGCTGCGGCCCGGACGCATTTCCATGCCAAGACCTTTGACAGCGGCGTACGGAATGTTGCGGTGGGTTCGCAGCCCGGTGACCGAGTGGATGGTGAAGCCAGTCTTCTCCAAATTGAACACCGCGTTGGACGCCACAGTGGTTTTGCCGCTTCCGGGCGCTCCCACAACGCGCACGCCAATGCCGTGACCTACGTAATCGAGGATGCGCTGCACCTCTGTATCGAACACCCGATCCAACCTTCTGCTACCAAACATGACCGACATGCGGCTCACCCCGGAGACTAAGGCCGAAAAACGGGACTAGGTGTCGAAAAGCCCCTTGCACAGGCCATTTGGGCCCAAACTAGGTGCTGTTTTGGCCAAATTAGGTGGTGGTGCGAATCTTCTAGGTGTTGGAGACATGGCTGAAGTTGGCTGTTGGAAGTGTTCGGGCAGGTCATCGGTACCCCTTGCGTATCGGCTTGTTGCTATCAACGCTATGGGCGTCCGGAAGCGAATTACATGGGTGTAATTTGCTATGTGGATACATCTTCGAATGGCTTCGAAGGTAGTAGTACATATATCCGGTAGGCACGACAAAAAGCAGGGCCGGTCAGCTGACCGGCCCTGCTTTTTGAGTTATCCGAAGACTAGATAGCCTGGATGTTCACTGCCTGGGGACCCTTGGGGCCCTGCTCGACGTCGAAGGAAACCTTCTGGTTCTCTTCGAGGGAGCGGTAGCCCGAGGAGTTGATTGCAGAGTAGTGAGCGAAAACGTCCTGGCTGCCATCTTCCGGGGAGATGAAGCCGAAGCCCTTTTCAGCGTTAAACCACTTGACGGTACCTGTAGCCATAATTTCAGTCCTTACTGAAGGTGGAGATTGTTCCCGACTTTCGGGTCTCCGGTGTGGGGTGTTCTCCACCGTTACTTCAGAAGACCGGGATCCGAGGGATCTCGGGGACTGCCTGAACTACCAAATGCCAAACACAACAACACCGTCCAGTCTACAGACATCTACAGGGATAGCTAGTGCTGGGGCGGATTAATCCAACAGTTGTGGTTCAGACGCCCGAATCGAGTGTCCCTCAGCTTTTCCGTTCCAGATGCCCGTCCACTCCCCTGGACCATTTCCGGCCGTCGCTATCGGTGAAGGTTACCGAAGGCATGTAGACCGAATTGCCGGTGACAGGCACCAGGACCACATCGTCGGTAAGCAAGGATGGCCAGCGCGCATCTCCCCCTACGAAGTACCTGCCGGGTGGGACGATCTGCGCCGACGCTGTCATGGAAGGAACTTCCTTGTTCTTCCCAGTCAGGCCACGAGGCCGCTCCAGTACGAAGTCGAACACAGGCCCCTCACTCGCATTGACCAGTTCGACGCCCCAAGGCCGCCCAACCGAAAGATCCCCTTCAACCGGCCACAAAGCTATCTTCGACGCCTGACGTCGTTCTTCCACGGCGATCGCCCGCTCGTCCCGTTCGCCCTCCAACTCCAGCATGCGCTGCGCATCGCGGACCGCTTGGCCTGAGTGCTGCGTTGCCTTCACCACGAAGATCAGCGTCACGCATGCCGCAACTGCTCCGACGAGTTGTCCGAGATCAGCCAAGAATTCCACAGCCACCCTTCCTTTGCATTTTGCAGGGCAACAACCTGCCCCTCAGTTGGGTGAGGCGAACGACGGCGACATGACGGGCCGCCGCGGAACGACCACTATCTGAGCCGCGACTCCCGCCGTATGCTGCAAACAGCCCTACTCCCCCGGAGGAAAATCCAATGCAGATGCCCAAGCCGTCAGAAGCCGACAAGGAACGCTTCCGCGCAGCCGTACCGGAGCATCCCGATGTGGTGGTCAAGCCGATGTTCGGCAATCTTGGTGCGTTCGTGAACGGGAACATGTTCGCGGGGTTGTTCGGACCCACCATCGGCGTAAAGCTTTCCGAGTCCGACCAGCACGACATCGAAGCGAACCACCAGACGCAGCCTTTCGGTCCCGCGGAGCGCCCCATGGGTGGCTACGTTGGCTTGCCGGAAGCCTGGGAGAACGACGCCGAGCAAACGGCCGAGTGGGTGGCTAGGGCGTTCGAGAACGTGGCGAAGATGCCGCCGAAGGCTGCGAAAGCGTCGAAGCGGTAACCGGACGCAACTTGATGGCATTTTGGGGAGGCGCGATTTCGTTGCTCGGATCGGGGCTGTTGGAACGCTTTGTCCAAGCCGATGTTGCCGTCCGCACGACCGTAAGCGCGGGGGCTCCTCTGCTGACGGGTTTCGCTCTTTTAGCACTGATCCTGGCTGTTGCGATGGTCATGGCCCACATATTCAGTGTGCTGCTTTGCCCCCTATTGGCGCGGGAAGCTGGCAGCAGCACGGCGGCTTTGGACGTCGCGCGGGAACCAGGTTCACCGTCGTTACTAAGGTCTGTCCCCAAAGGCGGGACGGGTCCACGCGCTCCGGGGCAGGCTCTCGGTCCCCCAAGGAGCCTTCGAGCAGCATCCTGAGATTCGTCGCGGACACCTTGCCCCGCGGCTCTATCAAATCAACGCGTCCCCGGCGCTGCTCCTCTTTGGGCGATCCCACGACAGTCCTTTCACTGCCGCCACAAGGAGCTCATCGCAATGTCTTTCAATACCCTTTTGTCTTCATCTCGCCGCAAGCCCGGTCGATTCCGCGTACGCCCGCTTCGTTGCCTCATATTGCGCTGGAGGCTTACTCAACGTTCCGTTCTCCGTATCACCGCCCAAGCAGCCCTGCTCGGTGGTTGGGTCTGGTTTGCTGCTGCCTCCCTCATCGGGTGGGAAGCCTTCGAAATCGTCGTCGGCGCGTCCGTGCTGGCACCTGAATTACTCCCTCTCGTGATCATCGCCCTCGCCCTGGCGTGGTATTTCCGTGGACGAGTTCGGCGAGCCTTGACGCGGGCGCGGGCATACCGGCGACTAAGGCGGGTGCAGCATGGTGCCAGATCTGCCCGCTGACCACTAAGGAACGACGGCGGCACGACGCTCGCGGCCGTCACGAACCTCCCGCTCGCCTCACGTATTCAGACAAAAGGCACACGTCTGAAATCGGGGGGCAGAGGCATGTTCAAGGAGTACCAAGCCGGCCAGACCACGTTTGGTCCACTGCAGTTGAAGAGCATTTGGGAGCCGCATATCCTTCGGGACTTCGAGCTCCGGGTGATCATGCAGGTGGCGGGCTGCGAAGACATCGTTGCGCAGATGCTTTCGGGCGCGTCAGTTGCGCCCAATGACCGGGCGCCTTTGGACCTGGCCAACTACATCGCGAAGCAGAAGGGGTATCAGCCGCTCTTTGTTTTCTCAGGGCGCGAGGTTGCTATCGCAGATGGCGGCGAGGAAGTTCTGCGCAGATTTTTCGCCTCAGACGTTTGGGCAGGACGGAATACTAAGCAAACGCGGCGCATCTGATGCCTCCAGGAGACGGAGCCATCCCCTACTTCAGTTCCGTGGTCAGCCATGACTGGGAAAGACTTGGATACCCAAACCTCCACGTTGCACGCTTCTGGGACACCCGCTCCTGCGGCGTAGCGTGCCTCCGCATGGCCTATGAATATCTGAGTCCTGGCATCAAACTGCTGCCGGCCGGGATCACCGAAGAGCTGCTCCGGCTCGGCGCCTACACAGAGGCAGGGGGTTGGAACCATTTAGGCTTGGCGCGTCACGCCAGGGGCCGGGGTCTTGCAGCCCACCTGGTGACCCTCGCCCGCCCAGATGACCTTTGGAAGATTGCAAACGCTCCAGGCGTGCTGATCGTTTCGATCGGGTCCTCGTTCAAGTCCGACGGCGATTCCGGTCACCTCGCGGTGGTGGCGGGCTTCTCCGATGCGGGCCACGTCATCATCCACCGGCCATCAGGGCAAGATCCCAGGGAAGGCCGAGATCTCCACGTAGATCCCGACACCTTCTGGGCCCACTTCTCCGGCCGAGGAATTTACATCAGTCGATGAACCCGTAGGCCTAGCAAGTGCAGCGCGTGTCCTCCCGAAGTACTCAGGGCATTCCTAGTTGTCGAGACTCTTTTCAAACCTGAGGGAACCTTCAATGAACATACTGTCATCGGGCTTTCTCAGACGGCTCAACGTCCCCCCTGCCCAAGTGGGTTGGCCGACTGATCGACGCCGAGGCTCGAACATGTCCAGCTCGGGGTTCCAAGACCGCTCTACGGTGTCCGCACACCTGCGAAGGGGGTGCGTGCGCCACACGTGACGCAGGCCGGTAACTTGGTATTGCTCCGGACAATGCTGGGATATGCTGCCCGGAGTTGTGGCACTGAAACACGTTGGGGAGCCTAAGTGAATGCACAGACGCCGTTGACCTTCGGCAATACCCTGGTCGAGCTCATCCGGGCACGGCACCCGATTCTTCTCGTCGAAACTCACGAGGGCAACCGGGTTATCGCGGCCGCCGAAGCCGTTGCTGTCAGCCCTGAACTGCGGCGCCCGCGGAAGGTCGTGGCCTACACGGTTTCGAAGGGCTTGCACGCACCAGGACAGCCAGGAAAGCCAACGTCACCTGACACGGCGC
Source organism: Paenarthrobacter sp. NPDC089675 (assembly GCF_044749185.1). NCBI lineage: Bacteria > Bacillati > Actinomycetota > Actinomycetes > Micrococcales > Micrococcaceae > Paenarthrobacter > Paenarthrobacter sp. NPDC089675. The sequence continues at coordinate 259,084 of NZ_JBIVHM010000003.1, read as the reverse complement.
TGAACGAAGCCCTCAAGGCAACCGAGCCGACCATTTTCGTGTTCTTCGACCTTCATCATTTCCTCGGTTCGCAAGGCCGGCCAGCTGAGCCGATCATGGTCCGCGCCGTCCAGGACGCCGCACTGGCGTTCCGCACCGGAGAAGTGCCGCACACGCTGATCATCGTCTCCCCGGGTATGAGTCTTCCAAACGATTTGGAGAAGGAAGTCACCGTCGTTGACCTGCCGCTTCCGACGGCCGGGGAAATCGAAGGTGTCCTTGACGAGATTGTTGGCGCCAATGCAGCCTCGATCGTTGTCGACCTGTCCCCGGATGACCGGATGCGGCTCATTCAGGCCGCCCAGGGTCTGACGTTGGGTGAAGCAGAGAACGCGTTCGCCCGCGCCATCGCCTCAGACCGACGCTTGGACGCCTCCGACATCGCGCTCGTCCTGGATGAGAAACGCCAGACGATCCGGAAGTCCGGGCTGTTGGAGTTCATCTCTCCTGAAGGGACGATGAACGACGTCGGCGGTCTGGAGAACCTCAAGAAATGGCTGAACAAACGCAACGGCTCCTGGCTGCCCGAAGCCCAGCGCTGGTCCATCCCGGCCCCCAAAGGCGTCCTTATCACCGGCGTTCCCGGTTGCGGCAAGAGCCTCACCGCCACGTGCATGGCCACTTTGTGGGGGTTGCCGCTGCTCCGTCTCGACGTTGGCCGGGTCTTCTCCGGACTGGTCGGCTCAAGCGAACAGAACATGCGCGGCGCTCTTAAGCTCGCCGAGGCAGTCTCACCATCCATTCTGTGGATCGATGAAATCGAGAAGGGATTCGGTTCCAGCGGCAGCGGCGATTCCGGAACCAGCCAACGCGTGTTCGGAACGTTCCTCACGTGGATGCAGGAAAAGAAGAACCCCGTGTTTGTGATCGCTACAGCCAATAAGATCGACTCCCTGCCCCCGGAATTCCTCCGCAAGGGCCGCTTTGATGAGATCTTCTTCGTGGACCTTCCCACAAAGGAAGAACGAAAGCACATCTGGCGGATCCAACTGGAGAAGCGGCTCACATCTGATTCGGCTGCCAGCGGCGACTTTGAAACCACCGAGGACTCACTGGACTTCCTCGCCGAACTAACCGAAGGCTTCTCCGGAGCCGAAATCGCCGAGGCAGCCGTCAGCGCCTGCTTCGAGGCATTCTCGGAACGGCGAATGCTGAACGAAAAGGACCTACGCCGGGCCATCTCCAACACCGTCCCCCTGTCGGTCACCCAGGCTGAACAGATCAACGGTATCCGCGAATGGGCTTCCACCCGGGCCGTGGCCGCTACTTCCATCAGCGCCCGTGAGGAATACTCCTCGACCAACACCGCGGCCAGTACTGACGTCAACTCCTGGCGCGGCGGCCGCCAGATCGATTTCTAGGCGGCCACGATGAGCCTCGAAGTTCTCCTCATCCCGCTCGGCATCGCAGCCATCGCCGCTATCCGCGAAGCAAAGAGCACCGATCTGTGCGAGAAGTGCAAAGCAACGCGCATCACCGACCAGCAACTTCTCGAAGACGCCCTGGTGGCGATGGGTGCGACCGAGTTGAGCGTGGCCGAAGGCCGGGTCACCGGCAACAGCCCCTACGGGCGCATCACGTTCCAACGAATTGGTGAGACCTTTCTTGGCAGGGTCGATAACGACGAACAACAAACCGGCAACCTGCTGGCCGCCCTGGACTTGAGCGTCGGTGCGCTGCTGCAGCAACGCACTATCGAGTCCCTCCATGCGCGTGCCGCGGAAATGGGTATGGTCCTCATCTCCCAAACGAACGCAAATGGCGAAGTCCAGCTCGTATTCGAAGAGGCAACATGACGCAGAAGAAAACCATCACCATCACTGTTTCAGCGACCGGCTCCATCACCGCCGAAGCGCACGGCCCCGGCCCCAGCTGTACCGATGAACTCGCCGCCATCCAGGCCCTGCTTCCAAACGCGGTCATTACCGACTCACGGCTGACGCCGGCTTATTTCCAGCAGGCCACCACCGACCAGACGACATACCAGTATGAAAATGAGGCAGACCGATGACACCCGAAGAGAAACTCTGTTCGCGTTCCTGGCGCCTGCGCAACAGTGCCGGCGTCCTCTGGAGCATCCTCTCCTTCGGTCTTCTCACCGGAGTCAATTTCCTCATCCGTGGCGTGAAATCCAAGAACCGGCGTTGGATCGGCATCGGCATCGGTTTCCTCATTGTGGGGATCGGGTTGATTTGGACCTCCAGTATGATCGACTCCGGGACCAAGGCAGCGCCCAAATCCTCCCCTGAACTCACTATCTGGGGTTGGGTCATGTTCACTTCCTTCATCGGCGGGGTGATCGCGTCGTTCGTCACGAACAAGAAGTGGCTCATCTGGAAAGCCCACGTCGACGACAGGAAGTGGTACACCAAGGCCGGAGCCACACAGCCCGCAGGCAACACCTCCCCTGCTTATGGCTACAACCCAAACGCTGCAGCCGCCGCGTTCTCAGGTCCCCCGGCCCCTGCATCGCAGCCCACATCCGATGTCTCCGCCCCATACGTCGCGCCGACAGCGGCCCCAGGCGGCGGCCTCGACGTCAATGCGGCAACACCGCAGGATCTGGTCACGGTGCTCGGCGTCGACCACGAAACAGCCAACCGGATTGTGGGGACACGTCAGCAGCTCGGCGCCTTCTCTTCGTTTGAGCAGCTCATGTCGAAGGCCCAGGTGCCGCCGCATCTGTTGATCCCGCACCGGAACAAGCTCACCTTCGGTGCAGTGCCGACCGCACCCGCATCCCCGCCCCAGGAGCCGGCACCCCAGGCCAACCACCACGTCCGAAGGCTCGACATTTGACCCACAACCAGATGCTCCGCGTCGGCCGCATCTTGCATGGCACCACCGCTGAGGGCCCCGGCCTGCGCACTGCCGTCTGGTTCCAAGGCTGCAGCATCAGATGCAAAGGCTGCGTTAACCCGCACCTGTTCAGTCCTCGCGGCGGAAAACTACTACCCGTGGCCGGGATCATCGAAGACTCCATCGCAGCCGGTGTCGAAGGCCTGACCCTGATCGGTGGTGAGCCGTTCGACCAACCCGCCGCCGGCCACGCCCTGGCTGCGGCTGCCCGCGCCGCAGGCCTCGGCGTCATTGCCTTCTCCGGGTACGAATACCAGACACTCTGTGACCGAGACGACTCTACGCGAGCCTTTCTGGCCAAGGTGGACTTGCTCGTCGATGGCCCCTACCAGGACTGGAACCCCGAAACGAATCGCGCTCTGGTCGGTTCCGGAAATCAGCGGTTCATTCACCTCACCGACCGATACAAGAACTACCGACCGGAAGGCGTCCTCAACAGGGTCGACATCCGGGTCCGCCCTGATGGGACCATCGAAGTCGCTGGCTTCCTTGATTCAGCCTCCCTCAAGGACCTCAGTAGCCTGACAAGCTCCGCGCGGACGCTTCGTGTACGCTGACCGGAACCGGCGCCGTCACCGTTCTGACTTCATCGGAGGGGCGCAAGCACCTTCGCAACTGGCGCAAGAGGTAACCCGGAACGACAGACTCGCCTCACCTACTGCGGCGGGCCAATTCGCAGAGCCATCAGCGGCTGACACTGTGAGACGCACAACCTACTGAGCATCCCTCATCTTTCGGCACCCAGGCGCCGCTCCAGGATTACCCAGGCAACCGCCGTCGGAAACCCTATAAGCACCATCAATGAAATACTCCAGAAGCCACTAATCACGTGGCTGAGTTGCAGGAGCAACAGGCCCAGCAGCACCACCTTGGCCGCAATATTCAAAGCCCGCAGCTTACGTGCAGTCGTCATTTTCAAAACCGTTCCCCCTACGATCGTTACCCAAGAGGGTAACGTCCCTCCTCGTAGAACTGCGTCCATTCGTGGGACGATGTCCGCACTGACAAATGGGGGTGTCCAGTGACTCATCTATGCAAATTCGGAATTATTGCCGGCGGCCTGGCGCTGGCGGGAACGTTGTCGAGTTGCACGACGGCCGAGCAACCCGACGTCGCGACTTCGTCCCGGAGCCAAGGGTTCGGCTCGCTGACCGAAGCCGGAGAGGCCGTCGCCGCCGTCGTCGGTTGTGACAGTGAACCAACGACGAAGCCGATCGTGAACCCGGACCTGGCTGGGTTCACAGCTGAATATTCGGTTTGCGGGAACAGGGTGCAGGTGGAGTGGTTCAGCAGCTCGGACGCCCGACTCGACGCAGCAAGTGTCTATTCGGACGCCTCGCAACCGATGGCTTTTGTCGAAGGTGAAAACTGGATCGTCGCAGATATGTCCGTCGCCCTCGAGGAGGAGTGGAGCGGGAAGGACTTGAAGAAGGTGGCTCAGGAACTGGGCGGGACGTACACGGATCTCAACGGATTCGGCCCGAACTAGAGATTTCCGAGGGAGCGTAAATTCAAGTCGCCACGGGCCGAAACGTTCCGCGGAGATGACCATCGGAATGGAAACCGATCGCTACGATCTACCCATGACCGAAACCCAAGAGGTGGATAACCTCGGCTCGAATTTCACCCAGATATTGGATGCGGCCGCAAAATTGCCGGGCGTACGAATCAATAGAGCTACATATCTCCGGACAGCTCTAAAGCGCCATTGCACCCAGGAACAGATCGAGCGTGCTATTGCACAGAGTCCTGCAGCCGCTGGAATCTCCCTTAAGATCATCACCGAAGTGGCAAACAGCTCCATCAAGTATGAGACAAGCAAAGTCACTGGTCTATCGGCATTGTCAGGGATCCCCGGCGGCCTACTAATGCTGGGTACAGTGCCAGCCGACATTCTCCAATACCTGGGCCACATGCTGCGCATTTCCCAGAAGCTTGCTTACATCTACAGCTGGCCCGATCTTTTCGCCGAAGAGGGCGATGAAATTGACGAGGCGACGGAGAGCATGTTGGTCCTCTTCGTTGGAGTCATGTTCGGGGTGCAAATCGCCCAAAGCGGCGTCTCAAAGGTGGCGGCTATGGTCGCGGCGAACGTCGCAAAGAAGTTACCCCAGAAGGCGCTGACTCAAGGGGTCATCTATCCGATCGTTAAGAAGGTTGCAGGGTACCTCGGCGTCAGCATGACCAAGAAGCTATTCGCTACGGGAGTCGCGAAGGCAATCCCTGTGGTGGGCGCAGTGCTATCCGGAGGTCTCACTTTGAGCACCTTCCTACCGATGTCCAAGCGGTTGCAAAAGCACCTTGCGAGCCTTGAGCTAACCAAGCCTGACCACAGGGCGAACGAGACTGACGTCATTAACGGAGAAGTAGTCCGCTAATCGCCACCGGACCTGCTAAACAGTCAGGCAAAGGAGTCACGAATGCCCAACGACGCCACGTCGGAACCAATGCCAGAGCTTGAAGGGCAAACGTCAATCAACGACTTCCTGCCGGAATCGCCAGCAATAACACCCGTCGAAGTCAGGGAACCAACCGACGTCGAAATCGCGGCATTCTTGTTGTCAGCAGACAGGTAGGCAGCGCCCAAACCCATCCACAAACAAGGCCCCCAAGCGTACAATCCACGCCATGGGATCTGCCCCAGATACCGTGATCATCGGCGCCGGCCAAGCCGGTCTCGCCACCAGCTACTGGCTCACGCAGGCCGGCGTCGAGCATCAACTCCTGGAGCGGCGCGTCACCCTCGGCGGCGCTTACCAGGACCGCTGGGACGGGTTCTACATGAACACCCCCAACTTCACGCTCGACCTCCCCGGGATGCCCTACAGGGGCGATGACCCCGAAGCTTTCCTGCCCCGAACCGCCGTCGTAAATCTCCTGAGGCGCTACGCAGAGGTCATCGACGCCCCGGTCCATACCGGCGTCGACGTCACCCGCCTGTCCACGGCAACCGACGGAACTTTCAACCTGGAAACCTCGCTCGGCGCTATGCAGGCGAAGAGGGTCGTACTGGCCACCGGCGCCTACCAGATTCCCAAGCTCCCGCCCATGGCAGCCAAGCTCCCCAAGGAAATCACCCAGCTCCACACGCACGACTACCGCAACCCCGAGCAGCTTCCCGACGGCGCCGTGCTGATTGTCGGCACCGGCCAGTCCGGTGGGCAGATCGCCGAGGAACTGCACGACGCCGGTCGCGAAGTTCACCTGGCCGTCTCCACCTGCCCCGAGGCACCCCGCCGTTACCGCGGACACGACATCCTCTATTGGCTCCTCGAAACGGGCAAACATGGCCCCGACTTCGGCGTCAAAGCCCTCACCCGCGAGGCGCTCCCCTCCCCCGCCGCCCGCCTCGCCTGCAACCCGCTGCTCTCCGGCACCGACGGCGGCCACGACATCCACCTCCGCGAACTCGGCCGCCGCGGCATGCACCTGCACGGCCGCTTGGAAAACGTCGACGACGGCGACCTCACCTTCACGGACGACCTCCCCGAGCGCCTCGCAACAGTCGAGTCCGGATTCAACAGCCGCATGCGCAAGGCCATCGACGGGTATATCGCGGCGGCCGGCTTGGACGCGCCAGAGCAACCACCCGTGCCCGATGACAACTGGCTACCGTCAGAGCCTGCTTCCTTGAACCTGACTGACGCTGGGATCACTTCCATTTTGTGGGCGACGGGGTACGGACTGGACTTCTCGTTCCTGGACATGCCGTTGCTCGATGAGTGGGGCTACCCAAAGCACACTGCGGGCGTCACTGAACAGCCGGGCTTGTACGCCGTCGGACTCCCCTGGCTGACGCGGCACTATTCGTCGATCCTCGGCGGGGTTGGGATGGACGCGAAAAACCTTGCCGCCCTTATGGCGGGACCCACATCAACCGCCTAGGACTCCTGGTCCATAGCCGACATGTCTCCCACCGCGGGCGTCCCATCGACCAAAGCGTAGCGCTGCATCACTGCACCGTTCGGCGAGGTGACCACAGGCTCGACGAGCCGGAGGTTCATCGGAACCACCCCATCGCCGAAGACCTTCTTTCCGCTGCCGAGGAGGATCGGATACACCCAGAGGTTGAGCTGATCGAAGAGCCGTTCAGCGAAGAGGGTCTGAACCAAGTCGAGGCTGCCGATGACGTGGATGTTCTGGTGCTTGTTGCGCAGTTCATGCAGGGCAGCGACCACGTCCGGGCCGAGCAGGCTGGACCCTTCCCAGCCGAGCGTCGGCGCCTGGCGCGAGGCCACGTATTTGGGGATCCGGTTGAAGAGCTCCGCTATGTCGCCGCCCTGGTGCGGCCAGTACGCCGCAAAGATGTCGTAGGTCCGGCGCCCGAGCAGGAGGGCGTCCATCCCTTCCATCCCGGAGCCGACCTGTTGGCCGACCACGTCGTCGAACAGGGGCGCCTGCCAGCCGCCGAACTCGAAACCGCCCACCGGATCTTCCTCGGGCCCGCCGGGCGCCTGCGCGACGCCGTCGAGTGTGGTGAACAGGTCAACGTGGATGAGTCCCATCCCGGGCTCCTTCGCTACGCCCGTCGTCACCCAGGCGACGGGATCACTCCGAGGCTTCCACAGGACTCGTCGATAGGCAACGGTAAATGCCCGACGGCGGGCCTTCAGGCTTCCTTCAAATCCAGCTGCGGCGCTGACTGACGGAAACCGCGCGTCAGGAACGCGAGATAGGCAAACCCAACAGACGCCCAGGCCAATCCGAAACCGAGCGACAGTCCGCTCAGGCTCGTCCACAGCCAGACCGTGAGCGCGAACCCGATAGCGGGCAGCACCAGGTTGTGGATGGCACCTCGGGTTCCCCGGTCCTTCTGGTCGAAGTAATAGTGCTTGATCACCGCGAGGTTCACCACGGAGAATGCGACGAGCGCGCCGAAGCTGATCAGCGATGAGATGGTCAGCAGATCCAAAACAAGGGCCAGCAATGAGACGGCCGAGGTCAGGAGAATGGGCAGGACCGGCGTGCCGAAGCGGGCATGCAGCCTGCCAAGGGCTGCCGGGAAGACGCCGCTGCGACCCATTGAGTGGATGATGCGCGAGACCGAAGCCTGCGAGGTGAGGGCCGAGCCGAGGCTGCCTGCGATGTAGGCGGCGGTGAAGAAGGCGACCAGTAGTTGGCCGCCGGCCTTGCCGATGACCTCGATGGCGGCAGAGTCGACGTCATTGAAGGTGCTGACCGGGAGAACCAGGTGGCTGATGTAAGCCAGACCGAGGAAGATGACACCGGCCAGGACCGTGGTGAGCATGATGGCCTTGGGCAAGTTGCGCTTCGGGTCCTTGGTCTCTTCAGCGAAGGTCGAAACGGCGTCGAACCCGAGGTAGGAAAGGCAGAGGATGGCCGAGCCGGCGAAGATCGGCGAAAGCCCCCCGGCGCCTTCTGCTCCAGCTCCAGTGAAGGGTGCCATGAGGTCGAGGTTGCCCGCGCCGGTGATGGATGAGAGTCCGAGTGCAACGAACAGGACAATGAAGAGCGCCTGCAGGCCCACCACCACGAAGTTGGCCTTCGCGATGGCCGTGATGCCAAGGACGTTCAGCACCGTGACCGCTGCGATGGAGACGATCATGAACACCCATGCCGGTATGGCCGGGAACGCCGCTTCCATGTAGATACCGATGAGGAGGTAGTTGATCATCGGCAGCAACAGATAGTCGAGCAGCAACGACCAGCCGGCCATGAACCCGAGGCCAGCGCCGAACGAGCGCGTCGCATACGTGTACGCAGACCCACCGAACGGGAACGCCTGCGACATCCGGCCATACGAGCGGGCAGTGAACAGCATGACCACGAGCGTCACGGCGTAGGCCGCCGAGAGGCGACCGCCCGTCAGTTCCACCACGATGCCGTAGGTGCTGAAGATGGTCAGCGGCACCATGTAGACGAGGCCCAGCAGGACGAGCGAAGGAACGCCAAGGACGCGGCGCCAGCCTTGGCCGTTGGGCTGGACGGATGTCGGCCCCACAGGCTTCTCGCCTGCCGGTGTATCTGTATTGAATGTGGGGGTCATGGGTAGTCCTGGGTGCTCATGCAGTTGTGGTGAAGCAGCGACGCTGGTGCTTCTGGGCTGCGGTTGGGGGGGCTCTGTGTGTGGGTCAGGGGCGTGGCCGGTGGGTGGTCGGCCTTGGCTCATGACGCCAGAAATGAATAGCGTTCATTTATTGTGACGGTGAGGCGGGTCACAGTCAATATGTGTCGTGCATCCCGCCCGCTCGCCGACATGGATTTTTCCTGGGTTGGACCATAGGCACGGACTCAACCGTCCATTCGACATCACCTCAGCTGCTGGGAGCTAGGCAGCGCCGGCACCCTTGACACCGAACTCCCACCTCACTGCCGAGGAGCTCTTAGCAGCACGCGTACGCAAATGAACGAGAGCTGGCCATCCCAGATGACCAGCGCGGCCGCTAGGCGGGTAGATGTGTCACGACATCCAGATCTCTCCTGCATGCTGTGCACCGGCAGTGCGTTTTCTGAGATCGTAATAGACGGCTTGACTCCGCCAGGTTGAGGTGACGCCCATGATGTAATTCAGAGGAAGCATTTGATTCGGCGAACCTGAAAGATAAAAAGCCAATGGAAGTAATCCTGTTTCTTTTGATCGTTGCCGGGATTATGGCTCTGCTGGTTCGCAGGTCCAACGAGCGATCCAAGGCAAGAGCCGAGCACCAAGGTGCGCTTGCAGGCTTTGATTCTCAAATGGCAGCGAGATCTGGTTTCGAAAAGACGCGCTGGCATGCTGACGCATTCGTGGCAGTCGCGCTCGATTCGAACTCAAATCAAATTGCCTATGCGGAGGCACCGAACTATCTGGCGAAGTTCGTCGAAGCAAGGAAGCTCATCTCTGTTACCGTGTATGAGGATCAGCGATCAATCACCCATACACACCGCGGGCGTCAGATTGGTGCTGCCTACATTGGAAACAAAGTTGCGGGGTCTGCCGGTGCCGTCATCGGAGCTCTGGGGGCGCGATCTCATTCGGAGGACCAAGTCAATCGTGTCACGCTTCGGATCGAACTGGAAGATGCGACAAAACCTGTACTCGATGTGGAATTCCTTAGAGCTCCAGCACCACGTGCGAGTTCATTCCACGAGAAGGCCAATCGCGAAGCCCGAACTTGGAGCTCTCTCATTACGGCGATGATACGGTCTATCGATGAGGCGACCCCTCACCCAATATCCCCAGAAATGGAAGTCAGCGGGTCTCGACTCGAAATGCTCGAAAAGCTGGCGACGCTCAAGGAACGCGGCACACTCACTCAGGAAGAATTTGAAGCAGAGAAGGCAAGAATTCTCGGCCTTGGGCACTAAGAATCAGGTTCTGGCAGACGTACTATCCGGGTCTTGATTCGCTACAAAAAACGCCAGCTTGGCCAACTCCACTACCCCCGCCAACAAGGCTTCCGGCTCCTGCGAAAGATCCAGCGGAAACTCCACCACGGACACCCCCGCATTCCTGATTCGGCGAACCCGCGGTTCTCCCCTCCCTGCGTAAACAAGCCAAGCACGCGGCACTCCGAGAGCTGTGCAGTACGCAAGCATCTGGTAGTGGTCAGCATTCGGATACGCACCACTTGCCGACGCTGCCTTGTACTTCGCGTCGAAGATCAGGGCCGGCCGACCATTGACGCAGTGGACGACATCCACAAACATCCGTACCCGGTCACTGCTCCGAAAACCAGGTTCTGCTTCATCCAGGAATGCTTCGTATTGCCACTCGGTCAACCCTGGATATGGCTCAAGCGCCTCCTTCAAAGCAGTCGCAACAAAGTCCTCAAACACAGTGGCCATGTTCACAACGAAGGAGGCGACCATGCGATGACCCGTTCCTGCTTCGGCCGACATGGAGCGAAGGATGATCTCAGACAACCTCAGCGCCGGTACATAATGGCCGTTGATTCTGGATTCGGTCCAGACCGGTAACGCGGCTCCGTGGTTCAAAACGGAAACACCCTCAAGCTTCGAATCCAGGTGCGCAAGGCGTCCCAAGAGCGGGTCCGACAGCCGAGGAACCTGCATCATCATCCGAATCGCGCCACGGAGAATCTGGTTCTCAGCGACATCGGCGGTGTAGTCATCGTAAGAAACTTCGAGGGGCAGGAGCTGTCCAGGACGCCTGCTCACCTGGTCGCCGACACGGATTCGTCCTTTCACCGTCCGTAGAGCCTCTTCGACGGACACGTAACCATTCAGTGGCCCACGTTCCAGTGCCCGCTCGCCGTGCCTCGCAAGCGACTCACCCAATGCAGCAAAAAGATCCTCGTCCTCAGAACCGATTACGTTGTTCGGACGAAAACCTGGGTCGGCCGCATAACCCAGCAGAAACAGCAGCCTATTGAGACCCACTTTTTCCTTGGGCTTCACCCGAACCAGCAACTCGCCGATCTGGACTGCCCCAACTTTCCCGGCCGGCAGAATGGTCCAAGCACCCCCATGGGCAGGCACAACGGACACCAGGCCGGTGTCGCGCAGCGTCGCAGCCACCTCACGGTCCAGCTCGACTGGCTCCGTATAACCTTGCAACTCGTCGAGTACGATCTCTCTCGACATCAGACGACAGCTTCGTCGCCAAATTCCGACACGGACGAGTCCTGCACGCTATCAGTGGTTCCGATGGCCAGGCGCGCTTTACGCCGTATGGCCTCAAGCCCGAACTTCTCCCGAATCTTCTCTCGACTCAACCGCCCAAAGTACTGCTCCTCCAGCAACGGCAGAAGCTCGTATTTCCAAATCTCAGCGAGCCCCTGATCGGTCTCCGCGTGGGGCTTCATGAAGTACGACGGGCCGATCATCAAATCCCGGTTCGTAGCCTCGATTTCGCCGTTCAACGCATTCAACAGCTCAGCTCGCAGGGCAGGTTTGCCCGTGCTTTCCAAAAATCGCTCAAGCATCCCCGAGATCATGCCCTCCTGCGGATGCAGCTCCACAAACGCGAATCGGCGACGAATGGCGGCGTCCACCAAGGCAATGGAGCGATCCGAGGTGTTCATCGTGCCGATGATGAACAGATTCGGGGGCAAAACAAATGTCTGCTGTGGGTTGTACTGCAGATTAATGCCTTGGTCCCGGTACTCCAGGAGGAAGTACAGCTCACCGAAGATCTTTGCCAGATTGCCGCGGTTCATCTCGTCAATGATCAGGAAATAAGGCTTGTCCCGGTTTCCGTCCAATGACGCCTCAGCGGCTATTCGCCTCAAAGGACCAGGTTCGAGACTAAAGCCGACGTTGTCGCCGTCGGACTTCGCCGGACGATAGCCCTCGAAAAAGTCCTCGTACGCGTAGGACGGATGGAACTGCACTGTCTTGACGTGGTCAGCGTGTTCGTCGCCCGCGAGGTATCTGGCGATCTTGCCCGCCAAGTACGTCTTGCCGGTCCCTGGCGGTCCGTAGAAAACAATCTGTTGCCGTGTCTGCAGCAGCCGCACTACTTCCTGAATGTCGTCGCGCTGGACGTGCAGCTTCGTTGCAAGTTCGGTGGTTGCCTCGCGCAGCCGAGGTACGACGGCGGCCTGCGGCGATGCGGTGGGCTCAGGTTTGGCGCCAGTTGCGATAGGTTCGGATTCGAACCATTCAGTAATGATTGAGAGACCGTCGGTCAGGTCAACGACAGAACCCTGCTCCTCCAACAGCCGCGGCATCGGTGCTGGGAGGTCATCATTGGCAATTGGTTCCTGCCGCCAAGCCACCCTCCGCCGCAAACGGGACGTCTCGTCGTCGGCGTATTCCGCTTCGCCAGTGATGACGCCCAGGTAGAGGTTGCTTTCGAAGGCCGTCAGAACGAGGTCGTCCACCGTCATCTGGGTGAGGAAACGGTAAAACTCCTGGGCCCGCACTTTCCGTTCGGCGTAGTCGATGTGCTGGTAGCCGGCATTTACGGCCGCCTGTACTTGGTCAAAGTTGCTCCCTTGGGCAGGAGAGCCGAGGTGTTGGGCTCTGAGCGAGACGAAGTCTTGGCCAAGCCATGAGTCGACCATCGCGACGCCGCCTTGGTTCTGCCGCACAAGCCAAGCACGTCGCCCGGCGTCACTGCTCGAAGGCTGCCATTCGCTCAAGTAAGGCTCGTCGTACCACTCGATGAATTCGTCAGAGTCACCCTGCTGTGCCCTCCGGATGTTCAAAAGGTCCTTGGCAATCTCGATCTCCGAATCGCCGGTTGGCCCTCCGATGATTCCTGCGAAGGCATTCCGGATCTTGAGTCTGTGATCTCTGCTGACAACGGGCTGAAGATGATCCGGCCACGCCAGGAACTCAATGCTGTAGCGGATTGTTGGCCAGTCCTTGGGAACTGACTGTGTGAGGGAAATGAACGCCCACGGGTCATCGAGGGCCGCGTTGATGACGTGCTCGGGCTGCTGAGTCACGTAGTCCACAAAGCGGCTGAGCCAACCTACATGATCCGCGACTTGAATATTGAAGCCCACTCCGCCGTTGAAGGCACCTTTCGATTCGAGACCCTCACGCAGTTGCACTGACAAACTCAAGTTGGCGCCTGGCACCCACGATAGGACTTTCTCCACCCGGGCGATCTTCGTTGCCGGTGTCACGTTTTCCAAGGGAAAGACCTGCAGATACACCAGTTCGGCTGCCAGTATAACGGTCTCCTTGGCGGCGCCTTCTAGCTGACGTTCCAGCTTGGACATGAAGGATCCCGTGCCGACATCGGTGTTCGCGCTCCGAAGGGCCAAGTCCTTGGCTGCTTCGGCCGTCCACGTAATGGTGCGGCCGTCTATGGGCGAAGCCTGCCCCCGAAGGCCTGCTGAAATGATCAGCCCCGCTGGCGTTTGCGCATGCCTAATACTGCTGGGCACGCTCTCACGAGACTCCACTTTGTCGCCCCTCCAGGCTCGGAACGCGGCGCTGTCAGCCGGGCTCCACTCGTCCGTCGGATCTACATTCATCACAGTCCACATCAGGCCTTGCGCGTCCAACCGGTCGCGTAATTCGATGCCATACTCGGGAGCCAGCCGGGCAATCTCGTCGAGCGCCTCCAGGAGGAGTTCATAGCGGAGCGAAGCGTCTCCATTTGCGCCTCTGTCACCCCAGCCAACCAGTTTCAAAAACTTTTTGGCTGCCTGAGCGCGGTAAGGCGGGAAACGGTGCGGGTCACGCCCCATGAGCAGGAGGGAAGCGAATCCGATGATGCCGCCCACGGAAAACTGTTCTTGGTTGTATGGACGGAGCGCAAGCGCGAAATCATCGATGCGACCGGTATTCAAATCACCATCCCACAGCAAGGCGATCACTTGCCACAGGTCACCGGGCCTTGTCCGGCCAAGGTCAATCAGTCGCATCATGAAGTATCGATTCATCAACCCGGATGACGAGATGTCCCGCCGAAGTCCTTCGAACCATTCTGGATCCTGTTTGAGGAAGCTTTCCCGGGTCCTCCCGAGTCGCTCTGCAACTGCAATCTTGTAGCTGTACTCGTCAGCGTCTAGATCGACAGTCTTAGTGAACAGTGCGCCGAACTCCATGAATTGCTTCCACAGGGAATCGCTCACGGGGCCGCCCTCCCCAGCAGCGCCATAAATGCGCATTCGACACAATGGGACATCCAAGAACTCCGATTTCTGCTCAGTCAGGGCAACGTAAGCGCGAATGCTGGACCTCAATCAGTACGGCATCCACGACCATCTACATATCTAGCACCGCTGATGCGCGAATCCACTGGTCGACACAGGGGCGCCGGCAATTTGACGCGCACCGGCCCACTGCCATTCCATGACTCCGCGGTCCTGATTCCGGCGTCCATGTCCTCACGCGCGAAAAACCACCTCCCGAGCGCATTTGATGCTAGCGTCGGGTCATGGCCGAGGGTCCGTCATTCAGAGCGACTTTGAGTCGCATCTACTGGACTAGACAGGCTCTACGCTTTGCCCTCTTCATTGTGACAGTGTGGCTCTTAATCACCGGAATAGCGTCCTTGGAGAGTGGAGCTGCGAGCGCATTCGCAGGACTCAACTCGGCGAGGGGCGTCTTTCAATCGCTCGCAGAGGGTTTTCTGCAGGCTATCGCTGTGCCCGCCGGATGCATGATCGTCTTGGTCACTGCCGCTGCCGCAACTCAAGCCAGGGACATTCGTCGTCGCGATCCCGTTCGACGCTTCAGTGCGCAACAGCGACAAATCGGCATGGCGCGTGCAAACGGACTATGCGAACTGGAGTCAGCTCTAGGCCGTCGCTGCTCCCGGCCTGCAGAACACGGCGACCATTACTATCCATGGTCCAAGGGAGGTGCGACTTCCCTCCGAAACTTCGCTGCGGCGTGCAGCCGATGCAACCGCACGAAAGGCGCGCGCCTCCCGACGCCGGGCCACCAGGTGCGGCTTGAAAAACGCAGAAGTAGTTACGTGAGCTCCCCTGAGATGGCGATGATTGGGGAACGTCGGAGCCTGTAGCCCCGGCTTCAGTCCCCATAGGTTGCCCCACTACTCTCGCCCATGGGTGCAGGGTCCACGCTTACGCTTCCTGCAAATCCAACTGCGGCGTCGGCCGACGGAGTCCTCGGGTCAAACACGCAAGGTAAGCAAACCAACGGCAGCCACGCCTGGCCGAAGCCGAGCGACAGCCCACTCAAATTTTGTCCACAACCAGACCGTGAGCGCGAACCCGATAGCAGGCAGCACCAGGTTGCGAACAATGCCGCTTGTTCCGCGTTTCTTCTGGTCGAAGTAGTAGTGCTTGATCACCTCGAGGTTCACCACCGAGAACGCCGAAGCTGATGAGCGATGAAATGGTCAGCAGGTCCAAAACAAGGGCCAGCAGCGAGACAGCTGAGGTCCGGAGAACCGGCAGAACAGGCGTTCCGAAGCGTAGGCCGCCGAGAGCCGACCGCCCGTCAGTTCAACCACGATGCCGTAGGTGCCGAAGATGGTCAGCAGCACCATGCAGACTAAGCCCAGCAGGACCAGCGAAGGAACACCGAGGACACGGCGCCAGCCTTGGGCATTGGGCTGGGCGGATGTCGGCCCCACAGGCTTCCCGCCTGCCGGTGATTCTGTTTCGGAAGTGGGGTTCATGCGGAGTCCTGGGTGCCCATGAACCCCCGCCCACCGTCTCCATTTAGCCCAAACACCCCCTGTACCGCCGCCTCGAAGACAACGACAACGGCGACATCACCTTCAGTCTCGACCCTCCAGGCGTCCCGAACGGTCGAGTGAGTTCAACGATCGCATGCGCAAAGCGCAGTTATCCGTTCTTGGCGGCCCAAGCTACATTACCGGTGCATCCCTCAAATCTCAGGGGCGTTCCAGGGCTGCTGAATTGTCGATCGCGTCCGTTCGAAGCGCTCGTTGAGCAGGCACTATTTCGCGACGGCTGCAGCAGTGGCGAACGCATCGGCAGGCATCGGGCGATGGAGTCTCCACGTGATTGCGATGGGCTTTTCACCGGAATGCTGCACGTAGTCCGCCTGCCCGAGGCATGTATACGGAACTGTCAGGCCGGTCTCGTCTTCAGCGGTGTCACGGGTAAAGAGGACCACCTGTGACCCCTGTGCTCGACGGTCCAGGTAGCGCTTGCCAGTTGGACTGGTAGGCGACGTGGCGTTCTGCGATTCCCAGTGGAACAACTCGGGACTAATGGCATAGTCCTTGTACATCGTCGTCGGGGAGTGCTTCCGATCGTCCTTGTTCAGGGTCACGAAGAAGGCGTCTGTCGCGGTCGCTGGACACCATGCCACACCTTCGCGGTGCTGCACGTTCTTCCCTTGCTCCAGCGAGCCATACTGAAGCGCCGCGAGAACTTCTTCGCGTCGATACGTTGCATGCGACAACAGGGGAATGTGCTGAAGCCCAGCGCCCAGGCCCTTGGCCGCGTGCTTGGAGGACGCAAGTCCCAAACGAACGATTTGCCTGATCTCATTGCAAACGAACCCGTAGGCACGAAGGTGGTCCAGACCGTCGTCGTACGTCTTGAAACCTCCGCCGTCGTCCCAAAGTGTGTAGAAGAGCATCCTTGCGAACGTCTGCTCTCGGGCGCCTAGATCCTCGTAGCGGGGCGCATCGGCACCAACGAGCATGGAATACGCCTCGGCCCGTTCCGGATCGTCAACGTGGATGAGGGCAGCCATCCGTCCCAGGAGCTTCTTCTCCTCAGCACTGGAGCGATCGTGATGGATACCTTTGAGAACCGATTCAAGGGGAGAAAACCCGTCAATGAGTTGAGCTTGGCGGAGGTATCCCGTCCAGGAGTCACGTGTGGAGCGGTAAATCGTCTTCATGTCGTTGCCCGACTCCCTCAGGTACGAGGCGAGCTCGATTTCCCCATAGGACGCAACGTCGCTGACCAATTGATTCCGGTTGAAGCGGAGCTGGGCCTTGATGTTGTCCAGCACTACTTTCTGTGCAACACGATCCAGCACGATCTGGGATCCTGAGGGAAGGTACGGGAATTCTTCCTCTACGGCCTTTTCGAGCTGTTTACGTCCATATCCAGTAAGAGCCCTGTAACGCACATCGAAACGGAACTCACGCCGCTGTTGGCCGATGAAGTCCAGGACCGTGAGTACGGCCTTGTCGTCCGCACGACGCAAGCCACGGCCCAACTGCTGCAAGAAGATCGTGGCGCTCTGGGTGGGCCTCAGCATAAGGATGGTATCCACCTCGGGAATATCCAGACCCTCGTTGAATATATCGACGGCGAAAATGCAGTTGATCTCGCGGTAACGCAGTTGGTTCAGAGCGTCTGCACGCGCAACCTCGTCCGTACCGCCGTCAACCGCAATCGAGCGTATGCCGGCGTCGTTAAACACCCCGGCCATGTAATGGGCATGCTGTACCGATACACAAAACCCGATCGCCCGCATGTGTTCAGTGCCGACGACTTTGTCCCGAAGTTCACGGATGACCTTCGCCGCGCGAGCGTCGTTGCCCGTGTACAGCCGGTCTAGTTGAGCGGTGTCGTAATTGCCACGTTTCCACTCCAACCGACTGAGATCTACGTCATCCGAGACCCCGAAGTAGTGGAACGGGACCAAGAGATCGGCGTCCAGCGCGTCCCAGAGACGGAGCTCGCTGGCCGTTCTTCCCTCAAAGAATTCCTTGGCGACGTTGCCGCCGTCGCCACGCTCGGGCGTTGCCGTTAGTCCAAGGAGCTGCTGAGGTTTCAAGTGCTCAAGCAGTTGGCGATAGGTAGGTGCCAACGCGTGGTGAAACTCATCGATGACGACGACGTCGAACTGGTCGGCGTCGAAGGTCTGGACTCCAAGGGAGGCCAGCGACTGCACTGACGCGAAGACTTGTGTCCATTGCTGGGGTTTGTGATCGCCGACGTAGAGTTCACCGAAAGCGCCGTCCTGCATGACGTTCCGATATGTGCCCAGGGACTGTTTCAAGATTTCCTGCCTGTGAGCCACAAAGAGCAGGGACAACTGCCTGCCTGCCGCTTCACACAGGCGTTTGTAGTCGAGGGCGGCAATAACCGTCTTACCTGTACCTGTCGCTGCTACCAAAAGATTCTTGTTGAACCCTTTTGACCTTTCCGCTTCCAGGTCTTCGAGCATTTCTTCTTGGTGCAGGAATGGCACGACCTCAAGCCCGGTGATGGTGTTCGGGGCGGCCGTTCGCTTCCCGCCATTGCGTTCCAGTGCCGCGTCGAGCTTGGCGCCGTCGCGATCTGGGTCGTAGGACTGAAAAGCCCTTTGCTCCCAGTAGCTGTCGAAGGTGACCTCGAACTTCTTGAGCAGCTCCGGCGTGGCGACGGAACTCAGACGGACGTTCCATTCAAGGCCGTCCAAGAGGGCTGCTTGGCTAAGGTTCGAGCTACCTACATACGCAGTGTCAAAGCCTGTGTGTCGCCTGAAGAGCCAAGCCTTGGCGTGAAGTCGGGTGGCCTGGGTTTCGTAGCTGATCTTCACCTCGGCGCCATAGCGCCTGACGAGTTCGTCGATCGCCCGACGTTCGGTGGCGCCCATATAGGTGGTGGTGATGACCCTGAACTTCACGCCACGCTCGTTCAGCTGCTCAAGGGCAGGCTCAAGCAGCCTCAAGCCTGTCCACCTCACGAAAGCGCAAAGCAGGTCTACGGTGTTTGCCGATTCAATCTCCGTTCTGAGCTCCGCGGCGAGGTTGGGGTCGTCCTTCCCGTTTGTGAGCAGAGCTGAGTCACTGAGCTTTGTTGTGGGTCGTCGCAGTCGGCGCCGCTTCAATGCGTCAGGCCGGTGCAATGACAGCAGTTGTTGCGGGCCGGGCGTGATCGGGTTGTCATTCTGAACTTGAGCCAGGAGCCGGTTGGCCAGTGCAACGCGATCTTCCGGCTTGGCGGCTGCGAGTGCATCTTTCACGACTTCAGCAACGTGTCGCGACAAAACGTCGGGGCTGTCTTCCGGGTCGACGGCACTTACTACGGCTTCGAAATTCGGCAATAGTGACAACTTCGACTCAATACCCGATGTGTGCAGAAGTTCGTATAGTCCCTCTGGCAGCACTCCCGGGCCGACTCCCCCATCAAATGTGTTCATTGCGCCAGGGTATGGGGCAGGTGTGACATCCACCAACCGGCACCGGCTAGGGCCCACCGTGCAGGTCGGTGATCTGTCACAAACAGCACCAACGTGTGTTTCTAGATTAGGTTTACCGAATGTGGGATAGCTTCTGGGCAGACGTCGTTGTTGCCGTGATCGGCGCCGTCATGACCGTTGGAATCGCCTATGGGACCTTTGCGTTGCAACAGCGGCACAATGAGATGCGCGTTCTTCGGCACCTCATCTGGGATATCGAACATCGTCGGGCTTTAGCAATCGGGATCCCAGTCGAGATTCCGCATGCTCGCGCATTGGACGACTATAAACGGGCAAATCTCAGCGTGGTCGATATGCGCGACCGCGTTCGATACTCGGTAGATCAAGTTCGCCCGAACTCGAAGGCCCATGAAGGGTTATCTAAGATGACGGCGGCCTGTCACCACTACCTTGAAGACAGCCATTCGGATCCAGATTTCTACGCCTTCTTCCTTAGAGACTTGCAGCTTGCTCTTCAGCTGGCAATACAAGGCCTCGCCTCGGAATTTCGTGGCATTGAATTCCGGGAACCGGGCTCGTCCGCTTACATCAAACGTCCCCAACAGCAGACAACCCAGCCATAGGTCCGGCGTCCGTCCGAGTCTTTATGTCCGGTTGGACAGTGCGAAAGACTTCCCGACCAGACACGTGCCTCCAGATCACATGGTCGAGTTTCCGGGCTTCAGTGGGATACAGCGTTGCCACCAAGGAGATGAGACTCGCCGCCTCCTTCGGATTGAGTCGTCGCTCGCCGAGGTCGGCATGTTCTTCAATGAAACGGATTACCATGCGGTCAGGTTTTACGGACTGAAGTCCCACAAGAATCAAAAGGTAATTGAAGGTCACTCCGGAGGACTGGCTCGGGAGACGGAGCCAAGCCTTCTTGATCCTTTTCAGCTCTGGATCAATAAGGGACTCTCGCCGCACGTCCTCAGCGGTCTCAACCGTGCCGCCTTCGAGAGACGCGAGCGTCAGCGCCGCTCGGTAAACTACCTCAGCCTTTAGAAGCGCTCCGGAACCCGTATGCGCTGGCTTGCGGTTGTTCACTGCCTCCGCCCAGCCCGCGCTCCCACCAGCAGACTCGAATGAGGCCAGCAGTTCCGTCGCACCGTCCGTATTAGGGTCGCCACCCTGAGCACGCCTCATTTTGCGGTAGGCGGTCACGACGTTCACGACGCTTGTATAGTGCGACCCGGTCGAGAAGATTGAGTCGATGATGCAGAGGGCAAGACTATCGGGATAACCATCCGCTTCGATCCAATGTGATTCATCGCGGAAAATAATTCGACAAACGTCAGTCAGCTTCGCTGCGGATTGGCGGAGATCGCTGGTCATGGTCAGACTCTAACAAGAGTCACGAACATCTCGTTCTGCGACATCAATGATGTCCTTCCCGCCGTTACAAAAAAACTTCAAACACCAACGGTGCTTGAAGCTACCAAGAATGTGAAGACGTCTACGGAAAGGAGAAACAGTCGTCTAAAGAGGCGGCTGATTGGGCACAGGTGGTGCCGTCAACCGCCTCCCTAAACCAGGAACTGCCTTATCCCGGAGTGATCGTCCAGTCGCCGCTCGATGTCACTTGGACGAACCCCGGTCCCGTCAACTTTACGGTGCCGGTGTAGGACCCAATGGTGTTCACCGCTAGCTCAGTACGACTTCCGCCGTATCCCTTTACGACGAAGTTCCTCTCGCCGACGTAGGTGATTGCAGCCTTGGTTGACTTTCCGCCCAGGAGGACCACTTGGTCGCCATGACCTGTGACAGGTCCATTGGTTGTGGGAATGGTGGACACGTCTGCCACCGTTAGCGACCAGGTACCTTCGGCGTTGATTGTGAACTCCGAAGTCGTTGAGCCGGTCGTCATGTCAATAATGTGGCTCCCGGTGTAGGAACCGATCTCGTTAACAAGGAGGCTGTCGCGACCGTTCGTCTTTAGTACTGTGTTGCTGCTACACGGGTTGCAGGTAAACGTCACTATTGCAGGTTCCCCGGAGAGGGAAGCTGTCACGATATCGTCGCCAACGCCATTAAATGTTTGCGTCGCCACCTTTGGTGCCGCGGGAGCGGGCGGAGGTGTTGTCTTTGCAGCGGACGGGGTGGAGGAGGGCTTGGGAGCGGAGGAGGCCGTCGCCGACGACTGCGCTGCCGGGTCCGCCTTGGCCGACGATGAAGTGGTTGGAACAGGGACTGCTGCTGGCGTGGTTGATGCACTCCGTGTTGCATTAAATGCAAGGCTGACCACGATAAATACCGCCGTGACAATGAGTGCGACAACCTTGTGCTTGTCGTACCCTTCAAGCGGCCTCCGGTATTTGTCAGTCTGCTTGTTCGCCAGGACGAGTATGAGGTCAACGAGCGCCCAGACCCCCAGGCCTCCGAACGTTAACAGCTTGGCAATACCTGTTCCGATTTTGCCCAGGTAAAAGCGATCTACACCGAAGACTCCTACCAGCAAGGAAAGAATCCACGTCACGAGGAACGACTTTTGCGGTGCAGGAGGTTGAATCTGCTGGTACGGCGGCTGAGGTGATTGATAGCCCTGCTGTGCCGGGCCCGGGGTATACCCCGCAGTCGGAGGATTCTGATATCCCCCTGAGCCGGGCGGTGGAGTGAAGCCACCGGGAGGGTTTGGCGGCCTGTATTCTTCAGGATTTTGACTCATGAGGGTCCTTTCAGCGCCGGTTTTTGGGCGCAGAAATTCAGTGCGAATGGGTGTGATGCGAGGGAATTGCCTTGGATGATTGACAGTAAACCTGCCAAATGGTCACGACGCTGTGTCGATTAGTACCCCCATTAATGCTCCCCAAGGCTCCGAGCCTTTCGCTCGGTAATCGGATACTACATGTCTTTAAGATATTGGCAAGGAGGATGCTTGTTTGTGTCAGAAAGTCCCGCCAAACGGCCCCGGAGGGATCACTTGCGACGTCCTTCAGAGGGTGAAGTGGTCGTGGCACGGACCAGATTTCCCCCTGGCGACGGGCTTGCATTGAAGCCGACGTAACAAATATGCCTCCGGTTTGTTGAACCTTACACTTTCCATGGTGTTCACACTCCGTGAGCGAAATGGGGGACGGCAGGATTACTCCGCCGGAATTGAAATGGGGAAAAATTTGAAGAAGTCCATCCTTGCTCTTGCTGTGTCGTGCTTGGCCCTCGCCGGATGCGCGGGCACGCCTGCAGCCGTGCCCACAGTCACACAAACTGTTACGGCGACAGTTACAGCGACAGCGACTGTGACAGCAGCGCCCGAGCCAGCGGCAGTTGTGACGCCAGCAGCGGCGATCCCAACAACAGTGGCTGCGACGGCGGTCATTCCGGCGAACGTGGCCGGAATGAATGCTGAGGCTCTCGACGACGAACTGAAGGCGCTCGGCTTCAAGAAAGTCGTTTACAACGCGGATACCGGCAAGACTGTTCTGTTGCTCAGCAACTGGACGGTCACCGGAATCGATAACCCAGGCATGGAGCAGGCCATCAGCAAGGCTGTCGTGGTCCACGTGACCAAGTAGCGGCACGAGCGAGCCTTCTCTCGCACCCACTGAGGGCTAACTTATAAGCAAGTGTGGGACCCGTGTGGTCCCACACTTCGCCCTCTTTTTACTGTCAGAAATCACGCCAGCCTCTGCACGCGCCAACAAGAAACCGAACCCGGGCAGGCTACTGACGAAGTCACCGCAGTTGTCGTCCGCTAAACCAAGCCCGCTAACCAGCAGCCGACGTCGACTCCCCTACCTCCGAACACCACGCCCTCATCAACTCAATTCCCACCCCGAACTCCTCAAGCCGAGGCCTATTCAAAAACGCATGACGAGCCCCAGGCAAAACATGGTGCTCAACCTCCACCCCCGCCGCCCGAAGTTCCCCCGCGAGCAGGTCACCCGAAGCACGTACACCGTCGCGATCTGCATTGATCATGAGGGTGGGCGGAAACCCATGCAGATCGTGGCCTCCAGGAAAAGCCAAACGGTCAGCCAGCGCCGCCGCCGTCCCTGCGTAGTTTCGGTTCACCGCATTGAGCACCCATCGGGAGTGCGTTAGCCGGCGGTGGCCGCGTACCCGCCGTCGGATCTCCGCCGACCGAGGATGCACGGCATGGAAGAAGCCGTACGCAAGGATCACACCCTCCAGGTTCAGGTCCATTTCGAGGGTTCGCAACGCCGCGGAGGCAGCCAAGCACGCTCCCGCACTCGCTCCCCCGAGGACCAAGCCGCCAGTAGACTCATCGCTCCCGTGTCGCAGCGCGGTCAGAAGGTCTTCCATCGGACGCGGAAACCGCTCCCTTTGCCGGGCACCTCCCTTGAACGCCCAGTGCACCCCGGGAAGCGGCGCCAGACGGTAGTCAACCGTGACAACAGCCACCCCTCTATCCGCAAGAGCCCGGGCAACATCGTGCGCTTCGGGCTGCTTGATTCCGCCGCCGAAGAAGGCTCCTCCGTGCGCCCAGACCAGCGTCGGCCCGGGAACCCGCCGGGTGATTGCCGGCCGATACCAGCGCAGCCCCACGGGACCGTCCGGACCTATCGCCTGAGACTCGAGATACTGGTGCTTCATAGCCCCCGCAAGGGTTCAAAACGTCTTAGTCAGGTTGAGCCCGTCGAACTGAGTGCGTAGCCGCGGTCTTATGTACAGCCAGGCGATGATGCCAAACAGCGGAACTGCGAATAGAAGCAGTACCCAAAGAGCTCTCGCCATCTCATCCAATCTGCTATCCCGAACTACGTCGAAGATGCCCCAGATGATGGACGCCATCACGAAGAAAGCAGACAGTACAGCCAGAACAACCAATGCCCAGAGCCATGCGTTCACAGGGCCTCACCATTTTCTTGCTGAATCGTCACGCCCAGACGGGGTTTACATACGGAGTGGCACGGGCGCACGTTTCATGACGAAGCGCAATATCCATGGGTTCAAGTCCGAGTTCCGCGAGATGTGCTGGGAGATGATGTCGGACCCCGCTTGTCATTTCGGAAATTTCCGACATACCATTATCACGTGCTTCCCGACATCTTCGGTGCCCTCGCGAACCCGTCGCGGCGCACCATCCTCGACAGTCTCCTTTCCGGTCCCCTGACCGCAGGGGAACTGACGGGACGCCTGGCACTCAGCCGTTCATCGGCGTCGGAACATCTGACCGTCCTGAAGGAAGCCGGGCTGATCCGGGAGGAGCGGCAGGGACGGCACAGGATTTACCACCTTCAAGCCGCGGGCCTCCAGGAAGTCAGCGGCTGGCTGAAGCACTACGAGCAATATTGGAACCAGCGGCTCTACGCGCTGGGCGAACTACTTGATAAGGAAAACCCATGACCGAGAACGCCATCCGTTTGCAGCGCACCTACCGCCACTCCCCCGAGGCCGTTTGGGCAGCGCTTACGACGCCGGATCTCCTCGCCAAGTGGTGGGCGCCCGGTGACATGGCCCCTGTGGTCGGCCACCGTTTCACCATGGACATGGGTGGTTGGGGCCAGCAGCAATGCGAGGTCACCGCCGTCGAACCCGGAAAATCGATCACGTTCCTCTTCGCAGAAGGCACCCTGGACACCACCATCACTTGGGCGCTTGAAGCCACCGAGGACGGAACGATCCTGCACTTCGAGCACGCCGGCTTCAACCTGGACGCCCCGATGGGCCGCGCGGCCATTGAGGGCATGGGCAACGGCTGGCCCGGCCTGATCGAACGCATCGACCAGGTGCTGGTCAGCGTCGACTAGGCCCTATCAAAAGCACCCCGATCGGACTAAGCTCCCCTGCATCGTGTGATGGCTGTGTTGCTAATGGGGGTAGCAGTGACGAACCGATCGAATCCGAGTATGCCTGTCCGCCGGGGGACGCCCACCACGGGGCGCCTCGGGATAATCCTGGCCACAGCTGCAGCCCTGATTTTCGGCTCAGCGGCTCCCCCGGCCCAGGCAAACGAACCAACCGGCCGTGCCCTAAACAACTGGGACTACGTGGACATCAACGGTGGCTACTTCCACGATGTCCTGGCGCGGGACACCGCAGGGGATCTATGGGTCTACGCGGGAGACGGCCGCGGCGGCTGGAAGAAGCCGCGCTTCAAGATGGGCGAGGGCTGGAACGTTATGACCGCGATCATCGGTCCGGGTCCTTTCCAAAGCGAATTCACGGACGATCTCCTTGCCCGCGATACCAACGGCGATCTATGGCTCTACCCAGGTGGTTACGGGCAACTCAAGCCCCGCACCAAGGTCGGTGAAGGCTGGAATGTCATGACCTCCATCATGGGCCCCGGTGATTTCGACGGCGACTACTGCCCGGATGTGATTGCACGTGACGCGCAGGGACGCCTCTGGCTGTACCCGGGCGACCACAGGGGCGGCTGGCATCCTCGCGTTCAAATCGGTGAAGGCTGGAACGTGATGACTGCCCTCATCGGTCGCGGTGATTTCAACGAAGACGGCAAGCGGGACGTCCTGGCAAGGGATACCAGCGGGCGACTCTGGCTCTACCCGGGCGACGGCAAAGGCGGCTGGCTGCCACGAACGCAGGTCGGCGAAGGCTGGAACGTGATGACGGCGATCATCGCCACGGGCCGGTTCGACGGCAACTACGAAGGATATTCGCAGATCATCGCCCGGGACACCAACGGCGATTTGTGGCTCTACCCAGGCGTAGGAAGTCGGCACCTCGAACCACGGAAGAAGATTGGCGAAGGCTGGAATGTGATGACCGCCCTCGTCTGATCAGCCGGCCCCCGCGGCACTACCCCGCGCACCCGCGGGCCTCGCCAACGGTGGATGGATGTGCTTGTCAGTCGCGCTGAACAACGCCGCCGGCGCACCTCCGGTTGCTGCCCGTACCTTCTGGCCCGTGTCGTGAAGCTGCGGCATCATCTTGCGCGTGAAGTTGCCCGCCGGCAGCGAGGTGTCCCAAACGGCGTCGTAAACGGTACGGAGCTGGGTCACTGTGAAAGTCTCCGGCAGCAGCCGCGCCGCTATCAGCGTGTACTCCATTTTGCCGCTCAGGCGCTCCAGGCCGTCGCGAAGGATGGCAGAGTGGTCGAAGGCCAGCTCACCCTTGAGTGTCTTGTGAACCGGCGACCATTCTGCTCCGGCCGCATCCGACCCCGCCGAGAGCGGAGGAAGCGTGTTGCCGTCGGTGGCGAGTAGTACCAGGTGTGCGATCGAGACGATCCTCATCCGGGGATCCCGGTCCGGCGCGCTGTAGCTCGCGAGCTGTTCAACATGAGCCTCCGGCGAGGGCAGAGCCATCCCCGTTTCTTCGGCCAACTCCCGCCAGGCTGCGTGGAGGGCATCCTCATCCGGGTGAAGGAAGCCGCCGGGGAGCGCGAGGGCGTCCTTGAAGGGATGCTCCCCGCGCCGAACAAGCGCAACGTGGAGCGCACCCCGCGCCACGGCCAGCACAACGAGATCCACAGTGACGGCGGTTGCCGGATAGTCCTCGGGCCGGTACGAGGCCAGGAAGTTCTTTTCGCTGTTCAAGCCGTGGCTCCTGTCAGGACTGTCCGCGTGGCCCACGGCGGGGAGGTGAATGTGGACCGTTGCTCCAGTATGAGGTCGATGATCCTCGTAGCCGTAGCCATCCTGCGTTCATGACTGCCGGTGACCAGAACCCAGGAGTGCCCGGCCGAGGTCAAGGCATCCTTGAACCACTCCGTCATGTCTGCCCTGATGTGCTCACCGTCGCGGACCCCGTCGTCCTCGAATTCGACACCATCGTGGTCCGTCAGCAGGTAGATGTCCCGCCGCGGTAAATTGCCGGCCGCCTCCGCAGAGCCAAAGCTGTACGGCCCCATGTACCGGCGTTCCCACAGCACGGTAGCCAACGAATCGGTATCGGCGATCACCAGTGGGCACTGGGACGCAGCAGCATTCTCCAGCTCATTCTGGCGTTTGGCGATCCGATCGAAATCATCAGTGGTCCACACCAGGTCCTCCACGCCCGCGCTCGGATTGCGAAGGCGCAACTCGTCGAGCTTCTCGTAGGTCCGCAGGCGACCGTACTCGGGTACATCCTCAATGGTGGGAAATTGGCTCCGGTAGTGATCGGTCAGCGCGCGGGTCAGGGTGGTGGTTCCGGTGGATTCCGCGCCAACCACGATGATCCGGGTAGCCAAACCCTGCCTTGCCGGTTCGATGATGTGCGGCCACGCCGCGTTGAGGTCTTCCCGGCACAGCGTCCCGCTCACCGGGTGCGCGCGCCTTTCAGGATCGACGACGACGTGTTGCGCACCGAAGGCCTGTGCGAGTTGGTAACCGTACATCTCGGAGGTGAACACAGCGTCAACCTTGCCCACGCCAGCGCCCTTCAATACCGAGCGCATCAATTCAACGTGGGCCTTCCACATCTCGTCCGAATCGTAATCCACCGGGCAATCGTCAGCCTGTGTGAGAATCTCAACGTTCCGGTGCGAGGCGAACTCCTCGGAGAGCCACCCTGCACGTTCCTCCATGGTCAGCGATTCGAACCGGCTGCCTAGAACAACAACAAGCACCCGCTCCGACTCCGCGGCTGCAACTTCGATCAGGTGCCGGTGGCCCACATGCGGAGGATAGAACTTCCCGATGACAAGTCCAGTGCCGTAGCCGCTCATACCAGCGCTCCTTCGGCAGATGCCTTAGCCTCGGCCTCAACCCGGCGGACGCGCTTCCAGTCGATCAGGCCATAAACGCAGAGGGCCAGGAAGCCAATGTAGAGAATGCCGGTGAGCGTAAGCCCCTTCACGAAGTACAACGGGACGGAGACCACATCCACAATGATCCAGACGTACCACTGCTGGAGGATCTTCTTCGCCTGGCCCCACGTCGCAACGAGGGAGGCCGCAAGGATAAATGCGTCAGGCCACGGCACGGTGGAATTCGTTTCCAGTGCGAGCATCAGACCAACCAGCGCGGTGGCAGCCGCAGTGATCCCGACGGCCCAGATGATTTCGCGGCCGCTCGCGTCGCGGATCGGAAGATCGTCTTTCGCCGCAGTATTCCGATTGCCGCGAACCCAGTTGAACCATCCGTACGCGCCGACGACGCCGAAGATCACCTGCAGCACCGTATCGCCGTAGAGCCCGGCCCCCAGGAACAAGACCATGAACGCGAGGTTGTTCACGATGCCGACCGGCCAACTCCACAGCTTCTGGCGGGCGACGCCGTAAACGCAGGCAGCTCCGGTGACGAATCCGATGACTTCAATCCAACTCACAGGGCTGCCGAAAAGGTTCGGAACAGCCGCGGAGTTCATCCAATCGAGCAGGGCATCCATGATCTTTCCCATCGTTATTATCAAGTTGATAATAACGATGCTACCCCATGCTCCCGGGAACGCAAACCACGCCACCCAGGCAACTCGACCGGCCGCCGTCGTACCCCCACAGCAGCCGCCGATCCGACACCGCACCACCCAACCCGGTAGGTTTGTAGAAAGAGTTTTTGACCCTCGCTGAGTTACTCGCCCCCCACGAAAGCAGGATCACATGACCGTCTCTCCCCTTATCTGGGGTCTCACAATTGTCGTTATTCTTGCGCTGCTGGCGTTCGACTATTTCTTCCACATCCGCAAGGCCCACGTCCCCTCATTGAAGGAAGCGGCCATTTGGTCGTCCATTTACGTGGGCCTGGCCGTCCTTTTCGGCATTCTTGTCCTGATATTCGGCGGCGCCCAAATGGGCTCGGAATACTTTGCCGGTTACATCACGGAGAAGGCCCTGTCCGTGGACAACCTCTTCGTCTTCCTGATCATCATGGCCAGCTTCCGCGTCCCGCGCGAGGACCAGCAAAAGGTCCTCCTGTTCGGCATCGTGTTCTCGCTGATCGCCCGGACAGGGTTCATTTTCCTGGGCGCGGCGCTGATCAATTCGTTCGCGTGGGTGTTCTACCTCTTCGGCCTGATCCTGCTGCTCACCGCCGGAAACCTCCTCAAACCCGGCGACCACGGGGACGATCAAGCGAACAACTTCATCATCCGGCTCGCCAAAAAGCTTTTCCACACCACCGATAAGTACGACGGCGACAAGCTCTTCACGGTTGTGAACGGCAAGCGTGCGCTAACCCCGATGCTTTTGGTAATGGTGGCCATCGGCGGCACGGACATTTTGTTCGCACTCGATTCAATTCCGGCAATCTTCGGCCTCACGCAAAACGTCTTTGTCGTGTTCACGGCAACGGCTTTCTCGCTGATGGGCCTGCGCCAGCTGTACTTCCTGATCGACGGACTCCTGGACCGCCTGATTTACCTGTCCTACGGGCTGGCCGCGATCCTGGCGTTCATCGGCGTCAAGCTCATCCTCCACGCCCTGCACGAGAACAACCTGCCGTTCATCAACGGCGGCGAACACGTCAACGTCATCGAGATCACCACGGGCCTCTCGCTCAGCGTGATCTGCGGAACCCTGGTGATCACCGTGATCCTCTCGCTGCTCAGCCCCGCCGGCAAAGCCCAAACCGCCATCAACAACGCGCGTCGCCACGCCGTCGATTATCTGGACCTGGACTACACCGCCGACGCCGCCGAACGCGAGCGCATCTACCGTGCACTGACCGCGGAGGAAGCACAGATCGTGCAGATGCCGCTGAAGTACCGGAACAAGGCGAAGGACGTGGACAAGATCCGCGAGCAGGTCGCCGAAGCGCACCGGCAGCACGCGGAGTTCCTGAACCGCTAACGCTTTTGC
The DNA here is from genome assembly GCF_044749185.1 of Paenarthrobacter sp. NPDC089675. Classification (NCBI taxonomy): domain Bacteria; kingdom Bacillati; phylum Actinomycetota; class Actinomycetes; order Micrococcales; family Micrococcaceae; genus Paenarthrobacter; species Paenarthrobacter sp. NPDC089675. The sequence continues at coordinate 229,047 of NZ_JBIVHM010000003.1, read as the reverse complement.
TGGAAACGTAAAACGGGACCTTGGCTTCGGCCAGGGTCCCGTTTCTTTTTATGGACCTAGACCTGCGCGGCCCGCCCGTCACCAGCGTTATTCCTTGTCTTCGGCGATCCGCTCGTCCCGCTCGGGCTAGGCTGAGCTTCATGATGGGGGCAACTGAAACTCGAACCAAGCGCGGACGCAGCCTGGTCTGGCTGCTCCATCTCCTACCGGTCCTTGTCCTTGCAGCTTGCTTCGCCTATGGAACCACCGTCTACCCGTCGCTGCCAGACACGATCCCAACCCACTGGGGACCAAACGGGAGCCCCGACGCATGGTCCCCGAAGACCTTTGGCACGGCCTACTTCCCCCTCTTGGTGGCTGCCGGAGTCAGCGTGCTTCTGGCCCTGGTCACCGCTGCCTTGCCGAAGATGGTGGTTCCAGACCAGGAACCGAGCGCTTGGGAGCTCCACCGGCAGGAAGGCCTGATCCGTGGCACCATCGCGGCCTTGGGCTGCACGTCATTCCTGATCGCCGTCCTATCAGGATTCTTCACCGTGGCAGGATGGGCGAACCCGGATCGTGTTCCTTTGTGGCCGGCGCTCCTTCTCACTGCGCTCATTCTCGGCGCTATTCCCGTTTCGTATGCCTCGTCCTCCCGGTGGGCGCGCAGGACGGCGCTGGGTCAGGGAATCAAACCCACTGCGTTGGAAGAGAATGAAGACAAACTATGGATCGTCGGGATCCTCTACAACAACCCGGCTGACGCACGCGTTCTGGTCCCTAAACGGCCTGGCACGGGCATCGGCCTCACAGTGAACGTGGGAAGTCCCAAGGGGCGGGCCATCAGCATCGTATTTACGATCCTCTTTGTGGTGGTGCCGCTCGTTCTGGGCGTCATCGCCACCCTCTAAGGAACTTCGCGCCCGGATGTTGTTCGCCGTTTCGGTGCTTAGCTGCGCATTCGACGTCGCGCACGGCCTTGCGTGCAGCTAGGCGTCGGATCGGCGGAGCAGGCGGCGAACGCCTCTCCTCACTTTCAATCTATACGGCACTGGGGGCCTTGCCGCAAGGCCCAGGGGCTGCTGCACAATGGGGAGCTGAATCCGGACCAAGGAGCTCCCATGCCACTCGCAACCAGTGCCTTCAACCTGCCCGAGCACCTCTCCCCCAAAGCCGATCCTTCCCTCATCACCACGGACGAACAGCACTTCGCAGCCATCGCCGCGAGCTTGGAGGAAACGATCGCGGACCTCGAAGGCCAGCTCGAAGCCATCAAGAAAGCGCCAACCCGCTTCGGCCAGGAAGCCGTTGGAAAGGATGTCGAAACCCGCCGGCTCACAAGCCGCCTCAAAGCCCTGAAGCGCTTCGGCCTGGATCTTTGCCTGGGCCGCGTCGTCACCACAGCAGATGATGAAACCCTCTACATTGGTCGCCTCGGCCTCACTGACAGCGACGGCAACCGCCTCCTCGTCGACTGGCGCTCCCCCGCTGCCGAACCGTTCTTCGGTGCCACCCACGCCAACCCGATGGGTCTGGCCAGCCGTCGTCGGTACCGGTGGACGCGCGGCCGCATCACCGATTACTGGGATGAGTCCTTCGCGCAGGACAACAACCAGAACACGGCAGCGCTGGAGGACCTCTCTGCGTTCATCGCCAGTCTGGGAACCAGCCGCTCCTCCAAGATGCGCGATGTGCTCGGCACCATCCAAGCCGACCAGGACTCGATCATCCGGGCCTCCTCCCGTGGTGCGTTGGTGGTCGACGGCGGTCCCGGCACCGGTAAGACGGTGGTCGCCTTGCATCGCGCCGCGTATCTGCTCTACTCCGATCCCCGGCTGGGCCATCGCCGCGGCGGAGTGCTGTTCATCGGCCCCCACCGCCCGTACTTGAACTACGTCGCGGACGTCCTTCCCAGCCTGGGCGAGGAGGGTGTGCAAACGTGCACCATCGCTGACCTGGTTCCCGAAGGAGCCACCGCGGCGCCTGAGCCGGACGCCGCCGTCGTGCGTTTGAAATCCACCAAGGAGATGGTGAAGGCGATCGAAAATGCGGTCCGGTTCTACGAACAGCCGCCCAAGGAGGGCCTGGAGGTCGAGACCCCGTGGGCCGATGTCCGGCTGAGCGTGGAGGACTGGGCCGAGGCCTTCAACGCACCGAGCCCTGGCACCCCGCACAACGAGGCCCGCGAGGAAGTCTGGGACGAGCTGGTGGCCATCCTGCTGGACAGGTTCGATACCGAGGAGATTCCCGAGGACCTCCTCAGAAGGGCATTCGCGCAGAACTCTGAGCTGAGGGAAGAGTTCACCAAAGCATGGCCGCTGCTGGATTATGCCGAGCTGGTGGCTGATCTCTGGCGGGTCCCGGCATTCCTCAAAGTGTGCGCACCCTGGCTCGCAGAAAATGAGGCAAGGATGCTCCTACGCAAGGAACCCAACGCTTGGACCATCCCCGATCTCCCGCTCCTCGATGCGGCCCGCCAACGGCTGGGCGATCCCGAAGCCGCCAGGAACAGGCGGCGCCAGCGGGCAACGGCAGCAGCCGAGAAGGAACTCATGGACCGCGTGGTGGAGGACCTCATCGCGGCCGACGACTCCGAGCTCATGGTCATGTCCATGCTTCGTGGCGGGGACATGCAGGAGAAGCTCGCCGAGGATGTACCCGTGGCTGACCCCGATGTGCTGGCCGGCCCGTTCGCCCACGTGGTGGTGGATGAGGCACAGGAACTCACCGACGCCGAGTGGCAGATGCTGCTGCAACGCTGCCCCTCGCAAAGCTTTACCGTGGTGGGCGACCGCGCCCAGGCCCGGCACGGTTTCCACGAGTCATGGAAGCAACGGCTGGAGCACGTCGGTTTGGGGAACATCAACCAGACGAGCCTCACCATCAACTACCGCACGGCCGAGGAAGTCATGGCGGAGGCCGAGCCCGTGATCCGAGCCGCCCTCCCCGACGCCAACGTTCCCATCTCCATCCGGTCCAGCGGAGTGCCCGTCCGGAACGGAGGCGTTTCCGAGCTGCGGTCGATACTCACCGATTGGCTTGCGGGCAACGCTGACGGCGTTGCTTGCGTTATCGCCAGGCACGACGTCGGACCGGCCTCGCTCCCGGCCTCGCCACGCATCCGCGTGCTGGCGCCTGAGCTGGTGAAGGGGCTGGAGTTTGACCTGGTGGTCCTGGTGCAGCCGGAGCTGTTCGGAAGCGGCATCGAGGGAGCCGTGGACCGCTACGTCGCCATGACAAGGGCTACGCAGGAACTGGTGATCCTCAGCTAAGGCCGGCCCCGAATCGGCGCCGTCACGAAACAGCCCTTTGCAGCACTGACTTGAAAAGACTCACGTGCAAAAGAGGGATGACTCATGACTGGAATACGGGAAACCAAGGCTGCCGCAGAGCCGGGGGTTGGTTGGGTTATTGCGACTGACTGGACGGGATTGAGGGGCCGGAACGTCGAAATCTACGATCATGGGGAACTGCTGGACAAAGGGAAAGTGGAGAGTGTCACGCTGAGCGGCAACATCCTGTGGCTCTCCTTCCACGGCAACATCCCGCGACGGATCATCGAGAAGCTGCCCGAGATCAGCGTCCGCGTCATGCCGGACTAGGTCATGCCTAAGCGGTTCAGGTTGCCGCGGGCTTCCGCCACATCACCGAGAGCGCAATGACCACCAGGCTCAGGGCGAGCATTACCAGAACCATCAGGCCCCAGTTGGCTTGGTTCACGCCGGGACCGTAGAACACCCCTATGAGTACGGTGGCCGTGATGGCGCCAAGGTAACGGCAGGTCTGGAAGATCCCGGCGGCAACACCGCGTTCTTCAGGCCGCGCCGAGACGTACAAGCCCTGGTTCGAGGCCGTGCTCACGGCGCCGTACGGGACACCCATGACTGCGGTGAGCACCAGGACCAGGGGCGGCCATAGGGAAAATGTCAGCAAGCCGAGGCCTGCCGACGCCAAGGTCAGCACCAGCACCCCCGTAATCAGGACGGTCCTGACGCCGAACCGCTCGATCAGCCGCACCGTCAAGGGCGTCACCAAGACCGACATGGACGCCAGGGGAAGCATGAGCAGGCCCACCAGCCCGGCGTCGTAATTTCCTGCTTCCTGGAGCAACTGCGGAAGGCCGAAGAACGCAAAGTAGTAGACCCCGCTGAACACCACGAACAGCAGGTAGACGAGCAGCAGCGGCCGGTTCCTGCCCAGCAGCCGAAGGTCCAGGAAAGGCGGGCTAAACCGCAGTTCACGCCATGCGAAGAGGGCACCGATCACCACAGCCGCGCCGAGCAGGTACCAGCGGAAGGCCGGCATGACGTTGAGCAGCGCCATCATGGCGAGCATCAGGGAGAGCACGAACGCGAGGATGCCCGGAATGTCGGAGTCGCGGATGAGCTTCCCGAGCGAGCCGGTCTCCCGTCCGGCGTCGGCGGGTGCCGTCTTCTGCACGACCAACAGCGCGATCAATGCGAGCGGAACGTTGATCATGAACAGGGCCTGCCAGTCGAAGAGGCTCACCAGGAGTCCGCCGACCACCGGCCCGATAGCCGCAGCGGAGGTGTTGGCCATCTGGATCCGGCCAAGTGGCCGGGTGGTCGGCACCTTGGCCAGGCGGCTCAGCTCGGTGACCATGACGACGGCGGACGGGTACGCCGTCGCTGTTCCCACCGCCATCAGTGCGCGGGCCACGCAAACCAGCGCGAAGCTCGGAAGGAACGGCGCGATGGCGCACGTCACCGCCACGAGGGCCATACCGAAAGTGAACAGCCGACGCGGCCCAAAGCGGTCGGCAAGCCTGCCCATGAGTGGTTGGCCGGCAGCAGAGGCGAGGTAGAACGCGGTGATCACCCAGGTGACCGTTGCGACGTCGAGCGCGAAGTCCTCCCGGAGCACCACCAAGGCGACCGCAATCATGGACGAGTTCAGCGGGTTGAGCGCTGTGCCGATGCTGAGGGCAGCGATTGCGAGGCCGGGCCGGGAGTTCTTGTTGGTCACCTACCCCAGTCTGGTGCATGGTTGCCTCGGGTCACGAAACGTGGCTGCAGTCGGGGGCCTACTCCTCGAAGTGCGTCGTAACCTTCCCGGATGACACGGCCGCGATGATCGTTTGGGCCAAGTGCCGAAGCTTGATGTTCCGGTTGCTGGATGCGGTGCGCAGGATGGTGAACGCTTCGTCCTGGCTGCAGTGGTTCTGCGCCATGATGGCCCCCACGGCGAGGTCGATGATGGTCCGCGACTGCATTGCCGCGGCGAGATCGTTCCGGGCATCGCTGAGTTGGGCGATCTTCAGGGCAAGCCGCAACGACTTGGAGGCGTGGGACGCGAAGACTTCCGCCCGCTCAATGTCACCTTCCGTGAAGGCATTGGGCCGCTCGGAGTACAGGTTCAGAGCCGCGCGGGTATCACCCTCCACGAGGAGCGGGACGCTGAGGATGGAGCGCAGGCCTTGGTTGGAGGCAGCCTCAACGTACTGCGGCCAGCGGTTCTCGCGCAGCAGATCCGGAACCAATACCGGGGTCAGCTCATCCATGGCCGTGAGGCATGGACCCTCGTTCGTATTTTGAAGTTCGTCCATGAGACGGGCACGGTCGTCACTGCTGGCCGCCGTTGCAGCCCGCTTTCGGCGCAGGACAGTGACGCCGCAGAAGACAGGGCCAGGGTTCGAAAGACTTTCGGCGGAGAATGCAGCCAAGTCCGCCAGGAAGGCCTCGACATCTTCGCTACCCAGGACAAGATCCAGAAAGTATCCATTCTGGAGAGCTTCCTGTTCGGGGCGGGGGTTGACCATGTGACGTGTTCCTAATGACTGAAAAGCGTCCCTGGCCTACAGCAAAGGAGCGAAAATTGCCGCCCTCTGCAAAACGGTCTGAAGATACCTTATCCTCCAACGATCACCGGTACAAAGTGCAAGACGGCGGGGGCTGACCTGCGGTTTCACGAATCATCTCAAGGGCATCTGTCAACTCCAGGCTACTGTCACCTTGCGCAATAACTAAGTATGCTTACTATTGTAGTGCGAGTGTCCCAACAGGACCAATGGTGCAAAGGAGTTATCTGATGGGCATTGAAGAGAGCATCCACAAGGCAGCCGAAAACGCAATGGAAGATCTGGCCGGCACGTCGGATCCAGTTAACAAAGAGAGCGTCCCGGATCCCAACGAGAAGGCAGACGACATCCACGTCCACTCCTCGCTGAGTGAAGGCTCGAACGCCAACGATTCCGAGACCCCCGAGGAACAGGCGAAGCACACCTCAGGCCACGGCTCACCGGCAGATGGCCAGCCCTCTCCGGAGACAGCCGACGAGCGCTCCTTCGCCGTGGACGGCCATGGTGAAACGCACGAGGAGCACGCTCATCACGACACGGGCGTCACCGACAGCGACATCAACCAGGACCGCGAAGGCGACCAGGACGTGCCGGCAGCTTCCGGAGACGTTCCCGGGCCGGCAGGCCTACCCGAGGGCGATCCCGACGCGCTGCGCGCAGACCCATCCGAGGGCGGAGAGGATCCGTCCACCAGCATGGGCCGGGGTTAGGGCCCGTACCTCCCCGACCCGTTTTCACAAGCGAACGGCCACTTCGCAACCAGCTGCAGTTGCGGAGTGGCCGTTCTTCCATGAAAGAAGGTCGGGAGGCTACACCCACCGGCCTCAAGCGATCCGAGCGTCCGTGTCCGGGTCCTTCCGGGCACTGATCATCCCGGCGATCTTCTCCTCGAGTGCGGCGACCGTGGTTTCGGGCAAGACAATCAGTCCGTCCAGTTCCTTGCGGGCACGCTTGTAGGCCGTCTGCCGCTCAGCGGGGGTCGCGGCAATGTCCTCGGCAATGCGCAGGAGCTTCCTGGCGGTGGCAAGGCGTTCGCGTTCGGGGCCGGTGAAGTTGCCGTCCTTGATGCGCCTCGCTTCGTGCTCAGCCACTTCAAAGGCAATCTCGTAGCTGTGCACCGCCGCACGGTACTCGGCGAGCCGCGCCGCCGTCGTGATTTCCGAAGCAGCGGAAGGGCGCAGTCCGTCAGCCTCCTTCTTGGCGCGCAGGAAGGCAACGGTGAGGGGCTCGCGGACATCGCTCATGAGGGGGTAGTCGATGAGCTTTCCGACATCGAGTTCGTAGTCCAACCATTTGTGGTTCACGGCATCGTGGGCGGCCATCAGCGCAGCCACCTCGGCCTGGCTGGCCTGTTCAGTGACGGCTTGCTGGTTCTTCAGCTTGTACAGCTCCACCTTGCGTCGATGGCGCTGTTCACTGGCCCGGGACCATTGCCTGGCCCAACCGCCGGCCATGCCGCCGATGGGAAAGATGAGCCACCAGTAGTGTCCAAGAAAATCGAAGAAGGGTTGCACAGGTTCATCCTCCCACCGTCGCTGACTGCCCCTCAACACCCAACTACGGGTCACGGCTTAGGCGGGCACAAACTCCCCGAGCAAGAGAAATCCTTATGCTCACCCATATTTCCCATAAGCGCCGCCGAGCCCTCGGTACGCTCCTTCAAGAACACGTTAACCGTTTGGAAGGAATCGCTTTGCCTATCTCGAATGACCACAACGACGTGGCCGGCACCGAACAGACCACACCCGTCAACGTCGTGGTTGCCGGATCGACGAGCGCCGCAGGACAAGCGGTGGTGGCTGCGCTCCTCGCCAAGGGAGCCCGGGTGGCAGCCGTGGATCTGGACGCAGCGAAACTGGAGGCATTGGCCGCCTCACATGAGGGCATCACCCCCTACACCTGCAATCTGGCCAACCTCGAATCCGTGGAAAAGCTTGCGGCGTCGGTGAGGAACGATCTTGGCTCCGTCGACGGCCTTGTCCACCTCGTGGGTGGCTGGCGGGGCGGCGAAGGAATCACCGGCCAGAAGGACGAAGACTGGGACGTCCTGCACATGAGCATCATGACCACCCTCCGGAACACCTCCCGCGTTTTCTACCCGGATCTGGAGGCCTCGCCGCGTGGCAGGCTCGCAATCGTTTCCGCCACGAGCGCTGCCAAGCCCACAGCGGGCGGCGCGGGCTACTCGGCCATCAAGGCCGCGTCCGAAGCATGGGTCCTCGGCGTGGCGGACGGTTTCAATGCTGCCCAGTCCGGCCACAAAACGGAGCCCGTGGAGCAAACCTCCGCTGCCGTGGTCTTCGTGGTCAAGGCCCTGCTGGACGACGCAATGAAGGAAGCCGCCCCGCACCGCAAGTTCCCGGGATACACCCACGTGAACGAGCTCGCCGAGCACATCTCGGCGCTCTTCGACGCCCCGGCATCCCACCTCAACGGCACGCGGCAGCACCTGGGCTGAGTTCCGCCGTCGTACCCCCTCGCTAGCATGTGCGGTATGGATCAGCGACTGCATTTCATTACGTTCGCCACGCCGGACCTCCACCGGGCCCGGTCCTTCTATAAGGTCGGGCTCGGTTGGGAGCCCCTCATGGACGTCCCCGGGGAGATCATCTTCTTCCAGATCGCGCCGGGCCAAGTACTCGGCCTGTTCGATGCCGACAAATTCGACCAGGACCTCGGCGGCGGCATTTCAACGTCCGGAATCAGTGGCGTAACGCTTTCGCACAACGTGGGCAGCGAGGAGGAGGTCTCCAGCACCATCGACCAACTCAAGGCCGCAGGCGCCACCGTGCTCAAACCCGCGCAGGCCGGCGCTTTCGGCGGCATCTTCCACGGCCATGTAAAGGATCCCAACGGCATCGTGTGGGAGATTGCGTTCAACCCCGGATGGCGGATCGACGACGACGGAAAGGTGGTTTTCCAATGACCGCATATAAAGCTTCCACCGAGGATGTCATCACCGAAGACATCCGCACGCAGTTCGAGGCATTCCTTGACGAGCACCGCAAGGCACTGACCGCCAGTTTGGACGGGCTCACCGAGGAACAAGCACGACGCCGGTTGGTCCCCTCGCGCACGACCCTCCTGGGCTTGGTGAAGCACGTGACCTTCGTGGAGAAGGTGTGGTTCGACGAAGCCATCACCCGCCGATCCCGCACCGAGATCGGCATTCCCCTCACTCCGGACGAGTCCTTCATTCTGGACAATTCGGACACCATCAAGTCCATTCAAGAGGCCCACTTGGAAGCCTGCGAGGCTTCCCGTCGGGCGGCGGCACATCTGGACATCGATGACGAAGTACTGGGAAACCGCCGCGGGCCCTTGCCGCTGCGCTGGGTATATCTGCACATGCTCCGGGAGCTGGCACAGCATTGCGGGCACGCCGACATCCTCCGGGAGCAGCTCCTCAGCGACGAATAGCCGCCTTTGGCATACCAAACGTTTAACTGAGGTGTGGTCATCACGCGCCCTGTCTTGCCTAACCCGCCACTCCTAGGGCATTCTGGAATACCAAAAGCCGGGAACCGTCTTTATTGGAACCCGGCGTTTCCTTCCCCAGGAGTACAACGATGTGCCTTCACGACCACACCTCAGCACCCACACCCAAAGGTGAGCTGCCCCGCCGCGGCATCCTCGCCGGAGCGGCGGCCCTGGCCGGGATCTCCGTAGCAGGCATCGCCGCACAGATGGTTTCCGCTCCCCCAGCCCTGGCAGACAACCCCAACTACGGACCCAACTACGCGGGTAGCCCCCTCCCAACGCAGGCCGTGATCATCGAGGGCGGAACCGTCGTCGACCCTAAGACCGGCGATGCCGTCCCGGATGGAGTGGTGGTCCTCGACGGCGGGAAAGTCGCCGCCGTCGGCAGCCGTGATGAGACCCGGAAGGCCGTTGCCGCCGTCGCAAAGCGTGCCCGGGTGCTCAACGCATCGGGCCGCTGGGTCCTCCCCGGCCTGGTGGATGCGCACGTCCACGCCAACGCCCTCGCCGATGCGCGGCTCCTCCTCCAGGGCGGCGCTACCAGCGTCCGCAGCGGATCGAGCACTTTCTACCAGGACATCGCCATGGCCGCGGTCCCTTCGTGGGCTCCCGGCGTCACCCCGCGCATGACACCGGCAGGCCTGTTCATCTCACCGGACCAGGGTGACTCGCTGCTGGCCGATCCCGACCTCGCCCCGCTTGCCACGCTCAAGGGTGGAGTCAAGGAACCCCAGGACCTGGCCTACCTCACCCGCATCAACCTCAAGCGCGGGGCCGAGGTGATCAAGACCCGCGCCAACCCTCGCGCCGGCATTCCCGAGCAGGATCCCCGCGAACTCGTTTACAACGTGGACCAGATCGGCGCGATCGTAAAATCGGCGAAGGGCGCGGGAGTGCTGTGCCACGCCTACAGCGCGGAGGGCATCGACGGCGCGGTCCGCGCGGGTGTCCGCAGCATCGAGCACGGTGTATTCATGACGGAGGCAACCATCCACGAGATGGCCCGGCGCGGAACGTACTTCACGCCAACGATGGACGCGATCACCGGCATGGCCACCTCCTCCAACCCGATCCTCGCGGCCCGCGGCAAGGAGTACACGCCTATCCTCCAGGCTGCCGTGCGGGCGGCCAAGGACGCCGGCGTGACGATCATCGCGGGAACCGACTCGTTCGGCACGGATGTCACTCCCATCGGCACTGAGGTCCGGCTTCTCTCCGAGGCGGGGCTCACTCCGTTGGAGGCCCTTCAGGCGGCGACCACCAACGCGGCCCGCTTGCTTGGCCGGGGCGACGCCGTCGGTCGACTGGTCCGCGGTTCGCTGGCCGACGTCGTGATTGTCGACGCCGACCCCCTGTCCGACGGTAGCGCCCTCGAAAAGGTGAGCACAGTTATCGCCCAGGGAGCGGTGGTCCGAAGCAATCTCTAAGGTCCCGAAATCCATTGACACGTGACCAAATGGTCACCTATTCTGGCTGCATGGACCCCGTGTTCAAGGCACTCGCAGATCCAACCCGCCGGGAATTGCTCGACGAGTTGTACCGTGAGGACGGGCAAACCCTGTCCGGCCTCGGAGCCCGGTTCGAGATGACCCGGTTCGGTATCGCAAAGCACCTCAAACTGCTGGAAGATGCAGGACTCGTGGTCACCCGCCGTCGGGGGCGTGAAAAGCTGCACTTCCTGAACCCGGTCCCCATCCGGCTCATTCACGATCGCTGGGTGAGCAAATATGCAGAACCATGGGCCGCTGCCCTCAGCGACCTCAAATCCAGATTGGAAAGTCCCATGGAAAAGATCTTCGAGATTTACATCAAGACCACGCCCGAACGGCTGTGGGAAGCCATCACCACCAGCGAAATCCGCAGCAAGTACCAGTTTGGGAACACCCTCACCTCGGACTGGACCCAGGGTGGACGCTTTGAGATGCGGAATCCCAAGGCGGACGCTCCCCTGGGCGAGGGCGAAAACATCGAGGTCGACCCTCCGCGACGGCTGGTCCAGACCATGACCGCGCTGTGGGGCGAGGATGTGAAGGCCGAGGGAACCTCACGCATCACCTGGGAGATCGAGCCCGTTGGCGATTCGTGCCATCTCACCGTGACGCACGATCAGCTGCGCGAAGGCGCCAACGACCAGCTCTATGGTGGCTGGCCCATGATCCTCTCGGGCCTGAAGACCTGGTTGGAGACGGGCGAGACGCTCACAACCCCGGGCTCGCTGATGTACGCATAACCTCGTCCTCCGAGAGCCAGGCTGCCTGCATGGTTCCCAGCAGGTGCGGCGCGAACTCCTCGCCAATGGACAGCACCACGCGGCATCGGGCGCCGCGTTGATCCGGGAAGCCCACGTACTGACCGCGGAGATCACACACGGTCTGGCCACGGCCCGGACCGCCGGTGGTGTCTACCTGCACCCGAACCTTCGGAGCAACCGCGAGTTCGACTCCCCTGACGGCAATGGCCGCAGCGAGGGGATCGTGCATGGCCGAGCAAGCGCGCCCAAAGATGTCCACGTAGAAGCCGAAGTAGTAGCCGAGCATCTCACCCAGCGCCTGCGAAACCGCGTGGTCCGAGGCCAATAGTTCCTGCCTGTGGCTCTCCTCGAGAACGTTGGTCATGGTCACGTCCAAGGGCACCAGTGTCACGTCCCAGTCTGCAGCAAGGACCTCGGCCGCGGCTTCGGGATCGTTGGCGATGTTGGCTTCGGCAACCGGGGTGATGTTTCCGGGAGCCAGGGCCGCACCTCCCATGATGGTCAGCTCCGCGACGAGTGCGGGCAGATTAGGCTCCAGGCGCAGGGCTTCGGCAATGTTCGTCAACGGACCGATTGCGACGACGCGCAGCTCACCGGCGTGCTTCCGGGCGAGTTCGACCAGGAGCTCGGCCGCCGTACCCTCCACCGGCTCACGGTCCGAGGGCTCCAGGTCCACTCCCCCGATCCCGTTGTCTCCATGGACGTGCGGTGCGCCGCCGTGAAACGTGCCCACCTGCGGATCGTGCGCGCCCACGGCCACCGGGATGTCCGGATGGCCCGCAAGCTTGAGCAGGTCCAGGGTGTTCCGGGCCCCGCCTGCGGCGCTGATATTCCCGCTGACCGTGCCGATACCTACGAGCTCGGCCCGTGGAGTGGCCAGGAGGTAGGCGAGGGCCAAGGCGTCGTCGATGCCGGTATCGCAGTCAAGGAAGAAGGGGGCGGGCTGGTTCATGGTTTCTCTTTTCGGATCGGCTGGCGCCGTGGGTCGGCGTGCTGGGAGGAGGTGCGTTGGCCCGGAGGGTGCGGTCCGGCGTCGTGCGTTAGATCTTTTCGCCCTTGGGGGCAGCGATGAACAGGCTCACTATGAAGGCGAGAACAGTGATGGACACGGAAATCCAGAGGGCTGTTGAGTAGCCAGCGGCGGTGCCGAGGCCCGCGAACGGGGCAACAACCACGACGCCGAGACTCGCCCCGATGCCGAAGCCCGCTCCGTTGATTCCCGGCAGGGCGGCGGGTGCTTCCTTGGGCGAGAGGAGGACCGAGAGGCCGTTGATGGCGGTGAGGAAGAAACCGTTGTAGAAGACGCCGAGCGCTGCGATCGCGATCAGGACGGCGATCTGGTTGCTGGCGAACAAGGCAGCCACGATTGCGCAGGCAAGGCTGGCCGTGGAGCCAACGCGGACGGTCTTGATCCAGCCGCGGCGGTCGGCTATCCAACCGGCAAGCGGCGCGGCGAACACGCCGATCAGTGCCGCAGGAGTCAGGAAGAGGAGCGCCGCGACGGACGCGGACAGGCCGAAACCGCTGTTCTTGTCCTGGCTGAGGAGCACCACGGTGAAATTGATGATGGCGAAGATGCCGGCCAGGGTCAGGACCGTGGTGGCGATGACCGGCCACACTTGGCGGGAGCAAAGGTGGTGGACGGCTACCAGGGGCGTTTCGCGCTTCTTCTCGATCAGCCAGAAAGCCGTGAAGGAGGCGATGCTCCCGGCCAGGAGACCAAGGGCGGCAGGCGAGGTCCATCCCGCGGACGAACCCGTGGAGACGAAGTACGTGATGAACACGAGGAACACCGAGAGCGAACCGGCACCCCACCAGTCCATCCGGCCGGTCGCGGCAGTCGGGAGTCCCTTCGGGACGACTTTGATGACACACACGACGGCGATCGCAGCCAGTACCAGCACGGCGACGAAAATCGACTGGAAGCCCAGGGTCTCTGCCATGAGTCCGCCGAAGTAGCCGTCCACTCCGCCTACGCCGCCGTTGATGGCAGCGATGATGCCGATCGAAGTACCAAAAAGACGGGCAGGCAGGTACTCGTTCAGGACGATGTAGGAGAGGGCGAAGATCGCGCTGGAAACACCCTGCATGAAGCGGCCGGTAACCAGCAGGGGCAGGTTCGGGGCGAAGATGCACAGCACTGTTCCCGCGCCCATGATGCCCAGCACCAGCAGCAGGGCAGTCCGGCGTCCGATGAAGTCGCTCCACCGTCCAATCACGGGACCGGAGATGGCGCCGGCGAGGAAGAACATGGATTGGACCTGGGCTACGGCCTCGGGCGATTCGCCGAAGAAGGAGCCGATGTGCGGCAAGGCCGGCGTGATCATGCTGGCGTTGAGCTGGAACGCGAGCACGGCCAGGACCAGCGTGGTGATGAGGAAGGCCGCGGCACGGCCTTGGAAGCGGCTTTCCTCTTCGACGACGGCGGCCGTTTCGTGCGGCTCCACCGCTGTGTTGGGGATGTTCACATCAAACTCCTTTGTCCGAGGGCGCGAGACGGCGCCGCGAGATGTGAGTTGTTATACAAGCATGTATTACGAGCTTGTGCAACCTCTCACATTTCTCGGGTACAGTGTCCCTAACCGATTTCAAGCGAGGCTTCCTTGACCGACAACGCCGTCCAGTTCCTGTCCCGGCCCATTGCTCCCCAGCAGGGCCAGCCCCTGCGCGTAGCGGCGTACTCCCGCATCGCCGAGGCCATCCGGACCAAGATCCTTCCGCCAGGCTCACTCCTGCCCACGGAAACCGAACTGGGCAACATGATGGACGTCAGCCGGACCGTGATCCGGGAAGCGCTGATGCTCCTTGAGGAAGACGGCCTCACCCGTGCACGGCGAGGAGTGGGCCGCTTTGTTGCTGATTCGCTCCCCCGGATCGGGATCGAGCACATCCGGCCCTTCGATCAACTCCTCGGCGGCCAGGACTCGGATATCCAGGTCAAAAGGGTTGCCGCCATCACGCAACCTGCCTCGGAATTCGTGGCGCCCGGCCTCGGGGTCCAGCCAGAGGAAGACGTCTGGTTTTGGGAAAGCGTGCTCATCCGCAACGGAGAACCTGTGGCCCACCTGCAGGAAAACGTGCCGCAAGGAATTCCGGAGGCGGTTGCACTCACAGAGGCCGCGGAAGCTCCCGGGCTGCCCGCATCAACGCTGCTTGAAGTCCTTGCTGGCGTGTCGGGGACAAGCCTCGGGCCGGGTGAATGCCAGATCAGCCTGAGCACCGCCGGTCCCAGCCGCGCCAAGTTGCTGGACCTCCGCCCCTCCGATCCTGTGCTGGTGCTGACCCAGTACGTCCGCCGCAACGGTTCGCCGTTCTACTTGGCCAAGTGCCTCGTGGCCGCCCGCGCCGGCCACCTCTCGGTCATCCAGTCCTCCTGAACTTCCGCTCCCAGATAGGCCCCTCCATGAGCTCTTCCATGCCCAAATCCGCCCTCACCATCGTGGGCAGCATCAACCTCGACATCACCGCCACCACCCACCGACTCCCCTCCCCCGGCGAAACCGTTGGAGACGGCGTCCTTTGCCGGCAACCCGGTGGAAAGGGAGCCAACCAAGCAGTTGCTGCAGCCCGTCTGGCAGGTGCCTCGCGCATGATCGGGGCCGTTGGGCGCGACGAGGCCGGACGCCAACTTCTGGACGCAATGGCCAGTGCCGGCGTCGACGTCAAGAACATCCGGCACGTGGACGAGGCAACCGGCACCGCGCTGGTCCTGGTGGATTCCGACGGCGAGAACCAAATCGTTGTGTGCCCGGGCGCCAACGGGGAGGTGTCCGTGGATGGAGTGTCCTTCGGCGAGGAAGAAGCAGTGCTGTGCCAGCTCGAAGTGGACCAGGACGTAGTGCTGGACGCCGCCCGTCGGGCCAAGGGCTTCTTTGCCCTGAACGCTGCACCGGCCGCGCCGCTATTGCCGGAACTCCTTGAACGGTGCGACCTGGTGATCGTGAACGAAACCGAATATGCGCTCATCCCTGAGCTCCGGCAAGCTCCTCTGGTGGCCGTCACGTACGGCGGAGAAGGCTCGGCAATCTTCGAGCACGGCGAACGGGTGGCCGAAGCCCCCGCCGTCGCTGTTACGGATATCGCCAATACCATCGGGGCCGGGGACGCCTTCTGTGCGGCGCTGGTCCTGGCATTGCAGGCCGGGCTGGAGTACGAGCATGCCCTTGCTGCGGCGAATGCCGTGGGTGCCGACGCGGTCCGCGACGCCTCCTCCCAGCCTGCGCTGCAGCCGCTGGATCACTACGTCGCAGCGGGCCGCGCTTTGGCCGGCGACAGCCCCACGTAGTCTGGACGGCACCTCGACGCGACGTCACAGATTGGGTTGCTACCGTGACTGAGCATGACGTCACAGCATCCTTACAGCTCATCCCTTCGCAGCGGCATGGAGACCGAAGCTCAGGCATCGGCGCATGTATTTGCCGAACTGCTCGCGACGGTCAATGTGCGGGCTCTCCAGAACACGAATGCAGACTTTACCGCACTGGAGCGAGTGAAGGGGGAGATGAGCACGGCCGTGATACTGGCTGATGTTCGGGGTGACCGTTGAATTGGCCTAGCCGACTATATTGAACCCTTTGAACTCACCGGTCGCCTCGGTCACAGCTGATTCGATGTCTGCCACGCGGCCGGGGGCATCGGGTGAGTCCAACCAGGCCAGCATGCGGTCAACGTCAGCGGACGGTCCTTCGGCAACGAGCTCCACGGACCCGTCAAAGAGGTTCCGGACGGTCCCTTTCAGCAGGAGCTCGTCAGCTTTCCGGGCGGTCCAGTAGCGAAACCCAACGCCCTGCACCACTCCGGTAACGCGCGCCGTGAGCCTCACGTCCTCTGCAACCATGGACCCACCTTAACGAATCCCGCCCTTGTTCGCTGCTCCCCGCATTGATGAATGGGTACAGCGCACAAGGGCGGCATTCGTGTCCGGGCGGACCTAGCCCACCACGATGTCGTGCGTTGCGTGGCTGTACGTGATGGTGACGGGGCCGCCGTCGTGGTTCAACTCGTGGTTAGCACCGTCGCGGGTGCCGAATGCCCCATAGTTTTCGTCCCACGAGCGGTTAAGGGCGATCTTGTAGGTGTAGAAACCGGCGGGCAATTCGGCCTGGAGCGTCCACACCTGGACCAACGGGTTGAACTCCATCTGTGCCTCGTCGTACTGCGGAGCCCAGTCCTCCGGTGCGCCCAGGATCTTGTTGAAGTCGCCCGCAACAGCCACGGCTTCCGGCTGCGGCAAGGTCTCGACGGCGGGAGTAGCGGTTGCCTTGGCCGGGGCCTTGCGCGTGGTCTTCTTGGCCGTGGTCGCCTTGACTGCCGCGGCCTTCGGAGCAGCTACCTTCGCAGCTGCAACCTTCGGCTCCGCGACCTCACCGGCAGCAGCCTTCTTGCTCGCAGCGCGCTTCGTCTTCGGCTTGGCGGGAGGCGCGGTGGGAACGGCGACGTCGTCCGGAACGGGAGTCCCGGCGTCGAGCGCTGCAGCGAAAGCCGCAACGTCAGGGAAGGCGACCGTAGCGCGCAGCCCGTCCTCCGGGATGGTCCAGCCCGAGCGTCCCTTGACCAGCCAACCCGCCTTGACCAGCTTGGCCGAGGCCGAGGTGAGGGTCTTGTGGCCACGCGGGATGCCGCCGCTAAGCAGTTCAGCCTCGTGGGCGTTGAACGGGACGCGGGCGATCGCTTCGGCCAGCACCTCACCGGCGTTCAACGTTGCTCCGGACCACACGCCTTCAGCGAGGATGTCCAGGACGGCCTTCAAACGAAGGTTGGTGTTCTCGGCGGTGTTCGCGCCCATGCTTCTCCTTCAATGGGTGGATACTCACCCAGCAGTTTGCCAATGATTTGTTAATTCCCGCGACTGCAGAAGGTAAACACCGTGTGTCGTGACCGAGTGTGACATTCGCGACGCCCTAAGTGAGCTAAGAGTCTCGCCTGGAGCCCGGTTACTGGGGAGGAAGTGACTCTTTGACCCACTCGGAGACCTCGTCCAGCAGCACGGACTTCCGTTCATCGCTCGCGAACGAGGAGCGGATCGAGTTGGCCGCGAGGGTGGCTTGCTCGGGGATGGAGAAGCCGTGGACTTTGACCAACTGCTGGTAGTTGTCATCCACGTAACCGCCGAAGTACGCGGGATCATCGGAGTTCACACACACGTTGAGCCCGATCGCCAGCATCTCGGGCAGCGGGTGGTCCTCCAGCTTGTCGACGGCACGGAGGCGCACGTTCGAGAGCGGGCACACCGTCAACGGCACCTGCTCGGCGACCAGGCGCTGTACCACCTCGGTGTCCTCCATGCAGCGGATGCCGTGATCGATGCGCTCCACGTGCAGGAGGTCCAGGGCTTCCGTGATGTAAGACGCCGGGCCTTCCTCCCCCGCGTGGGCGATCCTCCGGAGGCCCGCCTCGCCTGCGCGCTCGTAGAGCTTCTCGAATTTCGACGGCGGGTTGCCCACCTCGGCAGAGTCCAGCCCGATTCCAACAATCGGAGCATGCATGTCGAGGAGCTGGTTCAACACCTCCAGCGCGGATTCCTCGGACATATCCCTCAGGAACGCGGCAATGAGCAGTGTCGAGACGCCGAAGTCCTCCTCTGAAGTGGCCAGCGCGTTGGCTACACCGTTGACGCACGTTTCCAGCGCCACACCACGGGAGACGTGCGCCTGCGGGTCCATCATGATCTCCGCATGACGCACCCCGCCGGCAGCCGCGCGCTTAAGGTAGTCCCTGGTCATATCCGTGAAGTCCTGCTCCGTCTGCAGGACGGCCATGTTGGCGTAGTAAAGGTCCAAGAAGGACTGCAGGTCGGTGAACTCGTACTTTTCGCGCAGTTCATCGATGTCCTCGTAGGGCAGTTCGATCCCGTTGCGCTCAGCCAGGGCGAAGATGAGCTCGGGCTGGAGGGTCCCTTCGATGTGCAGGTGCAATTCGGCAACCGGGGGTGCCGACGTCGTCGTTTTCTCGCCAAAAGTTTCCACCCGACAACTCTAGGCCGGATCGCAGCCGCGTGTCCCGGACCCTCAACTTGGTTCTCTGCCGGTGCACCCGCAGACTTAAAGGATGCAGACTTTCCTCCCCTTCGCCGACTTCCGCGAGAGCGCCGCCGCGCTGGACACCTCAAGGCTCGGCAAGCAGCGCGTCGAAGCCCTCCAGGTGCTCCGCGCACTCGTCATCCCCAACTACGGTTGGCAGAACCACCCCGCCGTCCGGATGTGGATGGGACACGTCCCGGCACTGACCATGTACGGCCTTGCCATGGCCGACGAATGGATCAAGCGCGGACACCCGGACAACACCCGTGCCAACATCGCCGAGTTCGCACCCCAGGCCGCGCACCCGGACTACGCGGCCAAGATCGTGATGCCGTGGTGGCTCGGTGACGAGGACCTGCACGAGACGCACCGGTCCAAGCTCATCGCCAAGGATCCTAAGCACTACGGCCCCCTCTTCACCGGCACGGAAGAGCGCCTGGAGTACATCTGGCCCGAGCCCCGCCACGAATTCCACCCCGAGGATCCGGAAGACGAGCGCCTCTGGATCCTGCGGGCCGCCGTCGAGGATCTCCGGCCGGAGGACCTGACCACGGTGAGCCTGCCCCCGCACGGCAAAGCCCGGCCGGCCGCGAACCCGGACGAATACCAGTTTGTGTACGAGGAAGAGAAGTCCCGCCGTAACCTCGGCGCCCCCAAGAAACGTGCAGTCAAGCTCGAGAAGAAGCCAACCCGCAAGCGCGCTGCCGCGGAAGAGGCGTTCAACACCCTCCCGGGCAAGACCGAGATCGCGGTCCCGTTCGAGGGTGGGCGGGTCTTCGCACTGGGCAAGGTAGTGGGCCGGCCCATCACCGTGGACGGGCGCTTTGCACGCAACTTCGAACTCACTGACGTGATCGACCGCGCCGCGTTCGACTACCCGGCCCTGCTGCAGGACCCCCGGGTCTTCTTCCCCGTTCCCGCACCGTAACGCCAGCACCGATAGTCCAGCACCGCCAGGAGGGCCATGGATTTCCAGCACATCATCGAGGTAGTTGGCCGCTACATGGACTTTGCAGGCGTGGCGGTCATGGTTGTTGGCGCCGTGATTTCCATTCCGCTGGCCGTCCGCGGTTACCAACCCAAGCGCGCCGACGGACTGGCTCCGTTCTCTCCCTACCGCGCGTACCGCCAGTTGCTTGGCCGTTCCATCCTGCTGGGACTCGAACTCCTCGTGGCCGCCGACATCATCCGGACAGTCGCGGTGACGCCCACGTTCGAGAGCGTGGGCGTCCTTGCGATCATCGTGCTGATCCGGACGTTCCTCAGTTTTTCCCTGGAGTTGGAGATCACCGGGCGGTGGCCGTGGCAGAAGGAAAAGAAATCCGACGGCGGCACGCGGGTACCTGACGGATCATCCGTTCCGTCGTAGCCGGCCTTCGCTATTTGCCAAGCCCGGCCCGGCGCAGGGCTTCCGCCATGGCCGTGTCCGCGGGTGCTGGACTGCCTTGGCGGCGGTTGCCGCCACTTCCGGGGTTGCCAACGCGTGGGTTGCTTTGGGCCTGCCGGCGCTGCCCCGGGCCGCGCTGGCCACCGTCGCGCCCTTCGCTGCGGGCCCCTTGGCCCCGGCCACCGGCTGCCCCAGGCTCGTCTTCCAAGCGCAACGTCAGGGAGATGCGCTTCCGTTCGGGATCGGCTTCGAGCACCTTGACACGCACCACCTGCCCTGACCTCACAATTTCCCGCGGATCCGAAACGAACTTGTTGGACAGTGCGGAGACGTGAACCAGGCCGTCCTGGTGCACTCCGACATCCACGAAAGCACCGAACGCGGCAACGTTGGTCACGGTTCCTTCCAGGATCATTCCGGGCTTGAGATCGGAGATCTTCTCAATACCCTCGGAGAAGGATGCAGCCTTGAAAGCAGGTCGCGGATCACGGCCGGGCTTCTCCAGTTCGGACATGATGTCTTTGACCGTCGGCAAACCGAACGTGCCGTCAACGAAAGCCTGCGGGTTTAGGGACGTGGCCGGTGCACCGCCGGCCGCCACGAGGATCTTGCGGGCAACGGAGTACGCCTCGGGGTGAACGCTGGAGGCGTCCAACGGCTCCGCTCCCCCGGTGATCCGGAGGAAGCCCGCGCACTGCTCGAAGGCCTTGGCACCCAGTCGAGGCACCTTCTTCAGGTCGCTGCGTTTGGCGAACGGCCCGTGCTCATTCCGGTAGGCCACGATGTTCTCGCTCAGCAGCGGCCCCACACCGGCCACGCGGCTCAACAAGGCGGGTGAGGCTGTGTTCACGTCGACTCCCACGGCGTTGACGCAGTCCTCCACCACGGCATCCAGCGAACGGTCGAGCTTGGCCGCCGTGACGTCGTGCTGGTATTGCCCGACGCCGATGGATTTGGGCTCGATCTTCACCAACTCGGCAAGGGGATCCTGCAGCCTGCGGGCAATGGACACAGCACCGCGGAGGGAGACGTCCATACCGGGAAGCTCGGAAGCAGCCAAAGCCGACGCCGAGTACACGGAGGCGCCGGCCTCGGAGACCACCAGCTTCTGGACTCCCTTCACGCCCGCGGCGTCAAGGGACTTGATGAGCTCGGTTGCCAGCTTGTCAGTTTCCCGCGAAGCCGTGCCGTTGCCGATGGCCACAAGCTCAATATTGTGTTGCTTGGCCAGGCGCCCAAGCGTTGCCAGTGCCTCGTCCCACTTCTTGGCCGGAGCGTGCGGGTAGATGGTGTCGGTAGCCACCACCTTCCCGGTTCCGTCAACGACCGCCACCTTCACGCCCGTTCGAAGTCCCGGGTCCAGGCCGAGGGTGGCCCGGTTGCCGGCGGGTGCCGCGAGGAGGACATCGCGCAGGTTCGCCGCGAACACACGAACGGCCTCGTCCTCGGCATCGGCGAACAGGCGGCCTCGAAGGTCCGTGGTGAGCCGATCAAGGATGCGGCCGCGCCAGGCGAGCTGGGCCGTCTGGGTGAGCCAGGAATCGGCGGGACGGCCTTGGTTGGCGACGCCGAGGGACTTGGCCACAGCATTCTCGTACCGCGAACGGGCGGCGGCGAGGGCGTCGTCGTCGGCTGGATCTGCTTCGGTGAGGTCGAGCTCCAGGACACCGTCCTTCTCGCCGCGCAACAGGGCAAGAACCCGGTGCGAGGGCATGCCTGAGGGGACCTGCGTGAACTCGAAGTAGTCCTTGAACTTCTGGCCCTCGGCCTCCATGCCCTTCTTCACCCGCGAGACCATCCGGCCCTGCTTCCACAGGCGTTCGCGGAGGTCCTCGGCCAGGTCCGGGTCTTGGGCCACGCGTTCCACCAGGATGGCCCGTGCGCCTGCGAGCGCCGATGCGGAGTCGTCGATGGAGTGCTCGGCGTTCAAGTACCTGGCAGCTTCCGTTTCCGGGTTCAGCTGCGGGTTGGCCAGGAGGGCGTCGGCCAGCGGTTCGAGCCCCGCTTCGCGGGCTATCTGCGCTTTGGTGCGGCGCTTGGACTTGAACGGAAGGTAAATGTCTTCAAGGCGCGCCTTGGTGTCGGCCCCGACGACGGCGGCTTCGAGTTCGGGGGTCAGCTTCCCTTGCGCTGCGATCGCTTCGAGGACGGACTTGCGCCGCTCTTCCAGTTCGCGCAGGTACCGCAGGCGTTCCTCGAGATCACGCAACTGGGTGTCATCCAGCGTCCCGGTGGCTTCCTTACGGTAGCGGGCGATGAAGGGAACGGTGGATCCGGCGTCGAGCAGTTCCACCGCTGCCTTGACCTGCCAGGCCTGGACGCCCAGTTCCTTGGCGATGAGTTGGTGGATGGCAGAGTCGGCTGACTGGTGTTGGAGAAGTTGGGTCACCATGACAGTTTGCCTCACCGGGCCGACAGTTTTCAGGTCCGGCCCTATCCCGGCGCCGAGGTTAGTGCTGTAGTTGGACCATGCAGGAACTGCTGATCATTCTCCAGGACGGGTTTGAATCCGATGACGTGACGGTGACCGTCAACGGCAAGCCGGCCGCGTCCGAGCGGGGTGTGTCCACCAAGATGCTCTTGGGAATGGCCGACGAACTCACGGTGGAACTGCCCGCGAAGGGAGCCACGGTAGGTATTGAAGTCGGCAGCCGAAAACTCAGCGCAACCAGGAAGCTGGCGGGTAAGCCCAAAAGCCTGATCGTCTCGATCGAAGACGGTGAATTGGTGCTGCGCGAAGGAACGGGCCGCGAGGCGTTCCTCTAGGAGGAGCGCTTCGCGGCGGCTGGATTACTGGGTGCTCCTGGCGGGGCTAGTGAGCCATGTGCTCCCTGGCGGAAATGTGCTCCACCATCTCGCCTACGCGGTCCTCGCTGTAGTTCCGGGCAATATCTCCCTGGCTGATGATGCCGACGAATTTGTGGTCGCTGATCACGGGAAGCCGGCGGACCTGGTGCTCTTCCATCATGCGGATGCATTCGTCGATGCTGGCGTCCGCATCAATCCAGTACGGCTTGCCCTGGGCCAGCTCGCTGGCCCGTACTTCGCGGGCATCCTTGCCTTCGGCCAGGCACTTGATCACGATGTCGCGGTCGGTGATGACGCCGGAGAGCTTGCCGTCATTACCGCAGATGGGAAGCGAACCGCAGTCCAGTTCCTTCATCTTGCGGGCGGCGTCCTCAAGAGTCTGGTCTTCCGGGATACACCAGGCATCCGTGGTCATGAATTCACGTACGACACTCATGGGTCCTCCTTCATCGATTGGGGTGTATCGACGCGGGGTCCTTCGGGTTGAGCCTTCGGCACCGGCGCCGATGATGCCAGCCTACGCCGGGCTGTCAGCACTGACTAGGCAACCCTGCGGCCTCCTGGGTAATAATTTCCCGGAAACCTATGGATATATTCCATTCGTTGGAGTATCTTCGTCTTGGGTTTATTCACGGCTTCTGGGCTAAGGCCTAACACCCCCATCATCGGGACTCCCCACTCGCACCGCCCCGCCCTGAACCGTCATGCCGCCGATCCGCCCGGAGCAGACCGACCAACAAGGTCCCTCTGTGCCTGTGACGCCGGCGAACGCATTGTTTGATTGCATGCAGCGCGAGAAAGATCCCTCCCATGGACATCCCCAACGTCCCCAGCACCCTCCTTGACCCTGTGCCCCATCACCCGTCAGCCTTCCCGTTTCAGTCCCCCGCCGACCAGTCGCCGCAGTCCTTCTCCTGGCCCACCGAGGATTGGTGGCGCTGCTGGCGCACCGCAGCGATCAGCGGGCGCTATGAGGGTACGCAAGCCACCAGCGGCCCGGTGGGCAGCGCACTTGACCTGAGGCTCGACGTCGATCCCCGCCAGGGCGTCGAATCTCCGGTTCTTAACAAAGTCAGCGGCGATATTTACAGCACCCGCCTCGTGAAAGTCGACGGCCTTACCCAGCTGGTGAAGACCTATGTGGAATCGTGGATTGTCGATACACCCGCGGTGACCATGAACCGCTCGGACGCGCGCATCACCGGGACGGTCCGGTATTGGAAAGGCGCCCATCCCGCCACCACCGTGGACATTGTGGTCTCTTGGGCCCACGGCGCCATCACGGGTGCCGTGGTGACGTTCACGGGAGGCGGCGTGGCCGGGCAGCCGTTTGCCTGCAAGTACCGCTCCGATTGCTTCAGGGACGTCAACCTTGAGCTGGACTATTGCCAGTCGGTGGACATCGATCCCAAAGCACCCCTGTACAACACCCACTTGCACAACAACCGTCCCGCGGATCTGGCGGAACGGACCCTGAGCATCGAGTCCGCCTACAAAGACGCGGGCGTCGCGGTGACGATCGATCCGGACCACACTGTGATCGACGACAGTGCCGCGGGCTTCGCATCCTGGAACGTGGGCGAACTCCACGACGCCATGGAAACTTCCTTCGGCAAATACAACTCCGGCTGGCCAGCGTGGAACCTGTGGGGCGTGCAAGCAGGACTCTTCGACACCGCGGGCGTGGGTGGCATCATGTTCGACGCCGCCGCGGGCTTTGGCGGCGCAGGCCGCGGACCCGACCGGCAGGGCTTTGCTGTGTTCAGGAAGCACACATGGTTCACCAACCTGGTCAATAACCCCGCCACCCAGGACCAGGCCTGGGCCATGCGCCATTTCCTTTACACCTGGGTCCACGAGGCAGGCCATGCCTTCAACTTCCTGCATGCGTGGGACAAGGCGCGCCCGGATGCGTTGTCCTGGATGAACTACGACTGGAAATACGATCAGCGCAACGGAGCCGACACGTTTTGGGCCAATTTCCGCTTCCGCTTTGACGACGACGAGTTGCTCCACATGCGCCACGGCGACCGCGCCGCCGTGATCATGGGCGGCGATCCGTGGGCCTCCGGCGGGCACCTTGAGTCCCCTCCCGGCGCCATGACCGTATCCGGTCCCGGCAGCGATGTGGAACTGGCGCTTTCCGCGAAGAGCTACTTCGACTACATGGAGCCTGTGGCCATCGAGTTCCGCCTGCGCAATACCAGTGACGCTCCCGTGTTGGTGGATGGCCGTTTGGATCCGCGGTACGGCAACACCACGGTCTATGTGCAGAAACCCGACGGAACCGTGGTCTTGCACGAATCGGTGGTCTGCTTCTACGGCCTTCCGGAACCGGTGAACCTGGCGCCCGCCGGCAATACGGACGGCAGCGACCGCTACAGCCAACTGGTCCAACTGGCCTTCGGCACGGTGGGTTTCGCGTTCGATGAACCCGGCCAGTATCTGGTTCGGGCCGTCTACAGCACTGACGGCGTGGTCCAGGCATCCAATACCCTGCCGCTTCGTGTCGGCTTCCCCGCCACCAAGGAGGAGGACCGCTTCGCTCCCGAGTTCTTTACCCGCGAAGTGGGCCTGACCCTGGCCTTCGAGGGCTCCATGTCCCCGCACCTGAGCAAGGGCCTGGACACCCTGACGGAGGCTGCCGAGCGGTTCAGCGGCGAACCTTTGGGCGTCAAGGCCGCCACGGCAGTGGCACAGTCCGTGGGAGACGATTTCTACCGTCGCAAGGACGACAAGATGGTCAAACACCACAGCGCCGACCCGGAACGTGCCCTTGCAATAACGGACGCAGGCTTGGCCGCGTATCAGCAGGAAGGCGTTCCCGGCAGCAACCTCGCCTACCGCAAACTGGTGGAGTTGCGCACTGAACTGCACGTGAAGGCCGACGACGCCGCAGCCGCAAAGTCCGAGGTGGAAACCCTCGCCAAAGACCTGGGAACGCGGGGCGCCAACCCCGCTGTCGTGGCCCAGGTCAAGGAACTGATTCCCCCAACTCCGGCGGCCCGTTCCCGCCGGTCGGCTCCAGGGAAGCCTGCCAAATAGCCGTCGGACGGCCTTTTGACGAATGGCTTCACAGCAGCCGGCGACGGCGGCACCCCGCCCTTGGTGCCGCCGTCGTACTTTAAGCCTTCACTCGGCGATGTCCTCGGCCCACAGTTCAGGGTGTTCTTCCTGGAACGCCCGCATCATGTCGACGCAGCGGGGATCGTCGAGGACCACCACCTCCACGCCACGTGACCGCAGGAGATCGAACTCGCCGGGGAAGGTCTCCGCTTCACCCACCACCACCCGCGGGATCTTGAACTGGATGATGGTCCCGGTACACATCGCACAGGGGGCAAGCGTGGTGTAGAGGGTGGTGTCCCTATAGGTCTTCTGGCGTCCGGCCGCCCGCAGCGCGGACATCTCTCCATGCGCAATCGGGTCACCGTGCTGGACGCGTTCGTTGTGGCCGCTTGCGATGACCTCTCCTCCGCGGGCCAAGGCCGCCCCGATAGGGATGCCCCCTTCGCTGAGGCTCTTTTGTGCGGCCTGGTATGCGGCTTCGAACGCCGGGTCTGTCAGGGCTGATTCAGTCATGGGGGCAGTCTAATTTGCCGGGCCTCCCGAATTGCCAAGCCTCCTATATTGTCCGGGCCCGCTATATTGTCAGGGCCCGCTGATAGCTTGGCAGCAAGGGTTTCAGCTTTGCTTGGCGTTAGGAGTCGGTCACCGTGTTCTTCCTCGATCCGGAGATAGCGGGCGCGCCCCGGGACCTGGTCTATTCCGCCAGCGACCTTGTCATTGCTGCCACGTGCGAGTACCAGCTGCTGCGCAAGCTCGACGAGAAGCTGGGACGGTCGCCGGTTCCCGATTTTGCCAAGGACGCGATGCTGGATCGTACTGCCAAGCTGGGCGATATCCACGAGCACATGGTCCTGGACGAGTTCGTAGCGGAATTTGGGCCTTGGGATGCGGCTACTGGAAGGGGCGTGTACGACGTCGATCCCGCCACTGAGATGGACCGCGCCACCCTTACGGCCAAGCATGCGGAATCCATCGAGGCTTTGCGGGCCGGCGCGGACATCGTGTTCCAGGCGGCATTCTTCGACGGCGTATTCCACGGCAGGTCCGACTTCCTGGTCAAGAGGCCCGGCGGCACCTATGCCGTCTTCGATACAAAGCTTGCCCGTCATGCCAAGGTCACGGCACTGCTCCAATTGGCGGCCTACGGGGATCAGTTGCTCAAGGCCGGGATCACTCCGGATCCGGTGGTGACGCTGGTCCTCGGCAACCGCGTGCACTCCGACCATCCGCTCGCGGAGATCCTGCCCGTCTTCAAGGAACGCCGCGAACGATTCCTGCGGATGACCTCGACCCGCATCGGTGAACCTGAACCCGTCCAATGGGGCGATCCCCGCTACACGGCATGCGGCCGTTGCGACTACTGCGCCGAACAGGTGTTGCTGCACCGCGACCTCCTGAAGGTTGCCGGAATGCGGATCAGCCGGCGGAAGAAACTGATCGAAGCCGGCATCACCACCATCGACGATTTGGCTGCCCTGCCTCCCGAAGGCGACCACACCTTGCTGCGGCTTAGGGAGCAAGCCAGGTTGCAGACCGGCACCGGGAACCCGGACGGCACGGTCCACTACACGGACAAAGCAGGCGAATCCAAGTCCGTCAGCTACAACGTCCTGCCCGACAACACACTGGGCAGGCTCCCCGCACCTGATCCGGGCGACATCTTCTTCGACTTTGAGGGCGATCCCCTCTGGCAGGATCCAGTCACCGGAAAGTGGGGCCTGGAGTACCTGTTCGGCGTCGTGGAGACCCCGGAGGATCCCGAGGCCGCGCCGGTGTTCCGGCCGTTCTGGGCCCACTCGCGTCCCGAAGAAGGCCAAGCATTCGTGGACTTCCTGGACTACGTGGACAAGCGGCGCGCCCAGTACCCGGGCATGCACATCTACCACTATGCGGCCTACGAAAAGACGGCCCTCAGGAACCTTTCCCTCACGCATGTGGTGGGCGAAACCGCCGTCGACGATCTTTTGCGGCAGGGCGTCCTCGTGGACCTTTACGATACGGTCCGGCACAGCATCCGGGTTTCAGAGAACTCCTACAGCATCAAGAAACTCGAGCCCCTGTACATGGGCCGGCATTTGCGGTCCGGTGACGTGACCGACGCCGGCGCTTCCGTTGTTGCGTATGCGGACTACTGCACAGCCAGGGACAACGGACAGGCCGAGCAGGCCGCTGCCATTCTTGAGAGCATTCGGGACTACAACGAATACGACTGCCTCTCCACCTTGGAGCTGCGGAATTGGCTGCTGGCACGCGGGGCGGAGCGGGGAATTGTTCCCGGCGGTGCTGAAGCTTCGCCAGTGGATGCGGAGTCCACGCCCGAGCCGGCGAAGTATCAAGCCGCGCCGGAAGAACAGGCACTGTTCGAGTACCTTGACGGGTTGTCCGACCACGAGCGGGCTTCAGCGGATTCGCGGGCCATTGGCATCGTGGCGGCGGGAGTCGGCTACCACCGCCGGGAGGACAAGCAGTACTGGTGGGGGCATTTCGACCGCCTTGAGAAGCCCACATCTCAGTGGGACGACGGGCGGGACCTCTTCATTGTTGACCACGCCCAAGTGCTGAAGGACTGGGCAAAGCCAACGCCCAAGAGCAATCCGGCGCGGATCCTGAAATTGGCGGGCCGTTCCGGTGACGGAGCAGGACTGGAGGTCGGCAAGAAATACTTCAGGATGTACGGCCCTCCGCTGCCTGATGCCTTGGTCGCAAAAGAGTCGTCCGTCTTGGGCCGGAGTGGTTGGGACGGAACAGAGGTGGTGGAGACCGGAGAGGAAGACGACTTCGAGTTCGTCATCGTCAAAGAAGGGCTACGCAATGATTCTTCGGAGTTCCGGCAACTCCCCATGGCTCTCACTCCCAGCCAGCCCATCTTCACAACAGGACAGAAGGCCGCACTGGCCGCCCTCGCCGCACGACTGCGGAACTCCCTGCCCGAATGGCCAAAACAACCTGCCCTGGACATCGTCCGCAGGCAACCGCCGAGGCTGGCCACACGTGAAGCACTGCCACCCGTCGGGGCGGGACCGGATGGATACATCGACGCCATCACCGACGCCGTCAAGGACCTGGACAACTCCTACCTCGCAGTCCAAGGACCTCCCGGCAGTGGAAAGACTTACGTTGGAGCCCATGTCCTGGCGCGGCTGGTGGACGAGGGCTGGAAAGTGGGCGTCGTTGCCCAGTCGCATGCCGTGGTGGAGCACATGCTGTGCGCCGCCGTGGAGAAGGCCGGCGTCGATCCGGAACGGGTAGCCAAGGAGGTCAAGCACAACGATCCCCTGCCGTGGAAACGGTGCGCCAAAGCAGACGTCGAGGGCATCCTGGCCAAACCCGGGGGCGCCCTCATCGGAGGGACAGCCTGGACCATGGTTGGCGCTTCGGTACCGGAAGGATCTCTGGATCTGCTGGTCATCGACGAGGCCGGACAGTTCTCCCTGGCCAACACCATGGCCGTCAGCCGGGCAACCAAGCGCCTCCTGTTGCTCGGCGACCCCCAACAGCTGCCGCAAGTCAGCCAGGGGACGCACCCGGAACCCGTGGACGAATCGGCCCTCGGCTGGCTCTCCGAGGGCTACAACACCTTGCCGCCGAACCTCGGCTACTTCCTTGCCCACTCATGGCGAATGCATCCCGCTCTGTGTGATGCCGTCTCCGACCTCTCCTACGACGGTCGGCTTGAGGCAGCACCCGCGGCGGCAAAACGCCACTTGGAGGGCGCCCGGCCTGGAATAGCTTGCGTGTACGTTGACCACACCGGCAACTCGACGTCTTCGCCCGAAGAAGCCGCAGAAGTCGTGCGGCAAGTACAGGCACATCTGGGGCTCCAATGGCTGGACCCGGAAGAAGACGGACCACGTCCCCTCGATGAGACGGGCATCCTCGTCGTTGCCGCCTACAACGCGCAGGTGCAGCTCATCAAGCACCAACTCCGGGAGGCCGGCCTCGGCAGCGTCAGGGTGGGCACTGTGGACAAGTTCCAAGGCCAGGAAGCGCCCGTGGTGATCGTGTCCATGGCGGCCTCCGCAGCGGGCGAGGTTCCCCGTGGAATGGAGTTCCTTCTCTCACGCAACCGGATCAACGTGGCAGTGTCGCGCGCGAAGTGGCGTGCCGTCGTCGTGCGTTCCCCCGAACTGACCAGCTACCTCCCCACGCACCCGGAGGGACTGGAGAACCTGGGCGGTTTCGTAGCCCTTTGCCAGCGCGCTCAGGACGCCAACTGAGTCGCAGTTGGGGTCGTTCCCAGGGCTGGGAACGACCCCACTGCGACCTACTTGGGGAGGGCGAGGGCTTCGTCCAGCACACGGCCGAAGTTCACGGGATCGTGCGCGAAGCGGCCCAGGAACAGCCCGGAAACCCCGGTGAGCTGCGGGAGGAGACCGGGTTTGGCCGAGCCTCCATAGATGATCGGCAGTCCGGCCAGGCCATGTGCGGCAACCAGCCCGCGAAGCTCCGCAACCACGGCCGAGACATAGGTGGCCGAGGCAGGCTCGGGGGCCCCAATGGCCCAGATGGGCTCGTACGCAAGCACCAAGCGACCGGCAGCGGACCAGTCCCCCGCGACGGCCGCTTCGATGCTCGCGAACACGAACCCCGCAGCCTCAGCGGGTTCGCAGCGGAGTTCCTCGCCGACGCACAGCAACGGCGTCAGGCCGGATTCGACGGCGGCACCCACCTTGCGTGCGATCATCTCGTCGGACTCACTGAACCAGCGCCGCCGCTCGGCATGCCCGATTTCCACCAGCCCAACCCCAAGCTCGGCGAGCATGGACGGTGAAACCTCGCCGGTCCACGGCCCGTCAGCCCAACCGCAGTTCTGTGCACCGAGTACCAAAGGTGTACCGGCCACCAGGTCGGCCGCCGCGGGAAGCACCGGGAATGACGGGATGACAAACGGGACCACCCGCCCGGCCGCGAGGGCCGGACGGGTGTCCACTTCTTTCACCAACTGCTCCAGCCACGCCAGGGATTGCGCATAGCCCAGATACATTTTGGTGCTGACTCCCACATAGACGGCGTCAGTCTTCAACAACATCACTTGCCCAGCAGCTCATCTGCCTTGTTGGTGAAGGCCCTGGTTCCGAACATCATGATCGCTGCGAGGAAGGGCAGGACGCCCAGCGCGTAGACGCCCATGGTTCCGGTGTCCGACGCCGTTGCCTCGTTGACCGCAGTGCGGAGGATCGGTGCCACGAAGCCACCCAGGTTGCCGAGGGAGTTGATGAGGCCAATGCCCGCAGCTGCGGCAGTTCCGGTGAGGAACGCCGTCGGGTAGGACCAGGCGATGGGGCCGATCGCCAGGAAGCTGCACACCGCGAGGGTGATGAAGATGATGCCGAGCGCCGGCTGGTGGTTGGCCCCGGCCCAGGCGGACCCGAAGATGCACAGGCCCGTTGAGACGAACAGGGCTGTACCCCAGCGGCGGCGACGGATCACCGTGTTGGCGGCCTTGCCAATGAAGAAGCAGGCAAAGATACCGAAGAACCACGGGATGGCGGTCAGGAGCCCGACCACGAGCCCCACCTTCTGGCCGGTCAGCTGGGACACCTGCTGCGGAAGGTAGAACGTCACACCGTACACCGCGATCTGCAGGCAGAAGTAGATGATGGTGAAGTACCAGACCTTGCCGTTCCGCATGGAGGCGAGGACGCCGCGGGGGCCGGATTCTTCCTTGACGTTGTCTTCGAGCGCCATGACGTCGGTCAGCGCAGCCTTCTCGTCCTTACTAAGGAACTTGGCGTCCTGCGGGCTGTTGATCAGGAAGAAGAAGGAGGCGATACCGGCAAGGACGGCGAGCAGGCCTTCGACGAAAAACATGACCTGCCAACCGGCCACTCCGGGAACCTGGTCGCCGATGTTGATCAGCCAGCCGGACAGCGGAGCACCGATCATCTGCGAGAACGGCTGGGCCAAGTAGAAGATGGCGAACATCTTCACGCGGACCTTGTTGGGGAACCATGCCGCAAGGAACATGATGACGCCCGGGAAGAGGCCGGCTTCGGTGACACCCAGCAGGAAGCGGAGGATGATGAATGAGGTTTCGCCTTGCACGAAGGCGAAACACGCAGAGACGATGCCCCAGGTGATCGCGATGCGGGCCAACCAAACTTTGGCACCGAACTTGGTGAGCAGCAGGTTGCTGGGGATTTCAAACAGTGCGTATCCGATGAAGAAGATACCGGCACCCAGCGCGTATGCACCTGCGGTAATCCCCTTGTCCACACCGAGGGCAGCCTCAGCGAAGCCCACATTGGTGCGGTCCAGGAAAGCCACAACGTACAGGATGACCAGCATGGGCATCAGCCGGAATGAAGCCTTGGATATCGCCGACTTCAGAACCGGCGAATCCAGCAACTCCTTGGTGGAAGTTGAGGCTACGGACATTGAAACTCCTCTTTGAGTAGTCATTTGGGGGTGATGGCTTTGGGCGCGCGCCATCAACGCGGTAAAGCCTGCGCCGAACAGAGCCGTCAGCGCGGGTAGAGAATGAGCACCATGCCCACAAGGCAGGCGATGACGCCTACGGCAAGGTAGATCTTCCGTTCACGGGTCCAGGTCTTCATCGACGAAGGCCTAGTGCATGTACAGGCCGCCATCCACATTCAGCGTCTGGCCGGAGATGTATCCGGCGTCCTCGCTGATGAGGAAGGCGATCGCTGCGGCGATATCGCGGGTGGAACCGACGCGGTTTACCACGAGGTCCTTGACGAGTTCGTCCTTGCGTTCCTCGCTCAAGGTTCCGCCCATGATGTCGGTGTCGATGGGGCCGGGCGAGATCGCGTTGACGGTGATGTCGTATTCGCCGAGCTCGCGGGCCGTGGCGCGGGTCAGTCCGATCACGCCTGCCTTTGCAACGGAGTACGGCGTCTTGGAGAAGGTGCCGCCGCCGCGCTGGGCGGAAACCGAAGAGATGTTGACGATGCGGCCAACGCGGTTCTTCACCATGGACTCAGCCACCCGGCGGGTTGCGTAGTGCACGCCGTTGAGGTTGATGTTCAGCACGCGGTCCCATTCGGCGGGTTCGAGTTCCAGGTAACCGATGGGTGAGCTGACACCGGCAACGTTGGCGAGTGCCACGATCTGCGGCAGCTCGGCTTCGAGCTCGTCAATGGCTGCGCGGACTTCGGCTTCGCTGGCTACGTTGGCGCCCACGCCGTGTGCCTGGACTCCGTATTCCGCGGCGATTTCCTTCGCGGCGGCCTTGCATGCGGCGTCATCGAGGTCGATGATGCCGATGTTCCATCCCTGCGCTGCGAGGTAGTTCACGGTTGCGCGGCCGATGCCGCGCTCTGAGACAGCGCCTGTAACGATTGCCGTCCGTGATGCGGGGAAAGTCATGTGTTTCTCCTGTTTAGTTGATGGGAGCCGGGCCGAGCTCTTCGATGAGCTTCTGCATGGCCACGTATGCCTTGTTGCGGTATGCGATGAGTTCCGGTGTGCGCTCGGCGGGAACGTTGAGGAAGCCTGCACCCGTCTTGGTGCCGAGCTTGCCGGCTTCCACAAGATCGGTGAGGATCTTCGGCGTGGCGAAGCGTTCCGGGAAGCTGGTCTGCAGCGACTTGTAGCAGAAGTTGTAGACGTCCAGGCCCGCCATGTCGGCAATGGCGAACGGGCCAAAGAACGGCAGGCGGAAGCCGAACGTCGTACGCACCAGGGTGTCGACGTCGTCGGCGGTTGCGATGCCCTGCTCCACCAGCTGCGCGGCCTCGTGGAACAGCGCGTACTGCAGGCGGTTCAGGACGAAACCGGTGACGTCCTTGACGACGGCGGTCTGCTTGCCGGCAGCGTGCACCATTTCCTGCGATGCCGAGACCGTTGCAGCCGAGGTGCCTGCATGCGGGATGACCTCGACGCCGGGGATGAACGGGGACGGGTTGGAGAAGTGCACGCCCAGGAAACGCTCCGGGTTGGTGACGGCTTCGGCCAGCGCGGCGATGGAGATGGTGGAGGTGTTGGAACCGATCAGGGCGTCCGGCTTTGCGGCGGCGCTGATCCGGGCCAGGGTCTGGTGCTTGATCTCCAGGACTTCCGGCACTGCTTCTTCGATGAAGTCGGCATCGGCAACGGCTTCCTCGATGTCCTTCGCAGCCCACAGGTTCTGCTTGAGGATCTCCGTGGAACCTTCCGGGAAGAGTCCGTCGGCGATGAACTGGTCCGATTCTTCCAACAATCGGTCGTAGTTCTTCCGGGCAACCTCTGCGGATACGTCCGCGAGGGCCACGCGGGCGCCACCGAGCGCCAGAACCTGGGCGATACCGCCGCCCATGTATCCGGAACCTACGACGGCGATCTTCCGGGCTTGGGTTTCTGCTGTAGTCATGGTCAGACCACCTTTGTGTAGTCGGGTTCGTAGGAGCAAATGGCGTCCACCTTGGCAGCGGAAGCGGAGTTCTCGTCGAAGCGGTGGCCAAGCCATTCGCCCACGAGCTTCTTGGCCAGTTCCAGCCCGATGACACGCTGGCCGAGGGTAAGTACCTGGGCGTTGTTGCTCAGCACGGAGCGTTCCACGGAGTAGCTGTCGTGTGCCGTGACGGCACGGATGCCGGGGACCTTGTTGGCAGCGATGGCCACACCGAGGCCTGTGCCGCAGATCAGCAATGCCCTGTCGGCCTCGCCTTCGGCTACCTTCCGTGCGGCATCGACGGCGACGTGCGGGTAGGCGGTGGAATCGTTTGCGCCCACACCCACGTCTGTCACCGAAGCTACCCGGGGATCGGCTTCGAGCAAGGCCTTGAGTGCGTTCTTGTATTCGACGCCTGCCTCGTCATTGCCGACGACGATCCGCCAGCCTTCTGTTGTACTCATGCTTCTGCTCCGTTTCCGGCTTGGGCCGCCGAAGCGGCGGAGGCCAGTTGTGAATCGATGAATTGTGAGATGCGTGAGGCGATCAGCCCGAAGGAAACCGCGCCGGGATCGGGGTGGCCGAGGCTCTTTTCCGCAAGCGGGCGGGCCCTGCCTTTAAGGGGGCGCAGCTCCGCGGTTGCCGCGGCAGCGGACTCTGCTGCCGCAGCAGCGACTGCCAGGGCGCGGTCAACCGGACCACCGCCGTCGAGCTCTGCCAGGAAAGCGTCCCGGAACGGGAGGAGGGCATCCACCATGGTCTTGTCGCCGGCCTCGGCTTTTCCGAGTTCGGTAATGGCGCCGGCAAACGCGGTCACGGCCGCCCTCGCGTCCTGCGCCGTGTACGAGTCACGGTTCCCGAGCGCCTGTCCGGCCGCGATGACCGCTGAACCCCAGAGCGCTCCCGATGTGCCTCCGGCCCTTTCGCTCCAGGCCTCGCCGGCTGCGAGAAGCACCCGCGAGACCGATGAACCCGAAGCCGCCTCACCAACGGCCGCAGCGGCGTCCACGCCGCGGCGCATGCCAATGCCGTGGTCACCGTCGCCGGCGATCGCGTCCAGTTTGCCGAGTTCCTCTTCATGTTCGACGACGACGTCCCTCACCTGGGCGAGTACGGCCACGGCCTGCCGCCCAAGTTCGGCAGCCGCAGTGGTGGGCTGCTCGCCTTCGGAGGTTTCGGCGTCGTCCGTCAACGCAGCGGTCCGGGGGGCGCGGGGCGCCATGCTTCCCTTGCGGAAGGCGGGCGTGTCAGCGGGAGCCGACCAATACTGCTCAAGTTCCTCATCCAGCCAGAGCAACGTCAGGGACAGGCCGGACATATCCAGGCTGGTCACCAGCTCGCCGCACTCGGGTTCGACTACCGTGAGTCCGGCACCGGCAAGGAGCTTCTCGATCTTGCCGAACAACAGGAAGAGTTCGTCATACTTCACGGTGCCCAGGCCGTTGACGATCGCCACCACGCGGTCCCCTGCACCTTCCGGCTTATCCGCGAGCAGCTTGGAGACCAGCAGTTCGGCGAGTTCGGAAGCCGTGGGCATCGGGTGCTCCGAGATGCCCGGCTCACCATGGATGCCGAGCCCGAGGGACATCTGACCCGCCGGAACGTGGAACAGCGGATCCTTGGCGCCGGGCAGGGTGCAGCCATCGAAGGCCACGCCAAGGGAGCGGGTCCGGTAGTTGGTCTTGAGGGCCAAACGCTCGACGTCGTCAAGGTTCAGTCCCGCTTCCGCAGCGGCTCCTGCAATCTTGAACACGGTGAGGTCACCGGCGATGCCGCGGCGATTCTCGAGCTGATCGATGGGTGCGCTGGCGATATCGTCCGTCACCAGGGCCGTGCGGGTCTCGATGCCTTCGGCGTTGAGCCGCAACTGGGCCTGGCCGAAGTGCAGGACGTCGCCGGCGTAGTTGCCGTAGCTGAGCAGCACGCCGCCTCCGGCATTGGCTGCCTTGGCCACGCGGTAAACCTGTCCGGCCGCCGGGGAAGCGAACATGTTGCCGCACGCCGATCCAGCTGCGAGCCCGGGACCTACCAGTCCGGCGAAAGCCGGGTAGTGTCCCGAACCGCCACCCACCACGAGTGCCACCTGGCCCTCGGGTATTTCGGTGGAACGGACCACGCCGCCGTCCACCCGGGCCACGTAGTTGCGGTTTGCCGCGACGAATCCGTCCAGTGCTTCATCGGCAAAGTCTGCGGGGTTGTCGAAGATCTGCGTCATTTCGCGGCTCCCGCCAGCTCCGCCGCGGGCTGCTGGCGGCCCTGGGCAACCTTGCTCTTCCCCAGCACGTAGCCGTCCTTCTTGGGCAGGACGTGGCGGCGCAGGTAATCCTGGTTGCTCGCAGTGACGCTGAGGCCGTCGCCGCCATAGTGCTCTACGCAAAGGATGCCCTGGAAGCCGACAGACAACGCGAACTTGAAGGCTTCGCGGTAGTTGATGAGGCCGCTTTCCATGGGCGCAGGCATCGCGATGTAGCTGTCGCGGGCCACGTCTTCGTCGCGGATGTAGTTCTTCATGTGCCAGTAGTTGGAGTATGGCAGGGTCTTGGCCACAAGTTCGCGCCAGTCCTCGATGGGGCGGTGCACGCGGATGAGGTTGCCGAGGTCGGGGTTGAGGCCGACGTTGTCCAGTCCGATGTCCTGGACCAATTGGACCGAGGAGTCGCCGGTGCCGAGGTACGTGTCCTCGTACATTTCCAGGGAGATGAGGATGCCGGCGTCGGCGGCGTGCCGGCCAAGTTCGCGGATGCGGGACACGGCGTTGTTCCAGGCTTCCTTGTCGCCGACCGGGTCCTTGTACCCCTCAACGGTCCAGAACCACAGTTGCTTCTGCTGTTCGGGAGTGATGGCCTGGTGCAGGCCGAAGGAAACTACTTCGCAGCCGAGTTCGGCGGCGGCGTCGATGGTGCGGTGGCTGTAGGCGAGGTTCTCTGCCCAGTCCTGCTGGTGGATGACGCTGCGGCGGATGGCGGAGATGACGGGAATACCGATGCCGACCTCGTTGGCGGACTGCTTGAACTCGGCGAGGCGTTCCTTGCTGAGGTCGCCCGGACGGACCCAGCTGTCAGTGAGGTCGGCGTTGGCGAAACCGGCGTCCTTCACTTCCTGGAAGACGTCAGCCCATACGGAAGCATCGGCGTCGTTGACGTGCCGGCCCGAAGCGTCGGTGCCCGGGAACTGCAAAAGGGCCGCGGTGATGGGCCAGTTTTCGGCGGTATACGCCATGAGTAATCACTCCTTCGTGCAATCCTGTTTCCTATAGGATTTACGAACCAAGCAAAGCTGTCAACCCTTTGGCGGAAACTTCCTAGATCCTATATGTCTTACATATGTTTGTGAAGGGGGTCACTCGGGCGCTGGGCTTGTGGGTGGGCTACACCCGGTTGGCTAGTCTTCCGGTGCGTCCGCCATGGCGCGGCCACGGACCTGCTCGACGTGGTGGACCATGGCCTGGGCCGCCTTCTCGGGGTCGCCGCTCATCATGGCATCCAATACCGCCTGGTGCTCGGCAATAGCCTGCTCAGCGTCGGTGATACCCACTCCCCCGAACAACCTGAAGCGCTGGATCTGCCCGCCGAGGGTGTTGTACGCCGCGAGGAGGAACTGATTGCTGGCTTGGGCGGCGATGAGTTGGTGGAAGCGCTCGTCTGCTTCGAGATAGCTGCGGTATTCGGCGAACGTGCCGCCACGGGGCGCCGTCTTCAGGTCCTCCACCGCCTGCTTCAAGGCGTCCAGGCCGTCCGGTGTCATGCGGGAACAGGCCAGCCGGGCATTCACCGGCTCAATCGAGAGCCTGGCTTCCATGAGCTCCGCGAAGTCCTCGCGCGTGAACACGGGCGCCACACGGTACCCCTTGAGGGCCACCCGGCGAACCATGCCCGTGTGTTCCAGTCGAGCCAGGGCCTCGCGCACGGGAGTAGGCGAAACTTCAAGTTCCCGGGCCATACCGTCAATGCTGACTGCGGCGCCCGGCTCCAGCCGCCCGTCCATGAGCCACTCAAGAAGGGCCTCATACACATGGTCGGCAAGGACTTGGCGGCTCACCGGAAGACCGGTACGGACGGACCTTGGAGAAGCTGCAGGCATGCCCAAATCCTATAGGAACGCGCCGCCCAAGCCTCCGACATCCCCAAAAGTGCCCACCTTTTCGACGTCATAATCCGCCCCCACTCCCCCAACTGGGCACCCGTTAACGCACGACGCCGGCACTCAAGCGAGTGCCGACGTCGTGATCGGTGGGGGTGCTTTGTGCCTAGTTGGCGTAGAACGGGTAGTCCGTGTAGCCCTCGGCGCCTTCGGCGTAGAACGTGGCCGCGTTTGGCTCGTTGAGCGGAAGGCCCTCGCGCCAGCGACGGGCGAGGTCTGGGTTGGCGATGGCGGGCCGTCCAACAACCACACCATCCGCGAGGCCGTCTGCCACCAGGGCGATTGCCTCTTCACGGGTGGTGATTTCGCTGAAGCCGGTGTTCACCAGGAACGTTCCGTTGAAGCGCTCACGCAGATCCTGGACCAGGGAACCCTTGGGATCATGGTGCAGGATGCTGAGGTAGGCAAGGTTCAACGGGGCGATGGTGTCCACCAGGACCTCGTAGGTGGCGCGAACATCTGCGGCATCGGTTTCGGCAATGCCCTGCACGTTGTGCTCCGGGGAGATACGGATGCCTACGCGGTTCGCACCGAGGGCTTCCACCACGGCGTTGACGGTCTCGATGACGAAGCGCGCACGGTTCTCGGGCGATCCCCCGTAGGAGTCCGTGCGGACGTTCGAGTTCGGGGCGAGGAATTCATGAAGGAGGTAACCGTTGGCGGAGTGGAGTTCTACGCCGTCGAATCCGGCCTCAATCGCGTTGCGGGAAGCGGTGACGATTTCCTGGATGACTCCGGGCAGTTCGTCGGTACGGAGTTCGCGGGGCGCCGGGAAGGCCTGCTTGCCCTTGGGTGTACGGACCTCGCCTTCGATTGCTACGGCGCTCGGGCCAACGATCTCGTGGCCGCCCGTGATGTCCGCGTGCGAAACACGGCCGCCGTGCATGATCTGCGCGAAGATCCTGCCACCCTCAGCGTGGACGGCGTCGGTGACCTTCTTCCAGCCGGAAACCTGTTCCTCGGTGACCAAACCCGGCTGTCCGGTGTAGGACTGGCCGGCAGGCGCCGGGTAGGTACCCTCACTAACGATCAGGCCCAGCGAAGCCCGCTGGCGGTAATGCTCGGCAATCAGATCGTTCGGAACACCGTTCAGCCCGGCACGCAAACGGGTCAATGGCGCCATGACCAAACGGTTGGGAAGTTCAAGCTCACCGAGTGCCAAGGGGGAAAACAGCATGCGCAGTTCCTTTCAGAATGAATGAGGTTCATCCTGCCTAACTGTGCGGCGTCTGCAACTATTCCGCGATGAGGGGCAGATCACATCAAACATGCAGGAAGCAGCGGTCACACCGCTGCTTTCCTACCCGCGCTGTTACTTCGCCAGCTCCCGCATTGCCTCGTCGAAGCATTCGCAGAGCGCAAGCACGGCCACCAAGTGGGCCTCCTCGGCATGCGGCGGGTCCGTATTGATGTTGATCGCTTCGCTGACAGCTTGTCCCAGCTCTTTGGAATCCCTGCCCGTTAGGGCCCAGACCTTGGCGCCGGCAGACTTGGCCGCAGCTGCGGCATCGCGGAGGTCATCGGTGATTCCCTTGGCAGCCAGGAGCACCACGATGTCCCCCCGTTTGACCAGTGTGGGAATCTGGTCCCTGATGGTCTCCCCGGCTTCCTTGTTGGCAACTATGGCCTTGAAGGAGCCGGGGCCGCCACCGTGATCGTGTGCAGCATCGTGGGCGGTGAGTTCGGAGGCAAAGCGTTGTGCCTCGTGGGCCGAACCATCGCTTCCGGCGGCGAACACTTTGCCTCCACGGAGCCTGGCCCTGGCCAGTTCCTCGCCCCATTCAGCAAGCCTCGACGACTCACGCCGCAGAGCTGCAACGGCCGGGCCGATCTCGCCCAAGTGGCCCAACACCACGTCCACCGCATGCCTGTTTTGCTTTGCGTCCGATGAGCGCACCGTTTGTCCTGTTCGCCTTACCACGATGCTCACTTCCCCGCCTCCGTCTCTCCCTTGAAACTATGCGTTCCTATCGCCGTCCCGTAAAGACCCATCGCGCCCCGAATCCTGGCGCACGGTGCTGTCACGGTGGGAGCGGTCGCGCGTCAGGCGATGTCCGTCGTGTTCAACATCCACGTCACGGTTGCGGGCGGAGTCGTTGGAACGGCTGGGGTCGGAGTCGTCGGAACGGGTGTTGGCGTCAGGATCGAGCTTTTCGGCATGGCGAAGGTGTTCCTCGACGCGTCCACTGGCTTCCTTCGCCTTGGTGGAGTGCCGTTCAGCCTCCCGGCGCAGACGGTTGGCTTCGGCTTCGGCCTGGACGGCAGCAGCCTCAGCTTGGGCGGACTGGGCTTTCGCCTGGTGTGCGCCTACAGCTTCCTGGTCGGCCTTTTCCCGCAACTCAACCGCACGACGGCGGTTCGCTTCAGTCTTTTTCCGGCGCCCAACCACCACCGCGATGATCACCGCGGCTATGACGATGACGGCCACTACGATAATCAGAACCAATTGCCCGGTATCCATGTGGATTGCCTCCTTGGTGAACGGCTTTCTTGGGCGCCGCTCCTGGCCCACGCTGTGACTGTGCCTCATCAGGCGGGTGATATCCCCGGTGTACCCGTCCGGAGTCGCTGCTAAACACCGTGCCCGCCGCCTGTTCCTAAGCGGGCAATTCCATGCGGAACCCGCAGGCGCACTGCAGCACGCGGGTTTCCAGATAGACATCCATCAGAGGGTCACCTTCGTCTTCGGTGGTGATGGGGGTGTAGATGCTCCGGGCGGACGACGTGGCGAAGGCCATGGGCTCCCCGCAGTGAACGTATTCGGCCCCTGCCCTCAGCAACCCCGTCAGGCCCTCCTGTACATAGGGGGTGTCTTCCGGAACCGGCGAATTCTGTATGATCGACAACTGCTCACTCCTCGGTCTTCACTGCCCGACAGATGTTTGTACCTCCCACCATATTAACACTATTTATCAGGCTGCTTACTAATATTTGGACACAAGTGAGCATCGCTGCAGCGCCGACTGCCGCCGTCGTCGTTTTATTACTTAGCTGCCCGTGGCCTCGGGATGCTCCCGCGCGCGCTTCTCTTCCGGCGATTCGCCGCTATCGTCGGGGATGAAGGTGGGGTCCACTTCCGTCGAGAAATCGCCCGTCCCCGGGTCGCTGTCGTGACTCTCGACGTCGGCTGGTACAGCCTGCTTTGGAGGACCGGCGGGTGCGCCGCCCGGCTCGCTCGGTTCCTGGCTCATAGCTTCAATCTAGGACCGGCAACCAAGGGTGTCGAGGCCGCCGGCGACCTTGTGCCCTGCTTGCATCTCTGATTCGCTGGAGAGGTCTCCTGCAGAGCGGGACACCTCCAGCCAAGAGCAGGGAGAGCGACTATGAAGGCAGTGACGTGGCAAGGCAGGCGCTCACTGAGCGTCATTGAAGTTCCCGATCCAACCATCCAGGAACCCACGGACGTGATCGTCAGAATCACCTCCACAGCTATTTGCGGTTCGGACCTGCATCTGTACGAAATCCTGGGTCCGTTCATGCACAAGGGCGATGTCATCGGGCACGAACCCATGGGCGTCGTGGAAGAAGTAGGCCCGGAAGTGCATCGACTGAAGAAGGGCGATCGGGTGGTGGTCCCCTTCAATATCTCCTGTGGACGCTGCTACATGTGCAACCAGGGCCTGCAGTCCCAGTGCGAAACCACGCAGGTAAAGGAGAAAGGTTCCGGCGCGGCCCTCTTTGGGTACTCGGAACTGTACGGCTCGGTTCCCGGCGGCCAGGCCCAATATCTGCGTGTTCCCTTCGGCGATTACGGGCCCGTCAAGATCGATTCCGATCTTCCGGACGAACGGTACCTCTTCCTTTCGGACATCCTCCCCACCGCGTGGCAGGCGGTGGAATACGCAAACGTCCCCGAAGGCGGAACCTTAGCCGTCCTGGGACTGGGGCCGGTGGGCCAGTTCGCTTCGAGGATCGGCAAGCACAAGGGCTTCCGTGTCATCGGCGTGGACCCCGTTCCGGAACGAAGGGCAATGGCAGAAGCCCACGGTGTGGAAACCATGGACTACGGCCCGGATGTTGCCGCGCAGATCCGTGAACAGACATTGGGTCGCGGACCCGACTCGGTGGTTGACGCCGTCGGCATGGAAGCCCATGGCTCCCCCGTGGCATCCTTCCTCCACAAGGCAGTCTCCCTCTTGCCGGACAAGCCCGCCCAGGTCGCGATGGAGACCATGAGCGTTGACCGGCTCGCGGCACTCCACACTGCGGTGGACCTGGTACGCCGCGGCGGAACCATCTCCCTGAGCGGCGTCTACGGGGGCCAGG
The DNA here is from genome assembly GCF_044749185.1 of Paenarthrobacter sp. NPDC089675. NCBI lineage: Bacteria > Bacillati > Actinomycetota > Actinomycetes > Micrococcales > Micrococcaceae > Paenarthrobacter > Paenarthrobacter sp. NPDC089675. The sequence continues at coordinate 186,495 of NZ_JBIVHM010000003.1, read as the reverse complement.
CTGATCCAATGCCCATGTTGACGATGTTCGACAAGCAGATCCAGCTCCGCATGGGCCAGTGCAACGTGCGCAGGTGGACCGATCAGCTCCTGCCCCTGGTTGAGGACGACGCCGATCCGCTGGGCGTCATGCACCTGGTGACCCATACCGGCGGGCTTGAGGACGCGCCCGGCCTGTACGAGAAGTTCCAGAAGAAGCAGGACGGCTGCATCAAAGTGGTGCTGAAGCCCTGATCCAGGCACGCCCGTGCAGTTGCGCAGATATTCAGCAAACTTACAGAATTGCTAGCTAGCCTAGCGATCGTCAGCGTTCGCCTATCCGAAAGGGGCCCTCATGGGACTCGGAGACAAGATCAGCAACAAGGCCCAGGAAGTCACCGGCAAGGCAAAGGAAGCCTTGGGTGACGCCACCAACAACGAGAAACTGCAGGCAGAAGGCGCTGCCGACCAGGCCGAAGCCAAAGCAAAGCAGGCCGGCGAACACGTCAAGGATGCAGCCAAGGACGTCTTCGACAAGTAAGCCTCCCAGCACCAAACGAACACAGCGCAACGCCCCGGCTCCCGCCAAGGGAACCGGGGCGTTTGCCTGCACCCAGTTGGGCGGACAGCTCCGGAACCTACTTTTGCGCCGGGAGCACGTACCCGCCCGACTTGTCCGTGGACAAGGCGAGGGACGAGATGTACCGGGGTTCGCCGTCGGGCCCGTCCTGGGCAGAGCGGAGCATGTCCGGACGTTCAAACTCAATGCCCGTGACGTGGCACAGGAGCTTTTCGTTGCTCGGGTTTCCGTCGGCGTCGAACATCGGCAGGTCGATTCCATCGTCCTGGCGGCGGAGGTAGTACCGGCCGCGAGTTGCGATGGCGAGGACCGGCGGCATGATCAGTGCGATGACGACGGCGAAGATCGGCGAGTACGGCTGCACCGCCGCGCCAAATGCTCCGAAGAACACGGCGATGGAGACCCCTGCAGAGACCAGCATGGAAACGAAGCCCACGGGGTTCACGGCGTAGAGCATGCCGCGGCGGAATTCCGGAACCTTCGGGGAAATCTTCAGCAGGTACTTGTTGATGGCGATGTCCGAGGCCACCGTCACAACCCAGGCCATGGCGCAGTTGGCGTAGAAGCCAAGGATGGTGTTGAGGAAGTCGAACATGTTCGACTCCATGAGGATCAGCGCGATCACCAGGTTGACCACCACGAACACCATCCGGCCGGGGTAGGTCTTGGTGATGCGGGTGAACGAGTTGGTCCAGGCGAGCGAACCGGAGTAGGCGTTGGTGACGTTGATCTTGATCTGCGAAATGACCACCAGCACCACGGCCAGGGTCATGGCCAGCCAGGCCGGCATCATCTCCTGGTACACACCCAGGAACTGGTGGACCGGCTCATTGGCGTGGACGGAGGCTGACGGATCAAGGGTGGCGATGAGGTAGATGGCGATGAAGAGCCCGACGATCTGCTTGATCGCACCGAACAGCACCCAGCCGGGACCGGCCAGGATCACCGCGCGCCACCAAGCACCCTTGTTCTCGGCGGTCTTGGGCGGCATGAAGCGGAGATAGTCGATCTGTTCGGCGATCTGTGCCATCAGGGAGAGGCAGACACCCGCAGCCAGCATCACCGAGGCAAGGTTCGGTCCACCGTTACCGGATTCACCCGTGTAGGCGAAGAAGGAATCGATGCTTTCGGGGTGGGAGATCACCAGGTAGCCAACGGGGACCACCATCAGCAGCAGCCACAAAGGTGTGGTCCATACCTGGAGTGTAGCGAGCGTCTTCATCCCGTAGATCACCAGCGGAATGATGATGATGGTGGACGCCGCGTAACCCAACCACTGGGGAACACCGAGGCCAAGTTCAAGGCCTTGGGCCATGATGGAGCCTTCAAGGGCGAAGAAGATGAACGTGAACGTCGCGAAGATGACGTTGGTGACGATCGAGCCGTAGTAGCCGAAACCGGAACCCCGGGTAATGAGGTCGAGGTCTATGTTGTACCGGGCGGCGTAGTAGGCCAGCGGGAAACCCGTGGCAAAAATGATGACGGCCGCTACCACGATGCCAAGGATGGCATTGACAGTGCCGTAAGCGATGCCGATGTTCGCGCCGATGGAGAAATCGGCGAGGTAGGCAATGCCGCCGAGGGCACTGGTTGCCACTACGCCGGCACTCCACTTCCGATAGGACCGCGGGGCGAACCTGAGGGTGTAATCCTCGAGGCTCTCCTTCGCGGCACTCAATGCGTCGGCGTTGCCTTGAGGCGATGCGCCTGCGCCGCCGATTCCGACGGCGCTGCTTGCCGCCGTCGCCGGCTCCAGTATTGCGGTACTCGTCTTGTCGTCGCTCATGCGTGGTCGCTTTCGTCCGGGGAGGGTGCTACGTCCACGACGCTAGTCACGCGGCGCGTCAATCCAGTCACAACGATGTTTCGCAGCTGTAACTTCTGCATCACCCGTACCGCGCCTTCCGTACTAAAAAGGCGGTTCACCCTTTGTACGCACCCCACAAAACAGCCCCCCACCTGCGCGGATACCGTCGAGGACATGACCACTGCACCTCATGACGTTGCCCGCTACGCCATCCTCGAAACCGCCCGCGAACAGGTGCTGGGACGTGGTGAGGGCCTGAATGAAGGCCAGCTGATCGAGATTCTCCGGCTCCCGGACCACGCCATCCCCGCTGCCCTGCAGCTGGCCCATGAGGTGCGGCTCAAGCACTGCGGCGAAGACGTGGAGGTGGAGGGCATCATCTCCATCAAGACCGGCGGATGCCCGGAGGACTGTCATTTCTGCAGCCAGTCCGGCCTCTTTGATTCCCCCGTCCGCGGGGTATGGCTGGACATCCCGGAGCTGGTCAAGGCAGCCAAGGAAACCGCGGCTACCGGAGCTACCGAGTTCTGCATTGTCGCAGCCGTCCGAGGCCCGGACATCAAGCTCATGAACCAGATCAAATTCGCAATCGAGCGAATCAACGAGGAAGTGGACATCAACATTGCCTGTTCGTTGGGCATGCTCACCCGGCACCAGGTGGACCAGCTCAAAGAATGGGGCGTCCACCGCTACAACCACAATTTGGAGACGGCCCGCAGCTACTTCCCCGAGGTAGTGACCACGCACAGCTACGAGGAACGCCTGGAAACCTGTTCCATGGTCAAGGCTGCCGGCATGGAGCTTTGCTGCGGCGCCCTGATCGGCATGGGCGAATCCCTGGAGCAGCGTGCCGAACTCGCCGCCCAGCTTGCGGCGTTGGAGCCGCACGAAGTCCCGCTGAACTTCCTCAACCCCCGCCCCGGCACCCCGCTCGAGAACCAGGGACTGATGGACGGAAAGGATGCCCTCCGCGCCATCGCGGCGTTTCGGCTTGCGATGCCCCGCACGGTCCTGCGCTACGCCGGCGGCCGTGAACTTACCCTCGGCGATCTAGGCACGCGTGAAGGACTGCTCGGAGGTATCAACGCGGTGATCGTGGGGAACTACCTCACCACCCTTGGCCGCCCGGCAACAGCGGACCTGAACCTCCTGGTGGAGCTCAACATGCCCATCAAGGAACTGCAAAAGACGCTGTGACCGGCGAGGAGTCCCGCTGCGGGTACTGCGGTGGCACCGTGGAAAGCGGCGTGGCCGCCAAAGGTGACAGTCCGACGTCGGACTCGCACCGAAGCTGCCAACAGCAGCTGGCGATGGAGCCGCCAAGGTACTGCCCCTCCTGCGGCCGGCGCATGAAAGTCCAGGTAACTCCGCGGGACTGGACGGCCGCGTGCTCACGGCACGGGAGCCTCCAGGGATAGGCGCGTAGGCTGGATCCATGGGCCAGAGCCGCGATCTCCTGACTGCGGAGCAGCGAAGCAGGAACATGTCCAGGATCCGCGGCAAGGACACCAAGCCCGAACTCCTGGTTCGGAAGCTCCTGCATGCCAAGGGCTACCGCTACCGGCTGCACGGCCAGAACGGAGCGGCCAAGCTGCCTGGCCGCCCCGACCTGGTGTTCGCCGGCCGCCGCAAGGTCATTTTTGTCAATGGCTGCTTCTGGCATTTCCACGACTGCAAGGCGGGCCTCCACGCACCGGCGGCCAACGCCGAGTTCTGGGAAGCCAAGCGCACACGTACCCGCGAGCGCGATTCCTTGCAGCGCGAGCAGCTGAGCGCATCAGGTTGGGAAACATTAACCGTTTGGGAGTGCGAACTCAAAGATCGTTCCGTCCTCGAGGATCGGCTGGTGGCGTTCCTGGAGGGCTTTTAGCGCGGACGTTCTACGGTGTGGAGGACGCACTGGATTCTGCCGAATGGCCCACGGACGACTGCGCAGCTTGCTGCCACAAGGCAAAAGCCGACGTGCCTCCAATGCCCAGCAGAACGGCCAGGCAAAAGACGATGATGACCAACAGCCCCGCGGAGGGCCGAACGCCGCCGTCCATGGTTGGAACCTCTCCTGTTACCACGCTGGAATCCCCCTGATCCGCGAACATTCAACCGGTCATTATTACTGTCAGGTAACCCGATCAAGACTTCCTCTGAGTCCGCTCAAGATTGCATCAAGCTTTGGTTTTGCGGCACCTCCGAAGTTCCCCGCGCCCTACTGTTGAATCGTGAATCTGTTGTTTGGAGACGGGAGGAGTTTGGTGTCCGAGTATGACGAGTGCACTGACTCGCTGGTGGATCCCGCCGCCCTCTCCGAACTCCGGGCTGAACTGGGTGGAGACGAGTCAATCGTCAGCAATTTTGTCCGGAACTATGTGGCCATGCTGCCGTGGAGGGTCGCGCGGCTGCACCACGCACTGGACAATCTGGACATCGAAGACGCCATGGATGCGGTTTTGAGCTTGAAGACATCCAGCCACATGGTGGGAGCCATCTGCCTCCGCAGGTTGGCTACGGAGTTGGAGCTCAGCATGAAGCTCCTGCCGAATGGTGATCACCTTGGTGAGCTGAGCCCGCTGGTTGATGAGATCGATGCCTTTGTCTTTGGCACAATCTGCCAGCTCGAAGCGCCACTTCCGTAAAAATCTTCAGCAAAGTAAAGAAAACCATTGACCCGCTAAAAATCTTCACTATAGTTGTGTGAGTTAGCTCACCAACGAAGGATGCGGCAATGACCACCGAGACACCGGCTCCGCCAGCCACCAGCGAACTGCTGGCGACTGTAGGGAACAAGGTGCGCACCATGCGCAAGGCAAAGGGCATGACCCTGGCCCAACTCTCGGAGATCACCGGCCTCAGCCAGGCAATCGTCAGCCAGATCGAACGCGGCATGGCCAATCCTTCCTTCACCACACTGGCCCAACTGGCCCACGGCCTGGACATCCCCGTAGGGAGGTTCTTCATTGGACAGGACGAGTCAAAGTCCCCCGTGGTCCGCAGGTCCGAACGTCGCAACCTAAAAAACGTCACCCGGGAATCCGTGGGCGAGGCAGTACACGAACTGCTGACCCCCAACCGGGACGGAAGCATCGAAGCGCAATGGATCAGCACGCCCCCAGGGCACGACACCAGCGCAACCCCCTTTACCCACAGCGGTGAAGAGTTCTGCTACATCATCTCCGGCCGTAAGGACGTCTATCTGGACGGCGTCTGCTACAGCCTTGAAGAGGGCGACTCCATCACCTACTCCTCCGAAATTCCCCACTGGTACAAGAACAGCTACGAAGAGGTATGCGTAGCCATCTGGGTCAACGCACCACACGCGTGGTAACGCAGCCGCTCCCGAGCGGCCCTGGCGTTTTCCCTTAACTGTCCGGACACGATCCCCGTGGCCGCTGACACTCCTTGCCACTTTCGCATCAGACGCCTCCTCCAACGGGCGTTCCTGCGTCATACCCTTTCACGCCCTCCCGGGCGTCAGCGTAAGGAAACCTCCATGCTCGAAATCCAAACGGACAACGCCGTCCCCGCATCACGAACCAACCACCCATCCGCCGCCAAGAACGCGAAGTTCTCCCCGGAGGTCCGCAAAGGCCTTCTGGGCCTGGGCCTCGGAAACGCCCTTGAGTGGTACGACTGGATGGTCTTCGGACTCCTGTCTGCCTTCATCGGACCCAACTTCTTCCCCAGCACCGAACCGCTGTCCGCGACGCTGAATGCCCTGGCCGTCTTCGCCGTCGGATTCGCTTTCCGGCCCTTGGGCGGCATCCTCCTCGGGACCCTCGCGGACCGCATCGGCCGGCGCCGGGTCATGCTCCTGTCCATCATGCTGATGGCAGGAACCACACTGGTCATTGCAATCACTCCCAGCTACGCCACCATCGGCGCGTGGTCCGGCATCATCCTCCTGGTGTGCCGCGTACTCCAAGGCATCTCGACAGGCATCGAGGCACCGCTTTCAACGTCGCACGCCGTCGAGTTGGCCCCGGAAGGCCGAGAAGGCTACGTCGCGGGCATCATGTCCTTCTACGTCAACATCGGCATCCTGATGGCCTCCCTCGTCAGCTTCCTGTGCAGCCTGGTGATCGGCGGCGCAGCAATGGGCGAGTGGGGCTGGCGGGTTCCGTTCATCATCGGCGCCCTCTTTGGCTTCGTGGTTCTGTTCCTTCGCCGTTCCCTCCCGGAGACGCTCAAGGAAGAGGAAATGGCCACCAACACTCCCCGTGCGGTGTGGAAGGGCGTTGGCAAGCACTGGCTGTCCGTCCTGGCCATCGTCTTCGTGGTGGGCGCGGCCCAGGCCTACAACTACGCCTGGAACGTCGGTCTTCCCACGGCAGCCCGCAGCGGCTTCAAAGAAGACCCCACTGCGGTCTTCGCCCTCACAACCGCCCTCGCCGTCGTCCTGGTGGTGGGCAGCTGGGTCATCGGCAAATTGTCGGACGGCAAGGCCATGTCCCGCTGGTTCCTGGTGACCCGTGTCCTGGCTATTCCTTCGGTATTCCTCATGCTGCTCTACGTACAGCCGGGCATCGGCGGCTTCGCAGCGGTCCTCCTGGGCGGCTCGATTGTCCTGGTGCTCAACATGACCCTGTACAACGTGGTCAGCTCCTCCCTGATGCCCAAGAACATCCGCGGCACCGGCGTCGCACTGGGCTACGGCATTGGCGTAGCAGTCTTCGGCGGCACCGCCTCCTACCTCCTGGTCTGGTTCCAATCCCTGAACCTCACCTGGATCTTCCCGGTCTACGTGGCCGTACTGTCCATTCTCAGCATCGTTTTCTACATCGCCGCACGCCGCTCCAACGGCATCTTCGTCGGCAAGTAAGGACCTCACCATGAACTCCCTCGAACTTTCCACCACGACGGCGGACCTCACCGCCCCGGTCATCTCCCGTTCCGATGTACTCGTCGTAGGCGGCGGCCCCGCTGGTGTGGCCGCTGCCGTCACGGCAGCCCGTTCCGGTGCCAAGGTCACCTTGCTGGAGCGTTATTCATCCCTGGGCGGCCTGGCCTCCGGCGGCATGGTCCTGGTGCTCGATGACATGATCAACGGCCAGGAAATCACTGTCACCGGCATTGTGTCCGAGTACGTGGAGCGCCTCCAGAAGCTGGGCCTGGCCGTCGTCCCGCCGGCCGATGACCGCAAGACCTCCGAGGAACTGTGGAACAAGTGGGGCCGCTTCGGCACCTTCGACTTCCACTCCCACACCAACCCCAAGCCCATCTGCTACGCCGCAGCCTTCGATCCCGACGGCTGGAAGCGCGTCTCCAACGATCTCGTCCGTGAAGCCGGCGTGGACCTCCGCCTGCACTCCTGGTTTTCCCGCCCCATCGTGGACCACGGCCTGATCAAGGGCGTCATCTGCGAAACCAAGTCCGGTCCGCAAGCATTCATGGCCAACGTCGTCATTGACACCACCGGTGACATTGACGTCGCTTCCCGCGCAGGCGCCAGCTACGCCAAGGACAACTACCTCACCACCCTCGTCTTCCGCCTCGGCAACGTGGACACCGATGCCGCCGAGGCCTTCGAACAGGCCAACCCGAAGGAAGCCCGCGCCATCAACCGCAAGATCAAGCGCATCCTCGGCGGAGCTTGGGAATTGTGGTGGCTCAAGACCCCCATTGAGGGCGTGGTGTGGTGCAACGCCCCGCACATGACGGGCTTCGACGGCGTCGATCCCGCCGATATGACTGCTGCTGAATTCGCGGCCCGCGACAAGATCTCCGAAGCCGTGGACTACGTCCGTGCCCACCTGCCCGGCTTCGAGAAGTGCTACATGCTGGACGTCGCCTCCCAGATGGGCGTCCGGCAGACCCGCCTCCTGCAGGGCGAATACGTCATGACCAAGGACGACGTCACCCAGCGCCGCCACTTCGCCGACACCGTGGCCCGCGGCCGCGACTACTACTACCCCTACCGCTCGCTCCTGCCCAAGGAAGTGGACCAGCTGCTCGTGGCCGGCCGCCACTACTCCGCCACCCCCGAGGCCCAGAAGATGTCCCGCGAGATCCCGCCTTGCATGGCCATGGGCCAGGCAGTGGGCGTCGCGGCAGCCCTCGCTGTCGAAAACAACATCCTGGTCCGCGACGTGTCCGCTCTTGAAATCCAGGCGGGCATGCGCCGGCACGGCGCCGACCCGGGCGACGTCCCGTCGTCGAACGCCACCATCGACGCAGACGCTGTGGTGCCGGCATGAGCCTCATGACAGCGGAAGCGACAGAAAGCACGACGGCGGCCCAAGCCGCCGCGGCTCCGACACCAACGCCCCTCCCGCTGGAGGGCATCAAGATCGTGGACTTCACCCAGGTGTTCATGGGCCCCTCCTGCACCCAAATGTTGGGCGATTACGGCGCGGACATCATCAAGGTTGAACGTCCCGGAGCAGGCGACATCTCGCGCAATTCCTTCCCGGACCAGGACGGCCAGGACAACCCGATCTTCCTGTCCATCAACCGAAACAAGCGCAGCGTCTCCGTTGACACCCGCACCGAGGAAGGCCGCGAAGTCCTCCATCGCCTCATGGCCGACGCCGACGTCGTGGTCAGCAACTTCCGCTCCGGCGTCATGGAACGCATGGGCTTCGGCTACGAGGACCTGAAGGCGAAGAACCCCGGCATCATCTGGGCCTCCGGCACCGGTTTCGGACCCGTTGGACCCTACTCGCACAAGGGCGGGCAGGACGCGATCGCCCAGGCCTACTCGGGAGTGATGTGGCGGCGCGAGTCCGAGGACACCAAACCGGCGATCTACCCCACCACCCTGTGCGACTACATCACGGGCATGCACCTCATGCAGGGCATCCTGCTCGCGCTGCGCACCCGGGACACCTCCGGGGTGGGCCAAAAAGTGGAAGTCACCATGTACGACTCCATGCTGCACCTCCAAATGCAGGAAGCGTGCATGCAGCTCAACCGCGGCTACGAGGTCAACTGGGGTGCCATGCCGCTCTCCGGTGTCTTCGAAACCACCGACGGCGCCGTGTGCATGGTGGGTGGGTTCACGCCCGATCCCCTGGCCCGGATCTCCGACGCCCTGGACCTCGACGAAGACCTCACCGAACGGCCCGGCTTTGCAACCCTGGAGCAGCAGTTCAAGAACAAGCCCGCCCTCCAGGCCATCTTCCGTGAACACTTCGCTACCAACACCACCGCCTACTGGACGGCGAAACTGGAGGAACAGGGGCTGCTGAACGCTCCCGTTCACACCTTGGAGCAGGCCCTGGCAGACGCGCAGACTGAAGCGAACGGCATGATCGTGGAGGCCGAACACCCCTCGGTGGGCACCGTGAAGATGCTGAACGCACCCATCCGGCTCTCGGCAACCCCGCCGTTGATCCGTCGCACGGCACCCCGCCTGGGTGAGCACAATGTGGAGGTCCTGCTGGAGAACGGCTTCGATCAGGAAACCATCGAACGCCTGCAGCAGCTGGGGGTCCTCCGATGAGCGTTGTCGCAGAAAGGGTTGACGAGGTCACCCTGGACATCACCGGCGGCGTGGCAACGGTGACCATCGATCGCCAGCACGTGCTGAACGCCGTGGATGGCACCACCCATGCTCAGCTCAACGGGATCTGGTCCCAGCTGGAAAGTGACCCGACTGTGCGGGCAGTGGTGGTCACCGGAGCCGGCCCCCGCGCCTTCTGCGTCGGCGCCGACATGTCCGCCGACGCCGTGGACAAAACCGGCCTGGAGTACTGGGCCGGCCTGGATCCCAACGGCTTCGGCGGACTGAGCCTCCGCACCACCCTGGACGTCCCTGTCATTGCCCGCGTCAACGGCTACGCCCTGGGCGGCGGCATGGAAATCGTCCTCGGCGCGGACATCGTAGTGGCGGCTTCGAGTGCCAAGTTCGGCTTGACCGAACCGCGCGTTGGGCGGTTGGCGCTCGACGGCGGCATCCACCAGTTGGTGCGCAGGGTCCCGTACACCCAGGCCATGGGGATGTTGTTGACCGGACGCAAAGCCGATGCCGCAGAGATGCAGTCCATGGGCTTGGTCAACGAGGTAGTTCCGGCCGAAGAACTCGATGCTGCCGTACAACGCTGGGTCGACCAGATCCTGGCGTGCGCCCCCACCTCTGTCCGGGCTGTCAAGCAGATGGTTACACAGACCGCGCACCTCACGGCCAAGGAAGCCCGCGGCCTCAGGCTGCCGGCACTGATGGCGGCACTGGACAGTGAAGACTCCGCAGAAGGAGTCCGCGCCTTCCAGGAAAAGCGTCAACCGGTGTGGCCGGGACGCTAGGACGCTAAACGCCACCTGCACACGCCCTCCCACTCCGCAGTCCGCATTGAAAAGGAACCACCATGCCTCACCCTTCTGCGCCCAAAAACCGCGAAACCCTGCCGGCAGGCGTCTGGGGCGTCGTAGCCACGCCCTTCCAAGGCAGCACACTGGACGTCGACCTGGATAGCCTCGCCGAACTCGTGGAGCACTACGAAAACATCGGAGCAACCGGCCTCACAGTGCTTGGCGTGTTCGGCGAAGCAGCCGCCCTCACGCCGCAGGAACGCCGCGACGTCCTGGAAACCGTGGTCGAATCCACCACCCTCCCCCTGGTGGTGGGCGTGACCGCCTTGGCCACCCGGCCGGCCATCGAGGAAGTCATGGCAGCGCAGGAGGGCGCCGGAACACGCCTGGCCGCGGTCATGGTGCAAGCCAACTCCGCCCGGGCGGAAGCGGTGATCGCCCACCTCGACGCCATCCACCGGGCAACCGGTGCCAGGGTGGTCCTCCAGGACTACCCGCTGGCCAGCGGGGTCAGCATCGCCGCCCCGGCGCTTGCCTCCGTGGTCAACGCCTGCGAGTACGTCATCGCCGTCAAAGCCGAGGCCCCGCCCACCAGCGTGGCGATCGCAGAGCTGAGTGCCGTCGTCGGGGTTTCCATCTTCGGCGGGCTGGGCGGGCAAGGCCTCCTGGACGAACTCATGGCGGGCGCTTCCGGGGCCATGACCGGCTTCTCCTACCCCGAAGCCCTGATCGCCTGTGTGCGGGCGTGGCAGGACGGCGGGTACGAGGCCGCCGAACGTGAACTGCAGCCGTACCTGCCGCTTATCAATTTCGAGCAACAGGCCAAGGTGGCGCTGGCCATCCGCAAGGAATGCCTCCGCGAGCGCGGACTCATCAAGGACTCCGGCGTACGGGCACCCGCGGCCCTCTTCCCCGAAGCCCTGCGGGCCTCCATGGCAGTCCACCTGAAGGAAGCGGCATCGGCACTGGATGCCCGTGCAGTAGGGAGTTTCTGATGGACCTCGGAATCGCAGGGAAAACAGCACTCGTAGCCGCCTCCACCGGCGGACTGGGACTGGCCGTGGCGCGGGCGCTCGCAGCCGAAGGCGTGCGTGTAGCCGTTATAGGACGACGCCGGGACCGTGCCAAGGAGATCGTTGCCGAACTCCAGGCCGCCTACGGGACGGGAGTTCCGGGCAGCGGATCGTTGGAAACCAGCGGCTTTGACGCGGTTGCCATCGAAGCGGACCTTGGCACCCCGGAGGGCATCGAGTCCGCCGCGGACCAGACCGTAGCCAACCTCGGTCCGATCGACATCCTGGTCCTGAACGGCCCAGGACCCAAGCCGGGCGCGGCCGCAACCCTGACCTCGGAGGACATGGGAGCTGCGTTCGACCTCCTCGTCAAGCCACACCATGCCCTCGTTTCGCGGGTGCTTCCCGGCATGCGGGAACGCCGGTGGGGCCGCATCCTCGCGATCGGCTCCAGCGGAGTAACCGCTCCCCTGCCCAACCTGGCCGTTTCCAACACGGGAAGGGCGGCGTTGGCCGGTTACCTCAAGACCCTCGCTGCCGAGGTCGCGCTGGACGACGTCACGGTGAACCTGCTCCTTCCCGGCCGGATTGCCACCGACCGCGTCACCCAGTTGGATCAGGCCGCAGCCAAGCGCCGTGGCACCACGTTGGAGGACATCCAGCTCGAATCCCGCAAGACCATCCCCGCCCGCCGCTATGGAGAACCCGCCGAGTTCGGTGCCGCTGCCGCGTTCCTGTGCAGCGCGCCGGCGTCGTACATCACCGGCGTCGCACTCAGGTGCGACGGCGGCTTGATCCGCAGCCTCTGACCCTTAAGGACCCACAAATGACTTCCACGGCTTTTGACACCAACGTCACCACTATCACCGCCCAACACCTCATCAATGGTCAGTGGCTCGGAGCAGCCACCACAGAACGGATGAACCCGGCACGCCCGGGCGAACTCGCGGCCCTCTCCCCGAGCGGTACGGCCGAGGACGTCGACGCCGCCATCAGCGCCGCCGCAGCAGCACAGCCCGCGTGGGCCGCACTTCCGGCTCCCTCCCGGGGGGCAATCCTCATCACGGCCGGAAACCTGCTGATCGAACGACAGGCAGCGATCGCCGAGGACCTGGTCCGCGAAGAAGGCAAGACCCTGGCCGAGGCCAAGGGCGAGGTCAAGCGGGCTTCGGACGTCCTGCGCTTCTTCGGCTCCCTGGGCTGGGCGGCCACCGGCGAAGTCCTGCCGAGCGGGCTTCCGGACACCACCATCACTACCCGCCGCGAAGCGCTGGGAGTGGTGGGACTCATTACTCCCTGGAATTTCCCCATCGCCATCCCTGCCTGGAAGACCGCCCCTGCCCTGATCAGCGGCAACGCCGTGGTCATCAAACCGGCCGAGCTCACGCCGCTTTCCGCCACGCACCTGGCCCGGGCTCTCCAGGACGCCGGGCTGCCTGCCGGCGTGTTCAACGTCGTCCACGGCAAGGGCCGCGTGGTGGGTGACGCCCTGGCGCGTGATCCGCGCATTGCCGGGCTGTCCTTCACCGGCTCCACCAACGTTGGCCTTGGACTACAGGAAATCCTCAACGCCCGCCGCGCCCGGGTACAGCTGGAAATGGGCGGCAAGAACGGGGTCCTGGTGCTGGATGACGCGGATCCCCGCAAGGCCGCGCAGGTAGTGGCCGCCGGAGCTTTCGGGCTGACGGGTCAGGCCTGCACGGCAACGTCCAGGGTCTATGTCACCCCCGGGATCCGTGAGGCATTCCTCGAAGCGTTGGTGGCCGAAGCCGGAGCGTACAGTCCCGGCGACGGCCTCGGCAGTGTTGATTCGGGCGGAGCCCGAATGGGCGCCGTGGTGAGCCGGCAGCAATTCGAGCAGGACCAGGCAGCGGTGCGCTCCGCCGTCGAGCGCGGTGCCACCCTCCTGCACGGAGATTACGACGGCGACCCGACCGGCGCCCTGTACTTCCCGGCCGCGATTCTCACCGAGCTGCCGTTCGACGACGCAGCGGTGACGGAGGAGATCTTCGGTCCCGTCGTGGCCGTGCTGGAAGTACCTGACTACGACGCCGGGTTGGCCGCCATCAACGATTCACGCTACGGCCTCACAGCAGGCATCTGCACCGACTCGCTTGCGCTGGCAACCGACTTCGCCGCTCGTGCCCAGGCCGGCGTGATCAAGGTCAACCGACCCACCGCGGGCCTGGACCTCAACGTCCCCTTCGGCGGGGTCAAGGACTCCTCCACCAACACGTTCCGCGAACAAGGACGGTCAGCCCTGGACTTCTTCACCTGGGGCAAGACCGTCTACACGGGCGTGTAGTCGGCTATGAGTTACGTGATCGCGCAGCCCTGCGTGGATGTGAAGGACAAGGCGTGCATCGACGAATGCCCTGTCGATTGCATTTACGAGGGCGCGCGTTCCCTCTACATCCACCCGTCCGAATGCGTGGACTGCGGAGCGTGCGATCCCGTGTGCCCCGTGGAAGCCATCTACTTCTCCGAGGACGTCCCGGACGAATGGGCGGACTACGTCAGGGCCAATGCCGAATTCTTCGACGACGGCCCGGGCTCCAACCGCCCTGATGCGGACCACCCCGTGATCGCAGCAGAGCCCCTCGGCATCGCCCAGTTGGGTTAATTCGTGGACGCCGGGGCGAGCCGGTAGCCCACACCGCGGACCGTTTCCAGCCAACGCGGGCTTTGGATGCTGTCGCCCAGCTTCTTGCGCAGGTTCCCCATGTGGACCTCGACGGCGCGTTCGTCGGCGTCGCTGACATAGCTCCCGACGTCGTATGGTTCGTTGCGGAGGCGACGTGCCAGGTCCGCCTTGGTCCGTACGATCCTGCCGGTCTCCAGCAAGGCAACCAGGAGATCAAACTCAGTGCGCGTCAGCTTCAATTCCGTGCCGTTCAGGACCGCGGTGCGGGACCCCGCCGAGACAGCCAGGCCGTTGTGGGTCACTTCAGGATCGTTGTCTTCAGTGCCGGCCTTGGGTTCCGACGACGACGCGCGGGGCCTCCGCATCATGGCCTCCACGCGCGCACGCAACTCGCGGGGGCGGAACGGCTTGGTGAGGTAGTCGTCGCCACCGGCTTCGAGGCCCATGAGCGTATCGAGTTCCTCGGCGCGGGCCGTCAGCATGATGATGTAGGCGTCGGATGACTTGCGGATCTGGCGGGCAACCTCAAAACCGTCGATGTCCGGGAGGCCAAGGTCCAGGGTGATGACGTCGGGATTCAGTTCGCGGGCAGAGGTGACGCCGGCCGATCCTGTAGAGGCAACGTGGACATCAAATCCCGCTTGGGAAAGAACCACCCGTACCAATTCGCGGATATCCTGGTCATCCTCGATTACCAGACCCACACGTACTTCACTCATCGCAGCCCCTCAGCCCCCTTGATAACCCTTCGAAGTATAACCATTATGGTTAGGCTGATCTCATGAAACGTCTTTGTTCCCCTGCCCCGGCGGTTGTGTCATGACCTACCCGACCATGTGGGACTTTGGCGAAAAGAAGAAATTGCTGATATTTCAGCGCTCATTTCACGAACATTCATTGCGGATGCGGGTGGTCCTCAGCCAACTGCCGCTGTCCGTTTGCGTCTGCCTCTCGGCCGTGTTGGTATGGCTCTTCTTCCCGGCAACACTGTCCAACCCGCTCTTCCTCGTTTTCCTGCTGAGCCAGGCGTTCCTGCTTGCGCTCTGTGTCATCGTGCCTTGGCACCGCCTGCCCTTTCCAAGCTTCCTCGTCATCCCCATCCTGGACATGGTGTCCATCGCTTTCGGGCGTGAGGGCGGCCAGGAGGCACTGACAGGGCTCAGCGTCCTGGTGGTGCTTCCCGTCATCTGGCTCTGCGCTTCAGGCCTGTACCCAAAGCTCGCCATCATTCTGTCCTTTATCGGCCCCCTCGGGATTGTTTGGACACCCCTCTTCATCCGAGGCGACCTGACGGAGCAAGACCTCACCAAGCCCCTCTTGTTCCCCATCCTGATTTTGGGCATCGGGGTTTCCGTGAGCGTGCTGACCCTCAGCATGGTGCGGCAGCAGCGGGCACTCGAAGAAAAGGACCACGCACTCAAAGAGGCGCTGGAAGCAAGCACCAAGCAAGAGCGGCTCCTCAACACCGTGATGGAAGCGCTCCCGCTGGGCGTGGTGGCGGTGGACGGGGACGGTCACGACATCCTGATGAACCGCCGGCAGCGGCAGACGCATTCGCTGGCCACTCCGGAGGACAACGACGATCCCAACGAGTCAGAGCTGTTGGTGTTCGATACCGATCGGACCAGCCCCCTGCCTCCCGACCGGCGCCCCGTGCGGAGGGCAGTCCTCGGCGAGCGGTTCACTGACCAACTTGTTTGGTTGGGTACCGGTCCCGAACAGCGCGCATTCACCACCAGCGCAAGGCCCATGCTCGACCAAGCGGGCAACTTCGCCGGCTCAGTGGTGGTGTTCAGCGACGTCACGGACCTCGTCAACGCCTTGGCAGCCAAGGACGAGTTCGTGGCCAACGTGTCCCACGAATTCAGGACACCATTAACGTCCATCCTCGGGTATGTAGAGCTGATCCTCGATGACCCTCACGGGCTGGATCCCAAGTACCGCAAGCAACTGGAAGTGGTGCGGCGAAACGCGGAGCGCCTGCTCACGCTCGTTTCGGACCTGCTCGCAGTGCGCTCCGGGCAGATAGCGATCCAGCCGCACAAGGTGGACATTTCGGAACTGGTCCGTGGAAGCGTCACCTCCGCCGAGCCACGTGCCGCCAAGGCGGGGATTCGTTTGTCCATCGATGTCCCTGAGGCCCTCGAGGCGCGGGTGGATTCGTCCAGGATGTCCCAGGTGCTGGACAACCTGGTTTCCAACGCCATCAAGTATTCGCCCGACGGCGGTGACGTGAAAGTAGCGGCGTGGGAAGACCAGGAGTACGTCTTCTGCCGCGTCACGGACACGGGAATGGGCATGACCGAAGAGGATCAGGCCGAGGTCTTCACCAAGTTCTTCCGCGCGGGTGGCGTCCGCAACAGCGCCATCCCCGGCGTGGGCCTGGGTCTGCCCATCAGCAAAGCCATCGTGGAGGCGCACGGCGGCAGCATCGAGTTGGAAAGCGAACCGGGCCGTGGCACCACCTTCACGGTGCGCGTGCCGTCGTAGCGGTCAGCGCTTGGTTGCCACCACTGCTGCATCACGACGGCGACCGAACAGGAAGTAGCTGACGGGGCCAAAGAAGTTGATAAAGGAAGCTGCTCGCCACAAGACCTTCTTGCCTCTGATCTGCGCGTCAGGTGTACGGGCCAAACTTCGCTGGGCAGCGATCAGCAGGGTCAGGTTCAACGCTCCGCTCAGCATGAGCATGAAGCGCTGGCCGTTGCTCATGTCACGCCACGATTTCTTGCGGGCCATCATGCCTCCATCCAAGGAAATTGATTACTTCTCAGGCTAGTCGGAGGCTACGCGTCCCGCCACAGCCTGCCGGACTACCTCTCCCCACGATTGCTCGGCGAGGTCGTCGATGGCAGCAAGGATCTCCGCGGGCGGCAACGACAGGTCCAGCGGGTACTCGACGATATCGATGTCCGTGTTAAGGATCCGCCGCAGCTTGACCTCTCCCGCACCCGCGTAGACGAGCCACGCCGTAGGGACCCGCAGGGCCGTGCAGTACGCCAACAGCTGGTAATGGTCGGCGTTGAGGGACGCTCCTGCGTCGCCCGCTGCGGTGTACTTGGAGTCGTAGACCACCACGGGCTGGCCGCCCAGGAAATGCACGGCGTCAGGGCGCACAGTGAGCCGGTCGGTGTCCCGCACGGCCTCGTTGAGAAGGGCGCCGTACTGCAACCGCATCTCCCCGGGGTGGGCGCTCATCGCATGGCGCAACGCTGTACCCACGAACTCCTCGAAGACCCGTGCCATATCCACCACGAAGGACGCGGATTGCTGTTTCCCTTCTCCGGCCTCGGCGGAGGCGTTGCGGAGGATCACCTCGGAAAGCCGGAGAACCGGGTGGTACCGGAGGTTCATCCTGCTGGCCCGCCACGGCGGCAGCGGCGCACCGGACTGAAGCCTCGTCACGGCGTCGAGCTTTCCCTTGAGCTGCCGCAGGCGGCTCAAGACGTCAGGCCGTACCCCGGGGACCTGGCCCATCCGTTCCAAGGCAGCCCGAAGAATCCTGTTCTCGGCAATGTCCTCAGTGAACTCGTCGTATGAAACTTCCAGCGGGACCAGCATGCCGGGCCTGCGGGAAATCTGGTCCGATATCCGGATGCGGCCTTTCACCGTGCGCAGCGATTCATCAACCGTGAGGTAGCCCTGCAGGACACCCCGGCTGAGTGCCTTGTCCGCCAAACGCGCCAGTGATTCGGCCAGGGCGCTCCACAAGTCCGGGTGCTCCACGGCTTCCACGGAATGGTCCTGGAATCCCTGGTCCCCGGCGTAGCTCAAGAGGAACAGGAGGCGGCTCAGCCCCAGCCGGTCCTTGGGCCGCACCTCCAACTGGACGGAAGGTGTGCGGACGGAACCCACCTTGCCCACGGGTTCGATCCTGTACAGGCCCATGCCCATCGGGGAAGCCTTGGCCAAACCGCTGGCGTTGATGAACGCGGCGGAGTGGGGATCAAGCTTCTCCACCACGCCGCGGGACAACTCGTCCATCACGATGTGGCGCGGCCCCGCATTCCGCCTGGCGCTTGCCGGAGCCCGCCCCGGGCGGGGCGGGATGGCCTTAGCGGGCAGCAAGACGTCCCAGCAACTGGTCCAGGCCGAAGCGTTCCTCCAGCTGTGCCCTGTTCAGTTGCCCGTGGTAGTGCTCCTCCAACAACGGCATGAGCTCGTACTTCCAGATGCGGCGGAGGCCGGTGGGGGTCTGCGCTGCGTTCTTCATGAAGTAGGACGGCCCGATCATGAGGTCCCTGTCCCAATCGTCGATGGCGGCGTTCAGGGCATCCAGCAGGTCCGCGTTCAGCGTGTCCAGTCCGCGGGCTTCAAGGAAGCGGCGCAGCGAGCCCTTCACGGGTTCCACGTTCGGGTGCAGTTCGATGAAGGCGAAGCGGCGCCGGATGGCCGCATCCATCATGGCAATCGAGCGGTCCGCCGTGTTCATGGTGCCGATGATGTACAGGTTGTCCGGCAGGCTGAAAGGCTCATTCGGGCTGTACTGCAGGTAGATGCGGTCGTCCCGGTACTCCAGCAGGAAGTAGAGCTCGCCGAACACCTTGGCAAGGTTTGCCCGGTTCATCTCATCGATGATCAGGAAGTACGGCTTGTGCGAGTTCTCCGGCTTGGCTGCCTCTTCCGCGAGCCGGCGCAGGGGTCCGGCAACGAGTTTGAAGGACACCTGGCCGTCGTCGGTCTTGTCCGGACGGTAGCCCTCGAAGAAATCCTCGTAAGCGTAGGACGGGTGGAACTGCACCAGCTTGACGCGTTCATCGGTACTGTCTCCCGCGAGTTCCGCGGCGAGATGCTTGGCCAGGTAGGTCTTACCGGTGCCCGGCGGGCCGTATAGGACCAGCTGGCGGTTCTCTTCCAGGAGTTCCGCGATCTCCGTGAGCGGTTCGAGGTCCATGTGCAGCGAGGCCGCGAATTCTTCCGTGAGGGGACGGAATCCCTGCTGGACAACCTCGACGGCGACAGTCGGCGGAGCTTCATCCTCACCATCTGTCTCGGCCTCCACCGGCAGCAGTTCCTGAAGCGCCTGGATCACCCTGGTGACATCCACAATGATGCCCGGTGTGGACAACTGCCGCTGCGCGTGGCGGGGAAGTTCGGTGATGGCGTAGCTGTCATCGAACCAACGGACCTTGCGGCGGATGCGTCGGTTGTCCTGGTCAGGCTCGCCCAGGACCACACCAACGCGGACCCGGCCGCCGTGCTGGTACAGGGTGAGGTCGCCGGGCTTCATGACGGTCAGGAACGCGAAAACGGCTGTCTTGGTATCCTCGCGCTCCACATAGCCGAGGTGTTTGCAATCCTCGTCCACGGCATGCTGGACCACTCCTGCGGTGACACCCGCGTCCAGGGTGCGGAGGTGTTCCACATCCAGGGTGGCTTTCTCCTCGGCCACCCATGACGTCAACAGATCGGCGTTGTCATGGTGGGTGCGGAGAAGCCATGATCGGCGCCCGGGGTCGCCCACCTTCCGCCACTGGCTCACCAGCTGACGGGAATACCAATCGATGCGCTGGCCCGCCTGCTCGTCCAGGTGGAGCCGGATCCGATGGATGTCGGCGGTGATGTCTTCCTCGGTGTCACCCTTGGCACCACCCACCAGCGAGGCGAAGGCATCACGGATTTCGCGGCGCTCCACATCGGCAACTACGGGCTCGAAGTAGCTGGGCCATACCAAGTACTCAATGCTGCGTCGAAGAGCCGGCTGGTCATCCGGAGTGCCGGCGGCCAGTTCATGGAATTTGTGCGGATCCCGCAAAGCCTCGTTGATGGTCTCCGTGCTCTGGCTGTCCACGTGCTCAACAAAGCGGCAGAGCCACGTCAGGTGGTCCCAGATGGTCCAGTTGAACTCGGCAGTCCGGTCACGGATGACGCCGTGGTCCGTCATGCCTTGGTAGAGCTCCTCGGGCAGCTCCACCGGCGGCTCCACCCATGAGGCAGCCTCGGCCACGCGGGCCCGCTTGACGCGCAGGGATTTGACCTCGTGCGCCAGCGGCAACGACTGCAGGAACAGCAACTCCACAGCCAACAATTTGGCCTCGCGGGATGCCCCTTCAAGGTTCTGCCGGAGGTTGGTCATCATGGGCGCTTTGGAGTCCTCGACACCGCGCTCAAGGCGCTCCTGGAGTTCCTTGGCGGCGTCCGAAGTCCACGTCAGAGTCCGCCCGTCCAGCGCCGAGGGTTTACCCTGGAGCGCCGGATGCAGCACGTACCAGGCCGCGTCCTCGATCTCCTTGGAGATTCCCGGGGCGCGGTCAACAGCAGGCATTACGGAGGGGGTGGTCACCATGCCAACTTACCTTGTTTGCTTTAAGTCGGCATCTGGATTTCCACAGGCTTCGTTCAGCTTTTAATGCATCCCGAACCGGTAGGCCGGGGGCACGGCTTCGCCGGGGCAAACCTCCTCCCACAGCTCCGCGATCGCGTCCTCCCCTTCCCGCAAATCCGGAATCTCCACGCCGGCGCGCAGGATCGCGGCGGCTTGGTCTTTGTGTCCCTCCCGGGCGAGCGCGAGCGCCTTAAGGAACGTCAAGCGTCCGGCGCCTGCCCCGTCACGGGGTCCCGCGTCCGCCAAATCCAGCGCCATGGTGGGGTCGCCGTGGCGGACGGCCAGCGTGACTGCTTCCACGAGCAGGGCGGTGGCGGTGGAATCGGTTTCGACACCCGTCCGCAGCTCGGCAAGACCTTCTTCTTCCGCTGCCGCCGCGAGCAAGGCAAGGCCCAGGCCCCGGTACGAAAGTGCCATGGTACGCCGGCGGACCCCCTTGGTCTTGAGTATCTTCAGGTACTCCTCCTCCGCCCCCGCGAGGTCCTGCCGCGCATGCCTCATGGTGGCCAGGTGGAAAGCAGCTTCCGGGCCGTCCTGCCCCTCGAGCAGATCCTCCCAGTCAGCACCGGCAACAAAGGAGGCTGCGCCGTCGAACGGTTGTCCCTTCAGCAGCCCAAGCCATGGTTCCTCCTCAGCGGTGACGCTTTCATTAATAAAGGGCGTGCCGCTTTCGTCGATCCACGCCTTGCCTGACCGTCTCCGCCGGGACCGCTCCACTACTCCCCAGCCGCTGCCGGTCAGCAGCATTTTCGACGGCGGAACGTCGGCGTTGTTGATGGCCGCCGGAAGCATGGCCTCCAACTCCTCGTGGGGCTTCAGTGCTTCGAGCCGCTGCCCGGCGTGTTTCACGGCCGCATCCCAATCCGCACCGTGGGAGACGTCCGCATCGAGGTGCCCGTTGCCGTACGCCTCCACCCATGACCATGCAGCGCCCGGCGGCATCACCAGGTGCTCGAACTGGGTCTGCGCCAGCCCTGCCTGGATCTCCGCGTAAGGCCCCGCCCCGGGGCTCAGCCACTCCTGCCAGCGCTTGCCACCCTGCCCCTGGCCCCACACGAAGAGCTTCTTTCCCCGCAGCAGTCCCGTGGACAACATGGCCAGCCCGTCGCCGTCGTGATCCGAAGCCACCACCCAACGGCGCTCGGACGGATCGATATCGAAGAAGAAGTCCGCGGCGTGCGGGCTGTTGACCAGCCAGGTGCCGTCGTAGCCTTCGTGGGCCGTGGGCCGGACGCGGGTGATGTCCGTGGCGTAGTCACTGCCAAAAGCCTCGTCGGCGGGTGCGATCACGCGTGTCTTGTCAGTCTCCGGAATAGCCGCGTTGCTCCACCAATACATGGGAACCTCGTGGTCGTTGGGGTTGCGGATCCGCACAGCGGCAAACAGCACTTCCGAATCGTCCGGCAGCCAGATATCCACCTGGAACACCACTTCCCGGAGGCGTTCGAATTCCCACATGCGCAGGATGTGCTTGCCGTCGGGGGTGTGCACGAGTGCCGTGTGCAGCGGGTCGCAACTGGTGGGCGAATGGCCGCGGGTTCCGATGTTCCATTCCAGTCCCCCGGCAAACCAGGCCTTCCGGAGTGCGATGTTGGCCAGTTGCGGTGCCCCATGGGTGTGCAGCAGTTGCTTGCCGGTCGTTTTGTCCAAGAGCTCCCAGATGCGGCCGCCCAGGGACGGCAGCACGGTCGCCTTCAGCTTGCTGTTTTCAAGCACGACGGCGGGAAACTCCCTGGGTTGCGCGTCGCGGCTGTAACCGTCCTGCATAAGGTACGGGTACACGTTGGGCACCAATCCGTAACGGGCAGAAGCTTGGAGTTCCTCCGGGATGCCTTCGCCCACGGTGTAGGGCTGGTCCAGCTCGGCGGCGACCACGGGCAACGGGTTCAGCGGCCCAAGGTCAGCCATGCTCAGGGACACGGTGGTGACTGTGAGGTTGGAAGGTGTTGCCACGTCAGTATCCAATCGTGAGGAGGAGCCCGCGGTTCGGCTCCATGGTGATGGTTTGCCCTGCCTCGTAGCGCGCAGCGGTTTGGAAGCCTTCGATGGCCGTCGCTTCCGCGCCTGCAGACCCGAGGTGCGCCGATCCGGCGTCGAAATTCAACTGCACGTCCACAGTTTCCCCGGCCCAGGACGCGAGCGCTACCACCGCTTTTCCTTCCATTTCCCACACAGTGGCGGGAACGTCCGGGTGGCCTGTTTTCACTGGCACGTTCGGATCCCAAAAACCCGTCATGCGGGCGTGCTCCATCCCGGTCCTGGCCCAAAAGTCCCATAGGGGCCCGTTGTCCACGCGGGGAGCCCTGCCCGTCATGCCAAAGACCATCCCACGCCAGGGATTGCCGCCGCCTTCCAGCATCTCGCCCATTAGGCCGAACGGAATTCCGGACATTTCCACCAGCCAGTAATCAGGATCGGTTCCTTCGTAGTCGAAGTACTCTCCCAGCCAGAGCCGGTCCACATAGGGCAACTGCTCCATGTACAGATTGGCCGAGGACGCGTATCCGTCGTGGGCGGTGAACTGATTGGCCGAATGGAGGTCGATTTCCGGGCCGTCCACGCCCCTTTCCCGGCATGCTCTTTCCAGGACTTTCCTGACCCGCAGCATGGTGTTCCGGTCATAGGCGATGTCGTCCAGGTAGATCCCGTCGATCCCGTCCGCACCCTTGGCCAGTTCAGCGAGGCTCCTGACGTAGAAGTTCTCCAGGCGTGAGCCTCCGGTGGTGACCACCGCGATGTCCTCCACGTTCGGCGCGTACCACGCCGAGACGTAGCCGTCCCCGGCATGCTCCTGGAGCCAGATGTGGCCTTTGCCCGGGCCGTCGCTGAACACTTCGTGGTCCAGTTGCAGCATCGGCAGCAGTTCGGGGCTGTGGAATGTCAGCTCGCGAACGGTGTTATAGACCTTGGCCTTGAGCCCGTGCTTGTGGCACTTCGCGATGTAGGTCCGCAGGGTGTCCTCTGTCAGGAGGGGATCGTTGATGTACGGGGCCGCATCCGTGGCGTGGTGTATGTTCACCACCGTCGCACCCGCCTCCGCGATCTTCTCCGGGTCTGCGGGGTGGTGGAAATAGCGCTTGGCCAAGTGCTTGCCGGGTTCGATCGGCTTGAACGGGGTCAGGAGGAGCCGGAAATCGAAGTCCAGTCCTTCGCCGGCACGCAGGGCCCTCGGGCCGCTTGATGCCCTAACGGTCACCGTGTTGTCCGCGGTTCGCATCGTTACTCCGCCGGTCCCCCACGAGACCGGCTCAACCAAGGGCTTTTCACGGTAGAAGTTGGTGTTCAGCGGACGCTCGTAGTGCTGATCGCGCAGCGCTAGTTGCAGCCCCGCGTTGACGCCGCCAAGCCACAGCGCGTCCTGGTTCTTCGTCGCGACCTCCCAACTCCAGTCGAAGGTTTGCGGGCGTCGCCCACCCGGGATACCCAGGCCCATGGCCAGCGGAACTGCCGCCTCGTGAAGCGCAAGCCGCAGCCCGACGTCGGGCACCTCCACCGTCTCCTGCGCGGCCAGCCTCAGCTCGTACCGAACCGCGCCATCGGCGTCGAGCGTTCCTCCCAAACGCAGCGATGCTCCCTGCAAGGACGTCCAGGTGCAGGTCCACGAGACCCGCGCGGGGCCTTCCACCGTGAACTGGATCGGACCGTATAGCCAGTTGACCGCACCGACGTCCAGCACCATGGGCCGGGCCAGGAGCCCGACGGCGGGACCGTCCGTTCCCGTCACTGCTGCGGTGAAGGTGGACGTCACCTGTTCAGGCAGTCCCGAGGCTGCGAGTTTGAGCGTCCGGCCAAGGATGCCCAGCGTTCTGGTGTCCTCGTTGAGGGTGACTGCGGTGAACGGTGCCACGAGTTCTGCATCCTGGGCGATGCTTGAATTTAGCCACGCGAGCCGGCCGAGCAGGCGCGGATCGGTGGGGCGGTTGGTTCCTCCCTCGACATCCAGGGTCACTTCCAGGTGTTGTGCTTCTTCATTGTCGGGGTGGACCGTGACCTTCGCTTTGATGGTGCCAGTGCGTGGAACCGACACCACGACGTACAAAGCTTTCACGGTGCCTGCCGGTATGGTGAGGACTCTCCGCAACGGGTGTCCCAGCCGATCCGTTCCTTCCGTATTGACGCAGTACCCGTTCTCAACCTGCACCCTGACGTTGGCGAGATCCTTGATCGCATAGACCCCCAACTGCACCACATAGTCCTCTCCCGGTGCCGCGGTAGCCCTGAACTCGCTGGCCGGGCCGTTGATGACCCAATGGGCGGGCAGTTGGTCCCGCATGGAGACCGGGTTGGTCCTTTGTTCGGGGAACAGCAGGAAGGCTTTGCCCGCGTGTTCGCCGTGCAGCTTCTTCAGTTCTGCGGCTGTGGCCGTGAAGTTCATGGGGGCGAAGGAGTCGCGTTCGCTGGCCGCCTCATATCGCGTGACGTCTGCGGTCGGCAGGTTTGGTTGGTCAGTCACCTTCCCTGAACTGACGACGGCGGCAACCCAGCCCGGTTCAGCGGACGGCCTCTGCGGGAGGTACTGCGCCTGCGGATAGTGGGCCTTGCCCAGCATGGCGTAAGGCAGGTAGTAGGCGTAGTAGGTTCCTGGCCCGTCAATCGCCTGGAAGACGATGGTCCCCGCGTGTTGCGTGGCTGATTCCACGATGACGTTCCGTACACGTGTCCTGCTGCCCGCCGAAACGACGATGACATCCACGCTCCCCGGATCTTCGTCCTGCCGACGCCAAGGAATCACAATGCGGCGGTCCGCACCCCTGCCATCCTCCGGGACGTCGACGACGAACCGGTGATTGCCGTAGAGGAGCTTGTCCCACGAGCCGACGCCGCAAACCACGTCGGGATGGCCTCCGAACTTGCTTTGCGGTGTGTTCCGGCCAGGGAGTTCCGTGGGTGTGATGGCCGGGGCTGACGGCTCTGGCAGGGGCATCGCTGGGGCTCCTGAAATTGTCTCCGAGGGGTGGAATCACCGAGTTGGTGAATCCTTACATCATTCCGGCGCCCGACTTGGCCTGTAAAGGGTATTGCGATCCGCGATGAGTGGGATTGGGATGTGCCGCGTGCGTGTTGTGTGGAGTGAAATCGGCTTGGCTCAACCGGCCCGAGGAAGTTCGCGTGCAAGCGCCGCGGCAGCTTCGAACGAAGCCGGAGGTATGCGGTTGAACGCTGCATCTGCATCATCGCGGAGAACGTCGTCGGCCAGGACAGTCACCCGCATGGCTCCCTCCTCATCCATGCGCGCACACGCCATGACATCGCCGACCACCCGGCCCCCCAAGCCGCCTCGAGCGTGAGCTGCGAAGAATATCCACCAGCCCACCCCCTCGGAGTCCTTGAAAAGGTATCCGTCCCTGCTGCGGTACGCGCTGCCTTCGATGTCCCGCGTGGAAGCGGCCGTGAAGTCGCCAAAGACTTCGTAATGTATTGAGGGCTTGTCACGGTCACCCAAACCATGGAACGTCATGGCCAGCCGACCCTTCGTTAGCACGCACCTAATATCAGGCTAACCGGCAGTCGGCCCCCGGGTACCCGGCTTTTACGGATCCTTTACGGGAGTGAGCCTACGGATACAAGCAATTAACACACCGAACTATTGACCGGGTGCGGATCACACCTCTAGAGTTCTCTGATATATGAGTCATATGTCACATTTTTCGGCCCGATCTCCAGGTTCTGACCCGGAGGCTCGGCGGGAGGCGGAAGCCCGGACTTCCCCGCCTCCAGGAGCTGTTGCATTTGCGGCGCCGAAATCATCCAGTGAGTCCTATGCGGCCATAGGGGCTGGCCTCCAGCCAGCTGGCATCGTCCACCGGTCACAAAGGGGTGCGGCTGGCGGTCCAGGTAACAGCGTCAGCAGTCTGCGCTGACGTAAGAAGGGAACGAATATCAATGATCCATACGACCAGGACGTCGGCCTCCGTCGACACCTCTTTATCAAACGAGACAAGTTCCAAGTTCAAACGACGCTTCATGGTGCGGCTTGTCGCCGTCTTCATCGGTGGAATGTTCCTTGACGGCTACATCCTCGGAATCATCGGGCCGGTCACCGGATTGATGCGCTCAGACCTCCAGCTTGACGCACTTTCGCTGGGCATGATCGCTGCAGGACCGTTGGTTGGTATCTTCGTCGGCTCCCCGCTGGCCGGCTGGGCTACCGACAAGTTCGGACGCAAGCCCATGTTCCTCGTGGATATGGGTCTGTTCCTGGTCGCCTCGGCGGCCCAGTTCTTCGTGACTTCCGGAGACGGGGCCGTCATCCAACTGGCGGTCATCCGGTTCTTCATGGGCGTTGCGATCGGCGGAGAGTACTCGATCGGCGGGCCACTGCTCTCGGAGTTCTCTCCCCCAAAGCTCCGCGGGCGTTTGCTCGGGTTGACCTTGATCGCCTGGTACGTCGGTTTCATGATGGCATTCATCATCGGCACGATCCTGCACGACGCCGGCACCCCGTGGCGCATCGTCATCGGTACCAGCACCGTACTGGCGGCAATCCTGTTCATCGCCCGTCTGGGCCTCCCCGAATCACCCAGTTGGCTCATCACGAAGGGGCGGCGCGAGGAAGCACTTGCGATCGCACGCAAATACGTCGAATCACCTCAGATGCACAACAGCATCACCGAAGAGATCAACCTGAGGATGGTGCAGGAAGCCCAAGCCGCGAAGGACAGGACCACCATCAAGAATGCGTCCTTCGGGATGCTGTTCTCAAAGCAGTACTGGCGAACCACCCTGTTCACCGCAGGCTTCTGGTTCTGCGCGGTCACTCCTTACTTCGCGATTGCAACGTTCGCGGACGAGGTGCTCAACCAGTTCGGCCTCGGCGGTGGCTGGGCCGGCGGAGTCGGTCTGTCCGCACTGGCAGCCGCGGGTGTTGTTACCACTGTGCTTCTGATCGACAAGCTCGGACGCCGGATCCTCACCGTGCCCGGACAGTGGCTCTGCGCAGGCATCCTGCTGGTCATCGGAGTCTGGGCGGACGCACCGGCGATCCTGATACTCGCCTTGTTCCTGGCCTTCTCATTCTTCAACGCCGGCTACACCACCATGACCCAGGTCTACCCGGCCGAAGTATTCCCCGGCCACCTGCGCGGCATCGGCATGGGCTTCGCCGCGGCCTTCAGCCGTATCGGAGCCGCACTCGGCACCTTTGCCCTGCCATGGGCGATCAGCAACATCGGCATGGGTGCCAGCATGGTGGTAGCCGCCGCCGTCGCATTGCTCGGCGCGATCCTCTCGCAGTGGCTGGCGCCTGAGACGAAGGGTCGCACTCTCGCCGACATCTCAGCCGACTTCTCCCACTGAGGCCACAGCGTCCATCCGAGCGTAGAGCCGGGGTCCCGCCACTTGCGGAACCCCGGCTCTGGCTTTGTCACACGCAATGCTGCAACCAACCATTGCCAAGGTCAGAGGCCGCGCCGCTCAAGGTTCACGGCATTTACCGCAGCCCGGGCCGCCCGCACAGTCTCACGGTCCGTCACTTCGTATGCGGTGGGATCTACGCCGTCCTGGCTGCCCAGCGGCACCGAGCCCTCCGCCAGCGTGGAGACTGCCCGCTTAGCGGAGAGATGAACAGCGGATAGCCCGGCCGAGTGCATCGCGGGAATGTCCGAAAGCTTCAGCCCTCCCCCGGCCATAATCCCGATGGCGCCCGCTGAACGCTCCACGAGCCGGGCCAGCATCCCGAGGCCCTCACCCGCGGTTGCCTCGTGCCCCGATGTGAGGACGCGGTGGAAGCCAAACTCCACCAACCGGTCCAGGACCGCCAATGGATCCCTCGATTGGTCGATGGCGCGATGGAACGTCAGTTGGGCGTCTGCTTTGGTCTGCCTGGCAACGTCCACCAAGCGTTGCACCACCGGAGAGTCCACATCGCCGTCGGGAGTCAGGGCTCCAAGCACTATGCCGTCGGCTCCCAAGCTCAGCAAATGCCGGACTTCGTGGACCATGGTGTCCACCTCCGAGGCGGAGTACCGGAAGTCGCCCGGACGGCAGCGGACCAAGGCATGAATCCCCAATCTGCCGTCCACATGCTCCAAGCCGGCCTCGAGGAGTCCTTGGCTCGGAGTCAAGCCTCCGAGTTCCAAGGCGCTGCAGAGTTCAATCCTGTCAGCGCCCTCGGACGCAGCGGTCCCGGCACCGACGGCGCTCGTCACAGCGATCTCAAGTTCCATGGTGAAACTCTACGTGGGGTCAGGTTGCCTGGTAGGCCTGCAGTTTGCCTTTTTGCTCCGGCGTAAGCCGCAGGACCTGTCCCGTGGCTTCGGAAACGAAAGCCAGGTGCGTACTGGCCTTCACGCAGTCCTCGCGCGTTACCGGGTCCTTAATGACGTAGTGCAGGTCGAAGCTGGCGCCCTTGATGGCACCCACCCAGATTTCCACGATCGCGGGGATGTTCCGATACTCCAAAGTACGGACGTACCGGACTTTGTGCTCCACCACGAGGGTCATCACGCCTTCCCCAACGTCGTTGAAGAGGGCAGCCGGAGGTTCGACGCCGGGCAGCCCGGCACCGGCCGGCGGACCGAAAGCAGCGATACGGGCTTCTTCCAACATGCGGACGATCTGCACATTGTTGATATGGCCGTAGGCATCCATGTCACCCCAGCGCATGGGTACCAGGACCTCGATGCGCCGGGGTGCTTTGGTGCTCAGCTGTGCACCGCCGTCGAATCGTCTACGGTGACCTCACCGGCATCCTCACCGGCAAACTGCGACATGTAGAGGCGGTAATACGCACCCTGCAGTGCAAGCAACTGCGCGTGGTTTCCCTGCTCCACAATCTGTCCGTTTTCCATCACCAGGATGGTGTCGGCGTCGCGGATGGTGGACAGCCGGTGGGCGATCACAAAGCTCGTCCTGTCCGACCTGAGCGCGGCCATGGCCTTTTGCAGCAACAACTCCGTACGGGTGTCCACGGAGCTGGTGGCCTCGTCCAGGATGAGCAAGGACGGATCGGACACGAACGCACGGGCGATGGTGATGAGCTGCTTCTCACCGGCGCTCACATTGTTGCCCTCTTCGTCGATGATCGTTTGGTAGCCATCGGGAAGGGCGCGAACAAAGCGATCCACGTAGGTGGCCTTTGCAGCTTCCATGATCTGTTCTTCGGTGGCGTCCAGGTTGCCGTAGCGGATGTTGTCGTAGATGGTTCCGCCGAAAAGCCACGCGTCCTGGAGCACCATTCCAACCTTGGAGCGAAGCTCCGCCCGGCTGAGCTCCTTGATGTCCACACCGTCCAGGGTGATCCGGCCGGCATTGAGCTCGTAGAAGCGCATCACCAAGTTGACCAAGGTGGTCTTGCCTGCGCCGGTGGGGCCCACAATCGCCACAGTGTGTCCAGGCTCGGCGCTGAAGGAAAGGTCCTCGATCAGTGGCTTGTCCTCGACGTAGCTGAAGGAAACGTGCTCGAACTCCACGTGCCCGTCAGTCTTTGCAGGAAGGTTCTTGGTGCCTGCCTCCGGGACTTCCTCCTCGGCATCGAGGAACTCAAAGACGCGCTCCGCGGAAGCTACGCCGGATTGCAGCATATTGGCCATGCCGGCGATCTGGCCCAGCGGCTGGGTGAACTCGCGGGAGTACTGGATGAAGGCTGTGGCGTCGCCCAGGCTCATGGAGCCCGAGGCAACGCGGAGCCCGCCAACGACGGCGATTCCAACGTAGGACAGGTAGGAAACGAAGTTCATGGCCGGGAAGATGATGCCGGAAACAAACTGCGCGCCGAAGGATGCCTTGTACAGTTCCTCGTTCTTCTCGTCGAAGCGGACCAGCATGTCGGCATCGCGTCCGAACACCTTGACCAGGTCGTGTCCGGAGAAGGACTCCTCAATCTGGCCGTTCAGGGCGCCCGTGTTCTTCCACTGTGCAGCGAACAGTTTCTGGCTGCGGGCACCGATGACGCCGGCCATGATGCCGGACAGCGGAAGGGCGATCAGGGCGATCAGTGCCAGCTCCCAAGACACGATGAACATCATGACGATGATGCCCAGCACGGTGAGGACAGAGCTGACGAGCTGTGCGAACGCTTGCTGGAGTCCCTGCTGGACGTTGTCGACGTCGTTGGTCACGCGCGACAGGATGTCGCCGCGCTGGCGGGTGTCGAAGTAGTTCAACGGCAGGCGGTTGAGCTTTGCTTGAACCTCGTCGCGGAGGTTCTTGATGACCCGCATGACGATCCGATTCAGCAGCCACCCTTGGGCCCACAGGAATATGTTGGCCACAAAGTACATCAGCAGGACGATCGAGATCAGGAACGTCAGCTTGGGGAAATCGATGCCGTTGGTCAGGGTCATCTTCGAGACCATGTCCGCGAGGTTTTCCTGGCCTTGCTGGCGCATGAGGTCAGCGAACTGCTCGGGACTCACACCCGGCGGAAGCTGCTTCCCCACTACACCGCCGAAGATCACGTCCATGGCACTGCCCAGGACCTTGGGAGCGATCACGTTCAGGACCACCGAGACCACCACGAGGCCGATCACGATGAAAACGCCTACGCGCTCCGGTTTCAGCAGGCCCATGAGCCGCTTGGCCGAGGGCCAGAAAGCCTTCGCCTTCTTCGCCGGGAGGCTGCCGAACATGCCGCCATCAGCTTCCGAGGGGACGTACTCCTCCTCTACGGCATCGTCTTCAAGGACATCAGTTGCGACCTCAGCTTCAGCGGAGGCCTTGGCGGTCTTCGCGGCTTCCGCCCTGGCGGCCCAGCCGCGTTTCTTTTGCTGGTCCTGCCCGGTCATGCCACTTCCTCCACGCTCAGCTGTGATTCAACGATTTCCTGGTAAGTGGGCGATGTTTCCAACAGTTCGTCGTGGGTACCGCGGTCCACGATACGTCCGTTGTCCAGGACGAGGATCTCGTCCGCATCCTGGATGGTCGACACCCGCTGGGCCACGATGATGACGGTGGCGTCCTGCGTCTTGGCTTTCAGTGCCTTGCGCAGCCGTGCATCAGTTGCCACGTCCAGGGCGGAGAAGGAATCGTCGAAGAGATACACGTTCGGTTTGGTGACCAAGGCCCGGGCGATGCAGAGCCGCTGGCGCTGGCCGCCGGAAACGTTGGTGCCTCCCTGGGCAATCCGGCGATTCAGGCCGGCGGACTTCTCCTCCACGAAGCCCTTGGCCTGCGCCGTTTCAAGCGCATCCCACAGTTCCTGGTCCGTGGCGTCGGTTTTTCCGAAGCGCAGGTTGTGTTCAATGGTCCCGGAGAACAGGTAGGGCTTCTGTGGAACAGTGGCCACACGGCTGCTGATCTCCGAAGCATCCAACCGGGTGACCGGGACGCCGTCGAGCAGCACTTCACCGGAGGCGACGTCGTAAAGCCGCGGCAGCAGGGACACCAGGGTGGTCTTGCCCGCGCCGGTGGAGCCGATGATGGCCAGGGTCTTACCCGGCTCTGCCGTGAAGGAAATGTTGCTCAGGACGGGCGCCTCGGCACCCGGGTACTTGAAGGTGACGTCCCGGAATTCCACGCGGCCGGTCTTCTCGGCCGGCACCACCGGAGTGGCGGGGTTGTGGATGGAAGGTTCGACGTCGAGCACCTCGCCGATGCGGTCGGCACAGACCGACGCGCGGGGAATCATCATCGCCATGAAGGTACCCATCATGACGGCAATCAGGATCTGCAGGAGGTATTGCAGGAAGGCCGTGAGCGCCCCGACCTGCATATCCCCGGAATCCACACGCTGGCCGCCAAACCACAGCACCGCCGCCGTAGACAGGTGGAGGATCATGCCGATCGCGGGGAACATGAGGACGAACAGGTTGCCGATCTTCACCGAAACTGCCGTGAGGTCCTGGTTGGCGTTGCCGAAGCGCTTGGCCTCGTAGGGTTCGCGGACGAACGCACGGACCACGCGGATGCCGATGATCTGCTCGCGGAGCACCCCGTTGATGGCGTCGATCTTGGCCTGCATGGAGCGGAAGAGCGGCATGAGACGAACCACGAGGTAGCCGACAACGGCAACCAGGAGGGGTACCGAAACCCAGACCAGCCAGGACAGGCTGAGATCTTCCTGCACTGCCATGATGATGCCGCCCACGCACATGATGGGAGTGGAAACCATGAAGTTCAGGCCCATCAGCACCAGCATCTGGACCTGCTGGACATCGTTGGTGCCACGGGTAATCAGTGTGGGAGCGCCAAACTTGTTGACGTCCTGGGCTGAGAAGCTGCTGACTTGGCGGAAGACGCTGCGGCGGAGGTCGCGACCGATCGCCATGGCCGTGCGCGAGCCGAAGTAGACGGCCGCGATGGCGGTGACGACCTGGCCGAGGGCGACGGCGAGCATGAGCGCGCCGGTCCGCCAGATGAAGTCGGTATCGCCGCGGGAAACTCCCTCGTCAATGATTTTGGCATTGAGGCTGGGGAGGTAGAGCGTGGCAATGGTGGACGCCAACTGAAAGATGAGGACGGCCACTATTTGCGGCAAATACGGCTTGGAGTAGCGCCGTATAAGGGTGACAAGCATGCCCACGGATCCTTAGGGAGAGTGCGTGAATGGGTTCAAGAGAGTTCTAGCAGCAGGCGCTGACAGTATTAGCCTCCCTACTCTACGAGTTCGGTTGCCTGCACGAAACAAATTCGGGCAAAGATCATCCCAGCGGAGTAGTTCCCATGCGGGGAGTGCTCCCAAAAGAGCACAAGAGACGGCAAAGCGCCGGCTGGAACAACCAGCCGGCGCTTCTGCTTCAGTAAATTTCAGCCTGCGTGCTTGCCGTGGTCCGATCGGCCCTCGGCGCCTTGCAGGAGCATCAAAGCCATGCGTTCCTGCTGCCGGCGTTCGCGCTTGAGCTCCTTACGCAACGCCTTGAGCTCACTTGCGGTGCGGGCCTGCAGCTCGGCAACGCCCTGCTGCTCGCGGAGGCGGGCCTGCAGTTCAACGTTGGCCCGGCTCAATTGCAGCTGCTGTTCCGCCAGGACGTACTGGGTGCGTGACAGCTGTTCCTGGAGATCCTTGACGTCGGCCGCGCTGTGGGAACGTTCCTGGGTGAGGATCCGGGCAAACTCAAGATCAAGATCCTCGGACGCGCGCTCAGCTCCCCGGTTGCCATCGCTCGGCGACCCCGAACCCGACCCGCCACGGTGACCGCCCTGCACTGCGTCCATGGATGCCGTATCCAGGGACATTCCGGCGTCACCGGAGGCAGTTGCGATGAGTTCCTTCTCCGGCGCAGCATCGACGGTCCGGCGCAGCGGACGTTCCTTGATGAACAGCACCGCAAGGAGCGCCACCACGCTGATGAAGGCGGAGATCAGGAAGATCTGTGCCGTGGCGTCGCCGTAGGCGGCACGCATGATGTCGCGGATCGGTGCGGGCATGTCCGCGAGGTCCATGCTGGCACCCGAGGAACCGCTTTGGACGGGGATGCCGGCCTTGGCCATTCCCTCAACAGCAAGGTCCTTCACGTGGTTGGACATGATGGCGCCCAGGACCGATACGCCGATTGCGCCACCCACAGAGCGGAAGAACGCAACCGATGCGCTTGCCGTACCGATGTCCTTGGCCTGCACAGTGTTCTGTACAGCGAGGACGAGGTTCTGCATCAGCATGCCGAGTCCGAGGCCGAACACGCCGGTGTAGATGGCAACTACCCAGAGTTCGGTGGTGTGGTCCATGGTTCCGGCAAAGGCGAGGCCTCCGATCAGCAGGACGGAACCGGCAACGAGGAACCTCTTCCACTTACCGAACCGGCTGATCAGCACACCCGAAGCCACCGAGCCCACAAGGTTGCCCGCGATCATTGGGAGGGTCAGCAGGCCGGCTTCGGTGGGCGTGGCGCCGCGCGAAACCTGGAAGTACTGGCCGAGGAAGGTGGAGGAACCAAACATGGCGATGCCGACTGCGACGGATGCAAGGATGGCCAGGGCCGTGGTGCGCTCCGAGATGATCTTCAGGGGAATGATCGGCTGGGCAACCTTGGTTTCGACGAAGACCAGCAAGGCGAGCAGGGCCACGCCGCCGCCAACCATGAGTGCGGACTGCCAGGAGACCCAGTCGTAGTACTCGGGGTTGCCGGCGAAGGAAACCCAGATCAGGAGCAGGCTCACGCCTGAAGTCAGCAGGATGGAACCAAGCCAGTCGATCTTGGCGGGGCGTTTGATGTGCTGGATCTTCAACGTGATCTGCAGCAGGATGAGCGCGATCACGGCCAGCGGAACGCAGACGAAGAACGTCCAGCGCCAGCCGAGCGGGCTGTCAACGATGAATCCACCAAGTAGCGGGCCTCCGGCCGTGCCTACTGCCATGACAGCACCCATGTAGCCGGAGTATTTGCCACGGTCGCGCGGCGGGATCATGGAGCCGATGATGGCCTGTGCCAGCGCTGTGAGGCCACCCATGGCGATGCCTTGGATCACGCGGGCGGTCAGCAGCAGCGGAATCGATTCCGAAAGGC
Organism: Paenarthrobacter sp. NPDC089675; assembly: GCF_044749185.1. Classification (NCBI taxonomy): domain Bacteria; kingdom Bacillati; phylum Actinomycetota; class Actinomycetes; order Micrococcales; family Micrococcaceae; genus Paenarthrobacter; species Paenarthrobacter sp. NPDC089675. The sequence goes on along the minus strand of NZ_JBIVHM010000003.1, from coordinate 151,526 downwards.
CGGCCATGACGGAGCCGGCTACGAAGATGATGATGCTGAGCTGGACCAGGAGCTTCTTGTCGAAGAGGTCCGCGAGCTTGCCCCAGATCGGCGTGGTGGCAGCGTTTGCGAGCAGGGCTGCGGTGATGACCCAGGCAAAGTCGGTCTGGGTGCCCTTGAGCTCGGACATGATGGTGGGAAGCGCGTTCGCCACGATGGTGCTGCTGAGGATCGCGGTGAAGAAGGCAGCAAGGAGGCCGGTGAGGGCTTCCATGATCTGGCGGTGGGTCATCGGCGCTGCGGCGCCGCCGTGCACCGCAGCTGGAGTTTGGACTGCTGGTTTGGCCATTCATTGGCTCCTAAACTGTGAGTTTCGTCGTTGTGGAACCGGCCGCCGTTGCCCGGATTGAGTCTTTGAGGGACGTGCTGAGTTTTTGCAATACCTGTGACGCCTCCAGGGCGTCCTCTTCGCTCCAGTCCGCGAGGTAATCCCGCAGCCGGACGCTCCGTTGTTCTTCGAACTCGCGCAATTTGGCCGCACCGCTCTCGGTCAGGGCCAGGAGCTGTGCCCGGCCATCCGCCGGGTCCGGCCGCCTGGTCACGAAGCCCAGTTCCTCGAGTTCGGCGACGTGGCGGCTGAGCACCGGGGCGCTGACGCCGAGCTTCGCCGCCAGTTGCGTGGCGCGGGTCTCACCCTCGCCAATGAAACGCATCACGCCTTGGACAGCCATTCCGACGTCGGGAACGCGGGCCAGGTGCGCGGTGACCACACAGCGCAGAGTCCGCTGAAGGTCGAAGATTTGATGCACTAGATCGGTTGCAGTGGCAGAACCGACAGACATGTAAAACACCCCTTTTGTTTGCCTAAAGCAACTATAGCCCAGAATGATTGCTTTGGGAAACTAAAGAAGGTGTGGGGTCATTCCTTGGTCAACTCCCGGGCAGCCGCGATAACCTCTTCCACCCGCCTCGGCCGCGCAACGCCGGGCGGAACGGCAGCCACGAGACGGTTTTCCGGCAGGCTGTCCGCGATTGGCACCAACGCAACCCGCGCGCCGGTATACAGCGATTCGATTCCGGGCCACACGTTGGTCACCGAGTACGCCCGCCCACTGGCTACGATGCCCCGGATGGTCTGTGCCACCACGCTCCGCCAGCGCACTTTCGGCTCAACGCCGGCCGAGTGGAACATGGCAATGACACGCTCGGCACTGGGCGGAACGTCGAACAGGACAACGTCCTCGTCCGCCAGGTCTGCGAAATGAAGGGACTCCCGGCCCGCCAAGGGGTGGTCGGCGGCCAACATGAACTGGGGGCGGGATGCGGCGACGGTCAAGATATCGACGCCGGGCATCGCCTGGAGCGAGTATAGGAACGCCACGTCGAGCTCCCCCTCCCCCACGGCCCGCTGCAAGTCCTCGGCATTGCCTTCCTCGAAGTCCAGTTCCACCTCGGGCCATCGGGCTGCAAAGACGCGGATGAGTTCCGGGATCAGCCGGGGTGAGATAGCGATCATGCAGCCAATGGAGACCCTACCCCGCATGTCCTCGTGGGATCCGCGAAGGGCGCCCTGCAGCTCCGCCGTCTCCCGCAGGATGCGCCGGGCACGGATCCCCAGCTCCACCCCGGCCGCTGTTGGTTCCACGCGCTTGGCCCGGGTACGGATGAGCAGATCCAGGCCCAGGCTCTTCTCGAGTTGGGCTATGGCCATGGACGCCGCGGCCTGGGAGATGTTGCTCTCCGTGGCGGCCTTGGTCAACGAACCGTGGTCCAGTACCGCGACGAAATACTCCAGCTGCCGGAGCGTGAACTCGCCCATCAGTTCTCCTTATGAACTTCTTAGAATTGATTGATTATACAAGTGACATGGCGCGGACCACACTGGAAGAAAGCCATCCCGAACAAGGAGAACCATGACGCCGACGTCATCCCTGAAGCCGCACATCGTCACCCTGGGGACAGCCGGTGGGCCGCGGTGGTGGGCAGCCGCCGACTCCGGCGAGCGCACCGGGATCGCCACTGCCGTTGTTGTCGGAGACGCCTTCTACCTCGTGGACTTCGGGCAAGGTGCCGGCCGACGGCTCAGCCAGTCCGGGCTGCAGCTCAAGGACCTCCGGGCGCTCTTCATCACCCACCTTCACTCAGACCATGTCTACGACCTCGCCGGGCTCGGCATCTTTGGGCTCTACGCCCTTACCGAGCGGACAAAGAACCCGGTCCGCATCATTGGACCCGGCAACCGCGGCGAGCTTCCAGCGGTCTCCCCGCGCGCCGTCGTCGCTCCTCAACCGCTGGCGCCGGAGAACCCGACGCCGGGAACCCGCCAGATGTTCGAACAGCTCATGAAGGCCCACGCCACGGACCTCAATGACCGCATTCTGGACAGCCTTCGCCCCAGCCCACTGGAGATCTTTCACGCGGAGGACATCCTCATCCCGGCCGAAAGCGGTTACCACCCGAACAACAACCCGACGCCGGATATGGAGCCGTTCGAGGTCTACCGGGACGAACTGGTCACCGTGACGGCGATCTTGGTGGAGCATCCCCCGGTTGCTCCGGCGTTTGCCTTCCGATTCGACACCGCCGAAGGTTCCGTGACCATCTCCGGCGACACCGCCTACACGCAAAACATGATTACCCTGGCCCAGGACACCGAGCTCCTGCTGCATGAGGCCATTGACTTCGCCTGGGTGGAATCCCTGTACGCGGACAAGACCGACGAATCCAGCCGCGCTTCCCGGGACCACCACTACAAATCGCACACCAGCGTCCGTGACGCGGCAAAGCTGGCTGAAGCGGCCGGCGTCGGGCATCTGGCGCTGCACCACCTGGTACCCGGCTCAGCCTCCGAAGCCGTCTGGCACGAAGCCGAAGAGCATTTCAGCGGAACGTTCACCGTGCCCAACGACCTCGACACCATCCCCTTCGCCCGTCAGCGCTGACGCGGCCTGAACACTGAGGAAACCCATGAGCTCCGCACCAACAACCCCGGATACGGGAGCGGCCACCGCCTCCGCACCGTCCATGAATTCCAAGGACATGCGCCGTATCCTCGCTTCCAGCTTCATCGGCAGCGCGATCGAGTACTACGACTTCGTCCTCTACGCCACTGCCGCCAGCCTGGTATTCAACAAAGTGTTCTTTGCAAACCTCGGCCCCGGGTTCGATCTCTTTGCTTCCTTTGTCACCCTGGCTGTCGGCTACATTGCAAGGCCCGTGGGTGGATTGATCTTCGGCCACTTCGGCGACCGGCTCGGGCGCAAGCAGATGCTGGTCCTGTCCATGCTGATCATGGGCCTTGGCACCACGGCCATCGGACTCCTTCCCACAACGGCCCAGATCGGCATGGCCGCACCGCTGGCCTTGGTGATCCTGCGCTTGGTCCAGGGCGTTGCCGTGGGCGGCGAGTGGGGCGGCGCGGCGCTGATGGCCATTGAGCACGCACCGAAGGAGCACCGCGGTTTCGCTGCCGCGTTCGCCAACGCCGGTGGACCCGCGGGAGCGATCCTTGGCACGTTGGCGCTCTCACTCTTCGCCGCGGTTTCCGGCAAGGACTTCCTCGTCTGGGGTTGGCGGCTGCCATTCCTGCTGAGCGCCTTGCTGATTGTGGTGGGCCTGGTGATCCGTTTGAAAGTCTCGGAGACCCCGGCTTTCCAGCGGCTTGAGGCGGCAGGCGAAAAGCGCCGCGTCCCCCTCCTCGATGTCCTCAAGAACAACCCGAGGGCCGTAGTGCTCGGCCTGCTGGCAACCACATCCTTCTACGTCTGCCAGTCCATGACCACCGTGTGGGGCGTCTCCGTTGCCGTTGACAGTGGAGCCGACAAGAACGGCGTCCTGAACATCAAGGCACTGGCCGCACTGCTGACCTTGGTGATCTGTTTCTACTCCGCGCGGCTCAGCGACCGTATCGGGCGCCGTCGGGTCCTTATCGGGGCATCGCTCCTGGGTGCGGTGCTCGTTTACCCGATCCTGATGCTCATGAGCAACGGCGAACTGTGGGGCTTCGCGCTGGCAATCATCCTGGGCAACGGACTGGTTCAAGGATTCCTCTACGGCCCGATCGCCGCGTACGTCGCCGAGCAGTTTCCCACCCGCAACCGGTACACAGGCGCATCGCTCGCCTACCAAGGCGCTTCCATGATCGGGGCAGGCTTCACGCCGATGATTGTCGCGGGCCTGAGCCTCGCTGCCGGCGGCGGGATCTGGCTGATCGCGGTCTTCTGGATCGTGGCGATGCTCGCCTCTGCCATCGCAGTGAAAGCAACACCGGAGGGAACGCGCCGCGATCTCGACTGATCCTCCGTTGTGGGGCCCGCTCTACGCTGAATTCGCCGCTTTTGCGGCGCTGAGCGGGCCTCACAACACAGGAAACCCCCGCATGGAAGACCGTGCGGGGTTTCGCTGTCGCGTTTCTTAGTCGTCCAGGTGTGTGGGCCCGAACATTTTGAGCAGGGTTTCAACCACGACGACGTTGGGTCCGTCCGCTTCGAAGGACGCCTTGAGCGCGTCCCCCACTTCCTCCGGGGCCACGCGGCGGGCCGGGACGCCGAAGGACTCAGCCAGCTTGACGAAGTCCGGGCGTGCGAGCTCGGTGGCTGTGGCTTTGCCGAAGGCACCCACCATGTATTCGCGCAGGATGCCGTACCCGCCGTCGTCCACAATCAGCCAGGTGACCGGGACGTTGTGCTGCTTGGCCGTGGCGAGCTCCGAGATGGAATACATCGAGGAACCGTCACCGGAAACAGCCAGCACACGACTGGGTTTGCCCGTGGTTTCCAGACCAACGGCCCCACCGATCGCTGCCGGGAAGCCATAGCCCAAGCCACCCGCGCCCTGGGCGGAGTGGAACTGCCCCTCACGGGCGTCCCAGCAGGACCAGCCCCAGTATGCGGAAATGGTCATGTCCCAGAAGGTCTGCATTTCCGCCGGGACGGCCTCGCGGATGTCGGCCATGAACTTCAGTTCCTTGGCCAGGTCCTGCGATTCCAGGCGGGTCTTGACCTTGGCCAGGGATTCCTTGACCACGTCCTCCGGGCTGGTGCCATGCCAGTCCCTCTTGCTTGCAGTGCCAGCGCCTGCCTCTGAGAGTGCTTCGTCCAAGGCCGCGAGGGCCTGGCCGGCGTCGGCCCGGATGCCCAGGCCGGGACGGTTGGATTCCAGGACCCGGGGTTCGGCGTCGATCTGGATGATCCGGCCGCGGGGCGCGAAGGTGAAGTAGTTCGAGGTCACCTCGCCCAAGGACGAACCGATGACAATCAGCACGTCGGCGTCCTCGAGGACGTCGGTCATGTACCTGTCCTCGATCCAGGACTGCAAGGACAACTCGTGGTTCCACGGGAACGCACCGTTGCCGCCCGGGGTGCAGATCACCGGGGCGCGCAACTGCTCGGCGATGGACAGCAACGACTTCTCTGCCCGGCCACGGCGCGTACCGCCGCCTGCGATGATCGCCGGACGTTCCGCCGTCGAAAGCCACTTCACCGCTTCACGGATCAACTCCACCCGGGGCGGGTTGTCGAACGCCTCAGCCAGGGCGTCTTCGACCGGGGGGACCACGATCGGGTCCAGCAGGACGTTCTGCGGGATCTCGATCCACACCGGGCCCTGGGGCGAAGAAATCGCCTCCGTCCACGCATCCTGGATGGCCGACGGAATACCCGAAGCGTGCTGGATCAGGCGCTGGCTCTTGGTGACGTTCGCGGCCGAGGCCTTCTGGTCATCGAGCTGGTGCAGCATGCCCTTGCGACGTGCGCCAAGGCCCTCCAACGGGATCTGGCTGGCCACAACCACCATCGGAACACCCGTGGCGTAGGCCTCCTGCAAACCGGCCAGGGACGTCAACGCGCCAGGACCGGTGGACAGGAACAGCACGCCGACCTCGCCCGTGGCACGGGAGTAACCGTCAGCTGCGAACGCCGAGTTGTTCTCCACACGGGAGGACACGAAGTGCAGGTTCCCGCGGCCCATCGCATCAAACAAGCCCAGCGCATGCTGGCCCGGGATGCCGAAAACCGTCTTCGCGCCCAGCGCTTCAAGGGTCTCGACGACGAGATCCCCGCCGTTGCGCTGGCCGGTCTCCTTGGTCGGAGCCGCTGTGCCCGGATCGAAGTCGATCATCGCTGGGTCGCCTTCGCGATTTCCTCAATGCGTGCACCGAGGGCTTGCTGGGCATAGCCGTTCGGAGCGCCGTGACGGTCACCTTCAACGGCGTTGTCTGCCATCAGGGTCACCAGTTCGTAGGCGACGTGGCTGCCTGCAACGCCGGTGATCTCAGCGTGGTCGTAGGCCGGGGCGACTTCCACCACGTCCGCGCCCACGAGGTTCATGCCGCGGAAGCCACGGATGATCTCCAGCAGTTCACGGCTGGTGATGCCGCCGGCTTCCGGGGTTCCGGTGCCGGGTGCGTGGGCCGGGTCCAAAACGTCGATGTCCACGGAAATGTACAGGGGACGGTTGCCGATACGGTCGCGGATCTTGGCCACTGTCTCAAGGACGCCCTGGTAGTAGACGTCGGCAGAGGTGACGATGCCGAAGCCGAAGCGGTGGTCGTCGTCGAGGTCCTTCTTGCCGTAAAGCGGGCCGCGGGTACCGACGTGGCTGATGGCCTCGGTATCCAGGATGCCTTCCTCGACGGCGCGGCGGAACGGGGTTCCGTGCGTGTACTCGGCACCGAAGTAGGTGTCCCAGGTGTCCAGGTGTGCGTCGAAGTGGAGCATCGCGATGGGCTCTCCTGCGCGTTCCGCTGCGGCGCGGAGGAGCGGCAAGGCGATGGTGTGGTCACCACCGAGAGTCACCAGCTTGCTGCCGTTGGCGGTCAGGTCCAGCGCATTCTGCTGGATCGTCTCGATGGCCTCGTTGATGTTAAAGGGGTTCACGGCCATGTCGCCGGCGTCGGCAACCTGGATGTTCTCGAACGGGCTGACGTCCCAGGCAGGGTTGTACGGGCGGAGCAGGCGGCTGGCCTCCCGCACGTGGTTTGCGCCGAAACGCGCACCGGGCCGGTAGGAAACGCCCGAGTCGAAGGGCACGCCGACAACGGTGACGTCGGCCTTCGCGACTTGGTCCAGACGAGGAAGCCGGGCATAGGTGGCTGCGCCGGCGTAGCGCGGGATGCGGGAGGAATCGATGGGGCCGAGATTGCCGTTGGCCTCGATACGGAGCTCTTCCAAAGTTGCGCAACTCCTTAAGTTGATGGCTGCTGTGACACCCATCATACACTCAAAGTTGCCTAATAAGCATCACCTGTTTACAAGCAATCCTTCCCGGACCATCACCGTGAGATGCCGGTCACACAGCCCGTAAAGATTCCATAAAAACCGGGCAATTGGTCTCCAGCCGGGTCCTACGCTCCTAGCAGAAGCAGCACCCGGCTGCCTGAGAGGACGATGTGACTACCCTGACGCGGCCCCCGGCGGATCCAGCCGATCGGCGAAAAGAAGCCTTTAACCTCAAGTCCTGGTTGCTCGAAGGCATGCCGGACACCGCAGGGAAAAGCCAAGGTCCGCACGGCCAGCCAACAGAGTCACACAAGCCACAGGCTTGGTGGAAGGTTATGTGCCTCACCGGCCTGGACTACTTCTCCACCCTGGGTTACCAGCCTGCCATCGCAGCCCTTGCCGCAGGCCTGCTGTCTCCACTCGCGACCCTTCTCCTGGTGATTGCCACGCTGGCCGGGGCACTTCCTGTCTACCGACGGGTGGCCAGGGAGAGCCCCCGCGGCGAAGGCTCCATCGCAATGCTCGAACGCCTGTTGCCCCGCTGGGGCGGCAAGCTCTTTGTCCTGGCCCTCCTGGGTTTCGCGGCCACCGACTTCATGATCACCATCACCCTCTCCGCAGCCGATGCCACTGCCCACCTCATAGAGAATCCGTTTGCACCGGAGTTCCTTGAAGGCCAGCACGGGGTGATCACCCTGGCCCTTATCGCCGGACTTGGCATCGTCTTCCTGCGCGGGTTCAAGGAAGCCATCAACGTTGCCGTCGTCCTGGTAGCGGTCTTCCTGGCACTCAACCTCGTTGTGGTCTTCGTGGCCATGAGTCACCTTTTCATCGAGCCACACGTGGTGACCGACTGGTGGACGGCATTGACCGCATCCCACGGCGACCCCTTGCTCATGATCGGCCTGGCCCTGCTGGTTTTCCCCCGATTGGCACTGGGCCTTTCCGGATTTGAGACCGGCGTGGCAGTCATGCCGCAGATCAAGGGCCGTGCCTCGGACACCGACGCGAACCCGGCAGGTCGCATCAAGGGCGCGCACCGCCTGCTGACAACCGCAGCCATCATCATGAGCTCGTTCCTCATCACCTCCAGCTTCACCACAGTGATGCTGATTCCTGCCGCGGAGTTCGAGTCGGGCGGCAAGGCAGAAGGGCGCGCCCTTGCCTACCTGGCCCACAAGTTCCTCGGGGACGGATTCGGCACCGTGTACGACGTCAGCACCATCGCAATTCTCTGGTTCGCCGGCGCCTCCGCCATGGCCGGACTCTTGAACCTGGTCCCGCGCTATCTTCCGCGCTACGGCATGGCTCCCGCTTGGGCCCGGGCACTGCGCCCACTGGTGCTCGTGTTCACGGTCATCGCGTTCGCAGTGACCATCATTTTCCAGGCAGACGTCAACGCCCAAGGCGGCGCCTATGCCACTGGCGTGCTTGTCCTCATCACCTCCGCTTCGATTGCCGTGACCCTCTCGGCCCGGCGCAAGAAGCAGCGGGGCCGGTTCATCGGGTTCGGCATCGTCTCACTCGCGTTCGTCTACACCACCGTGGTGAATTCCATCGAGCGTCCGGACGGTCTGAAGATCGCCGCCCTCTTTATCCTGGGCATTATGGCGGTCAGCTTCGTATCCCGTATCCGGCGGGCCTTCGAACTCCGCGCAACCCACATCAAGCTCGACCAAAAGGCCTTGGAGTTCACGGCAAACAACTCCGACGGACCAGTGCGGATCATTGCCCACGAGCCCAAGCGTTTCAGCGCGGACAGGTACCGGGAGAAGCTGCAGCACGCCCAGCAGGCCAATCACCTGCCCGTTGACAGCGACGTCCTCTTCATCGAGATCATCGTGGACGACAGCTCTGATTTCGAGCAGGAACTCCAAGTGGTGGGCAAAGAACGCCATGGCTTCAAGATCCTGGAAGTCCACAGCAACAACGTGCCCAACACCCTGGCAGCCGTTCTCCTCCACATCCGCGATGTCACCGGCTTCATGCCGCACATCTACTTCCGCTGGACCGAGGGAAACCCCATTTCCAACCTCAGCAAGTTCCTCTTCTTCGGTGAAGGCGAGATAGCGCCCGTGACCCGTGAGGTACTCCGCGAAGCCGAACCGGACATCACCCGCCGCCCCTGGGTGCACGTGGGTTAGGCGCTACCGGCTGGCCGCGGGCACCAGCACCCAGAGCACCTCGACGGTCTGGTCCGTGGGGTTGATCCAGGTATGGGGTTCGCGGCCCGGGAAGGAGAGAGTGTCCCCTTCTTCGAGGTCGTACTCCTCGTTGGTCAGGATGAGCTTGATCCTGCCCTTGACCACATGGAGCACATCGACGTCGCAGTCCACGGCGTAGAGCTCGTTCTCGCCCCGGCCCCTCGGTTCGATCGTCGCCTGGAGGATCTGCAGGCGACGTTCCGAGCGGGCCGTCAGCAGCCGTTCAACGATGCCCTGGCCACCAAGGGAAATCCGCGGGCCATCGTCGCGCCGCGTCAGGTGCGTTTCGGGGGCGGCAAACAAATCCCCCACCGAGACCGACAGGACCTGGCAGAGAGTCACCAGCGAGGCCACGGACGGCGAGGTCAGATCCCTCTCCACCCGGCTGAGGAACCCTTTGGTCAACCCGGTGGCATCCGCAACCTGCTCAATGGTGAGCCGTTGGGCTTGCCTGGCAGCACGGATTCTGGAACCGATGGCAACAGGCACATTGCTGGGTTCAACGGGTAGAGCCTTCATTCACGAAACCTTTCAGGCCGGCCCATGCGGCCTGGTCATTGGAGCCAATAGTATCCGGAGCGCAGCACCACCGCCCGGGAATCAGCAGGACCGTGACGCAAGCATCTTGACTGTTACTCCCATCACAACATATCCTCATAGGCAACAAGTGTTGTCTGTGAGGCACACAACACAAGTCCTATCTCCGTTCGTCAGCACAGAGACTTCGACGCCCTGCAGGAGTATCGTCGAAAACCCCAACCTCCGTGCATCAGCTCCAAGGAGCCACTCATGGACTCATCGTTCATTAACATCGCCATCGTGGTGGTGTATCTGCTTGCCATGCTGGCGTTCGGTTGGTGGGGCAAGTCCCGCACCAAGAACAACAGCGACTTCCTGGTGGCCGGCCGCCGCCTGGGACCCTTCCTCTACACAGGCACCATGGCCGCCGTCGTCCTTGGTGGCGCATCCACCGTGGGCGGCGTTGGCCTCGGGTACAAGTTCGGCATCTCCGGTATGTGGCTCGTCGTAGCCATCGGCGCCGGTGTGCTGCTCTTGAGCCTGCTGTTCGCCGGCACCATCCAGCGACTCAAGATCTACACGGTTTCCCAGATGCTCAGCCTCCGCTATGGAAGCAAGGCGACCCAGACCTCGGGCATCGTGATGCTGGCCTACACCCTGATGCTGTGCGCCACGTCCACCGGCGCCTACGCCACCATTTTCGTGGTGCTCTTCGGCTGGGAACGCTGGCTGGCCATCGCGGTTGGCGGCGCAATCGTCCTGGTTTACTCAACCATCGGCGGCATGTGGTCCATCACCCTGGCCGACCAGGTCCAGTTCATCATCAAGACTGTCGGCATCTTCTTCCTCATGCTGCCGTTCGTCATGAACGCGGCGGGGGGACTCGACGGAATCCGTCAGCGGGTCAACGAGAGCTTCTTCCAGATCGACGGCATCGGCACCCAGACGATCATCACCTATTTCGTCGTCTACACGCTGGGCCTGCTCATCGGCCAGGACATCTGGCAGCGCGTCTTCACTGCCAAGACCCCCCAGGTTGCACGTTGGGGCGGCGCCACCGCCGGCGTCTACTGCATCCTCTATGGCATCGCCGGCGCACTGATCGGCCTGGCCGCCCGGGTGGCACTGCCCAACATCGACGTCAAGGCCCTTGGCAAGGACGTGGTCTACGCCGAGGTCGCAACGCATATCCTGCCCATCGGCATCGGTGGCCTCGTCATGGCAGCAGCCGTGGCAGCCATGATGTCCACGGCTTCCGGCGCCCTGATCGCCGCCGCAACGGTGGCCCGCGCCGACGTCGTTCCTTTCGTGGCGAGCTGGTTCGGCAAGACCATCAACACCGACGACACCGAGAACCCCGAGCACGACGTCAAGGCAAACCGCTACTGGGTACTGGGCCTCGGAGTCCTCGCCGTGCTGATCTCCATGGCCGCACAGGACGTCGTTGTAGCCCTGACCATCGCGTACGACATCCTCGTGGGCGGCCTTCTGGTGGCCATCCTCGGCGGCCTTGTCTGGAAGCGCGGCACCGGCATCGCAGCCGCCTGGTCCATGGCGGTTGGTTCCGTCCTGACTTTGGCCCTGCTAATCCTGTTCGCAACGGGCGTGATTCCCAGCGAAGACGGCGTCTACGCAAACGATCCCATTTACTGGGGACTGGGCGCTTCGTTCGTGACCTTCGTAGTGATCTCGCTGGCCACTCCGCCCACGGACCCTGCGGTACGGGCGGCCTGGGACAAGCGGGTCCAGGGAGCGATCTCCGAGGAGCTCCCGCTGGACGCTCACCCGGTCAGCAGCCACAACGCCTGAAAGTTCCGCCACGCTGAGCGGAACTGAGCAATAGACGACGGCGGCGCCGCCCCTTTTCGGGGCAGCGCCGCCGTTTGTTTTTCTTGGCGAGCTTGCCAAGGCCTACGAAAAATCCGGAAAGCTACAGTTCCTCGTCCTCTTCGCGGAACTCCTCCTCGGCGTCGTCCAGCGGAACTATCCGCTCGTCGTCGTCGGCCGCTTCGTTTTCCTCCACCCAGGCCTCGTCCACTTCCTGGTCTTCGCTGTAGTCGTACGCGGGATCCGATTCGATGGTTGCCCGCTCCGGGTGGTTGGCGTGTGATTCGGTGTCCATGCTGCAACCTCCTTCTGGTGGGCTGCGGTGCAGCCCGCTGACCGATGCGCGGGAGGTTTCCCGCCCCTGTCCATCCATCTGAGCACCGGGCTCCGGAGTGGTCAAGGCACCCCGGCAGCGCCGCCTGGAAGTGCCGCCCTGCAGTGCCTGAATTAAGGTGCGCCGAACATTCCAGTTGAGGAATACCGGCCGAAAAACCCCGGAAATAAGCGGTACAGTGGTCGGTGCAATGGGGCATCACCTACCCCACCAAGCCCAGGAGAAGCAGTGCAGAAGCACCAGGAATCCCCCGGTCCGTCGAGCTCCGCTCCGACCCCCCGCCCCGAGGAAACACCCGCCACACCCACGCCTGCGGACATCAGGCGTTGGCGCCAGTACCTTGCAGACGAACGTGCCGAGGCCGCCGTCTACCGTGAACTTGCCCAACGCCGCGACGGCGAGGAACGCCAGATCCTCCTAGCCCTGGCCGAGGCGGAAGGCCGGCACGAGGCGCACTGGCTGAAGCTGCTTGGCGAACACGCCGGCATGCCCAAGGCCGCCTCGGCCCGCAGCCGCCTCCTTGGCTTCCTGGCACGGCACTTCGGTTCAGTTTTTGTCCTGGCCTTGGCCCAGCGCGCGGAAGGACGTTCCCCTTACGGCACCGAACCATCCGCTACGCCGGCCATGGTTGCCGACGAACAGATCCACGAGGAAGTCGTTCGCGGCCTGGCAACGCGCGGCCGCAACAGGTTGTCCGGAACCTTCCGCGCAGCGGTCTTCGGCGCCAACGACGGACTTGTCAGCAACCTTTCGCTGGTCATGGGCATGGCCGCCACCGGAGTTTCGAGCGCGGTGGTCCTGATGAGTGGCGTGGCCGGCCTGCTGGCGGGCGCCCTTTCCATGGGTGCAGGCGAATACGTCTCCGTCCGCTCCCAGCGGGAACTCCTGAACGCCACCCTCCCCACCCAGGCCACCCTGACGGCGGCGCCCGCATTGGACGTTGAACACAACGAACTGGTGCTGGTCTACCTTGCCCGGGGCATGACCCGTGAGGCGGCCGAACACCGGGCGGCCGAGCGGATGGGCCTGTTCAGCTGCGACTGCGACCCCAGCCTCTCCCTGCAGCCCGAGAAGGAAGAAGCCGCGGACGAGCACGAGACCGTCGGTTCGGCGTGGGGCGCGGCGATGTCCAGCTTCTGCTTCTTCGCATCCGGTGCCATCGTGCCCATCCTTCCGTTCGTGTTCGGAATGACGGGCTGGAATGCCCTGATCCTGTCGGCCGCATTGGTGGGCGTCGCCCTCCTGGCCACCGGCGCCGTCGTGGGCTTGCTGTCCGGAACCTCGCCGCTGAGCCGCGGCCTGCGCCAACTGGCGATCGGCCTGGGTGCAGCAGCTGCCACCTACGGGCTCGGGCTGCTCTTCGGCGCCGCGATCGTCTAGGCCTGGCCGTGTGAATAGACGGGGCACCCGGTGTCCCGTAATGTTGGTGCGTCCTCGACGCTTCCCGCGTGACCGGGGCACGAGGAACGGAGAAGCGTGGACACGGAGCCTGATGTGCGGAATCACCGCCGCGCCGGTAAGACGCTGCGCGTGGCCCTGGGCTTCCTCATGGCTGTAGCGGCAGCAACTGCCGCGGTCCTGGTCAGCGGCTTCCTCCACGGAGATCCGCGGATCACAGCACTCATTCCGGGCGCGGCGCTGCCCAACACGCAGCAGGGCGGGCAGGCAACCCACGCCCCCGCCCGCGCCCTGAACGCTCCTCCACCGGGACGTGAAGAATCCGATGCTCCGCTCGCCTCTCCGCCGGCACCGCCGGTCGCCAACGATTCTTACAAGTTCCTGGCCACCAACGACGACGGTACTCCGGTGGGCTATTCGCCGTGCCGCCCGCTGCATTACGTGGTGAACGACGCCGCCGCACCCGAGGGAACCCACGCCCTCCTCCGGACTGCCCTGGCCAACATTTCCGAGGCGACGGGAATCCAGTTCATCGACGACGGCACCACCGATGAGCTCCCTGCAGAAAAACGCGAGCCATACCAGCCGGGGAAGTATGGCGAGCGCTGGGCTCCCCTGCTCATTTCCTGGACCACGCCTGAAGCCGCCCCGGCCCTTGCGGACAAAGTCATTGGCACCGGCGGCAGCACCATGTATTCGTTGAACAAAGGACCTAAGAGCTACATCACGGGCAGCCTGGAGCTGGACACGCCTCAGATTTCCGAGCTGTTGGCGGAGGACGGCGGCTCCGACTACGTGTTGGCCGTCATGCAGCATGAGCTGAGCCACGTGATGGGCCTTGACCACGTGGACGATCCCATCCAACTGATGTACCCGGAGATCGGCGCCCCCGACGGCCTGGCCGACGGCGACCTGAACGGCCTGCATTTGCTTGCCTCCGCCCCATGCCGGAAAGACATCTGACAGAAAGCATTGTCCGTGCCCGGGCCATTGTCCGGTCCCAGCCATGGACTTCCCGGCCGGCGGGGTCCTATGCTGGCCAAAACGGCCGACGGCGGCGCCCCACCGCATGGTTTGAGCCTTCGCGTCAGGGGGTTCGATGGAACCTGATGGGTCGCCATACGGGCCTGACCCCTATCCCCCTCCGAACCCACGCGGTCCCCTTCAAAACCCCACGCCGCAGATCCGGCACCGGAGCATCGCCGCAATCGCGTTCCTGCTGCTGGTGCTTGGACTGGTGTGTGCGGGCGCCTATTTCAGCGGCGAAGTGCAGCGAACATGGACCGGGCCGGCTGCTCAAAGCCAGGTACCCCGGCCAGGCGTCTTGCCGTTTGGCCAGCGGCAGGACCCATTGCCCGGGCGCGAGGAAGCCGACGCTCCGTTGGGAACGCCTCCGCCACTGCAGCGGACCAGTAACTCGTACAAGTTCCTGGCCGTCAAGGATGACGGCACTCCCGTTGCCTACTCCCCGTGCCGGCCCATCCATTACGTGGTCAACTCCACCCTGGCGCCTGCTTCCTGGCAGCCGCTGGTTGAGGAAGCCGTGCGGCAGGCCAGCCTCGCATCGGGGCTGAAATTCATCTATGACGGGCCGACCTCGGAGGTTCCCACCAGCAACCGGGCGGGGTACCAGCCGGAAATGTACGGGGACCGCTGGGCGCCTGTCCTGATCGCGTGGACCACACCGGAGCAGGTACCGCGGCTGGCCGGGCAGACGGTGGGACTGGGTGGCAGCTCATCCATCGGGTTGAGCAACGGCTACAAGGCCTACGTCACCGGCACGGTCTCCCTGGACGAGCCGCAGTTCGCCGGAATCATGGATTCGCCCCAGGGCAAGGAGATCGGCGTGGCGGTCATCATGCACGAGCTTGGCCACGTGCTGGGGCTCGACCACGTGGATGATCCCCGCCAGCTGATGTACGACCAAGCCTCGTGGGTGCGCCAATACGCAGCCGGGGACCGGACGGGGCTTGCAAAGCTGGGCACGGGTCCGTGCAGCAAGGATTTCTAGCGCTGAACCGATTTAGTCCAGCGCCCCCACCACCACATCAACGGCTTCTTCCACTGTGTCCACCAGGAAGATCCGCTCAGCCATGGCTTTTCCGGCAGCGAGGCTTTGCAGCATGGGCCAGGCCGGGAATGTCTTTTCCCAGTGTTCCCGGCCCACCAGGACCATGGGCGTGATCGTTTCGGGTGCTCCGTAGTAGTTCTCGCACGCGTCCTGGAAGATTTCCTGCACGGTGCCGGCCGATCCCGGCAGGAACACGATCCCGCCGTTGCACAGTTCAAGGAGGATCGCTTCACGGATGGCATTGGCGAAGTACTTCGCGATATGGGTGGCGAAGAGATTGGGCGGCTCATGACCGTAGAACCAAGTGGGGATGCCGAGCGTCGCACTTCCGTTGGGATGACGGTCGACGACGGCGGCTGCCTGGCGCGCCCAAGCCGTCACCGACGGCCTGAACCCGGGAACCCCGGCGAGCGCCTGGAGCGCGGCGCGGAAGTCGTCGTCGTCCGTTCCGCTGAGGTACGCACCCATGTTGGCCGCTTCCATGGCCCCGGGACCACCGCCCGTTGCAACCGTCAGGCCGGCGTTGGCCAACAGCCGCCCCAGCAAGGCAGCTTGGTTGAACTCCCCCGTGCCGCGCTGGGCAGCGTGTCCGCCCATGACTCCCACCAGTTTTGAGCCCGCGAACGCACCGTTCTGCAGGGCATCGTCCAGGGCGTCCCCAATGGCGTGGTCGTGCAGTGCCGCCGCGAGGGTTGCGTCAAGGCTGGATCGCTGGCCAGGGAGGATGCTCCACTGGTAGACCTTGGCGTCCAGGGTGGACTCGTACTCCGTGGCGGAAATGTCCTCGTAAAGCTCCGCGGCGGTGTACAGGCTACCGCGGTACGGGTTGAACGGAACGCCGCGCAGTTTCGGGAAAATCAACGCGCCCCGGCTCCTCAAGGCGTCCTCCACGCCGTCGTCAAAAGTGCATCCTAGGAAGATCGCGCCCTGCGGGTTGAGCAAGAGGAGTTCACGGGAGCGTCCACGGAGGTCCAATGACTGGGCATGCCACCCGTGCATAGTGGCCGCCCCGGCGTCGATGAGGCGGTCGAAGTGCACCACGCTTTCGATGTCCAAGGTGCGCGGACTGGGGTTCAAGGCGCCGGATGGATTCATGTGTTCAGCGTAGTGGGCGGCACATTACCTCGATGTTTGGGGCCACCCGACTGATCCGTGCATCATGAAGCATGACCAACGCTTCCCCCCTGCGCCCACGCATCGGCGTCCCCGTCCGCCTCAGCAGCTCCGACGATCCCGATGCCCGGGTGGGCGAAGCCAACCAGCTGTTCGTCTTCATTGTCGACCTGCTCCGCGAGGCGGGAGCCGAACCTGTGCTCCTGACGCCGGAGTCGGAACTGGAAACCGAGTTGGCCGCCTTGGACGGCGTCCTCCTTCCGGGCGGCGGCGACCTGGATCCCCGGCTGTACGGGCAGGAACCCATCGATGCCCTGTACGACGTGAACCCCGAACAAGACCGCTTGGACTTCGACGTGGCACGGGCCACGCTCGACGCCGGGCTGCCGCTTCTTGGCATTTGCCGTGGCCATCAGCTGTTGAATGTCCTTTACGGCGGAACGCTGGTCCAGGACATGGTTCCGTCCACCGTGGTCCACAGCGGACTCGATCCGGAAGACACTACTGCCGGCGTCTGGGCATGGCACGACGTCGTGTTGGCGGAAGGCTCCAGGGTGGCCGCTCTCTATGGGTCCACGGCCGGAACCACCGTCAAGATAGCCTCGGGACACCATCAGGCCGTCGCCACCGTGGGCCGGGGACTGGCGGTCACGGCCATCGCAGACGACGGGACCATCGAGGCCTTGGAGGATCCTTCCCGCTGGGTCGCCTCCGTCCAGTGGCACCCCGAAGCCTCGCAACTGCCCGACGGCGAGCGCCTGCTTCCGTTCGCCGGGTTCGTTGAGGAGTGCCGGAAAGCTACCCAGGCACGGTCCGGAAGAGTACAGTAACGCTCACAGCATCAGTGTCCGTACTGTGGGGAGCACGGTGCGCATAATTTCATTCCAGTGACGCCGGAATCGGCGTCGTAAGTACGCCGGCTGGGGGGCCCAACATCTGCTCGAAGGAGCATGGTTGTGGTCCTTTCACATGTGTCCAGCCCGTCCGTAAACCCAAAGCCCCGCTCTTTTGCCCGTCGTCTGCTCAGCCTTTTCCTGACCCCCACCCTGACGTTTGGCAGCTTGGTGTTGGCCGCCGCACCGCCCGCTGCGGCTGCCGTTCCGCCCTGCGCCGGAACCGGCGGAGCCATGCAGATCGTGGCACACACCGACGATGACCTGATTTTCCTCAGCCCGGACTTCATGCGGGACATCCAGGCGAAACGATGTGTCCAGACCGTGTTCACTACCGCCGGCGAGGCAGGCGAAGGCGCTTCCTACTGGCGAGGACTCGAAGCGGGCATCCGCGCGAGCTACGCGAAGATGGCGGGAGTCACGGATTCCTGGACCACTTCCGATGCCGGCGTGCCCAACAGGCCGTTGACCATGCAGACCCTCAACGGCGCCCCGAACATCTCCGTTGTGTTCATGCGGCTCCCCGACGGATTTCCCAATGGCGACGGGAGCGCAGCGTACAACGATCAAAGCATCCTCAAGCTGTGGGACGGCCGGCTCTCAGCCATCCGCCCGGTGGACAACGCCGCCACCTTCACCAAAACACAGTTCCAAAACGCCCTGAACCGCCTGGTGGCCAACTTCCAGCCCACCACGTTCCGTACGCAGGACTGGACCGGCAACTTCAACAACCCCTATGACCACAGCGACCACTGGGCCACCGCCAAGTTCGCGCAGCTTGCAACCCGGAGCTACACCGGACCGCATACGTCCATGGCCTACGACGCCTACGTTATCGACGAGTATCCACAGAACGTCACAGGCGCGGAACTCACCGCCAAGGTGGACACCTTTGTCCGCTTCGCCGATTTCGATATGTACATTTGCAGCAGCCCGGGCGAGGGTTGCCCTGATTCCCCCTACGACGAATGGTTGAAGCGCCAATACATCACGGCCATCGAATGGGTGGGCAACGCAGCCAAGTCCACGGGAGCCACTGTCACTGCTTCCTCGCAATTGGCAGCCGCCCAAAGCCCCGAAAAGGCCCGGGACGGGTACTTCTGGGGAGCACCGATGGACGCCACGAAGGAGTGGGTCACAGCCGGTGAGAAGGCAGGGAGCTGGATCCAGTACAACTTCAACCCCACCCGCACCATCAACTCCGTGACACTCTCGGACCGCCCCGTCCTCAGCGACCAGGTCACGGGCGGCAACCTGGTGTTCTCCGACGGAAGCACTGTGGCCGTCCCGGCACTGCCCAACAACGGCTCAGGGCTCACGATCAATTTTCCAGCCAGGACCGTCAGCTCAGTACGTTTCAACATCACGTCCGTCAGCGCAAGCACCACCAACGCCGGGTTGGCGGAGTTCGAGACCTACCTCGCCGCGGACACGGTAGCGCCCGTGGTGACAGCAACCCCTGCAGGCGGGACCTACGCATCAGGCCAGGCCATCACCCTTGCGGCCAACGAGACCGCCACCATCTACTACACGGTGGATGGCAGCACTCCCACCACGGCGAGCCCCAAGTACACATCGCCTATCACGTTGACTGGCCCCTTGACCCTGAAATACTTCGCCGTGGATGGGGCAAACAACTCCTCGGCGGTGGCTACACAGACATACTCCACGGGCCCGGATGTCACCAAGCCCGTGGTTACGGCGAATCCGGCGAGCGGCGCGTACGCTGCCGGGACCAAGATCGCCCTCACGGCCAACGAGCCCGCTGAAATCAGGTACACCACCGATGGCACGGACCCCCTGACCGCAGGGCTCCTGTACAGTGCGCCGATCACCTTCAACGGTCCGGGACCCATGACGTTGAAGTACTTCGCCAAGGACACCGCGGGGAACGCCTCCGACGTTGCTACCCAGACCTACACGGTGCCGCCGGACACAACCGCGCCTGTGATCACGGCCAACCCCACCGGCAGGGCCTTGGCCAGTGGTGCAACCATCAGCCTTTCCGCCAATGAGGCAGCCGATATCTACTACACCACTGACGGCAGCACTCCCACGGCATCCAGTACCAAATACTCGACGCCGATCGTCATGGGCAGTTCCACGCTGACGCTCAAATACATCGGGGTGGACACGGCCGGAAACACGTCAGGTGTGGGAACCCAGACGTACACAGTTCCCGCAGCCGGACCGCCGTCGAGCCATGACTTCAATGGCGACGGCCGGGCGGATGTCCTGGCGGCAGACCCGGCCGGCAACCTGTACCTGTACCCGGGCGACGGCTCCGGTGGCCTCCTCCCCAGGCAGCTCGCCCTGGCAGCACCGGAATGGCAGTCCATCACGGACACGGTCACCCCTGGAGATTTCAACAAGGATGGCAAGAACGATCTGCTGGCCCGCTCCGGCGACATCCTGTACTTCTACCCCGGCGACGGTGCAGGCAGCTTCGGTGCCAGGAAACAAGTGAGTACGGGCTGGAGCACCATGACCCAGATCTTCTCCCCTGGCGACTTTAGCGGTGACGGCATCCCCGATGTCATCGCACGCAGAAGCAACGGAGACCTTCGCTTGTACGAGGGGAACGGAACAGGCGGCCAGCGGACGCCGTACACTGTCGGCACCGGCTGGGGAATCATGAACGCCATCTTCAGCACCGGTGATTTCAACGGAGACGGGAAGCCTGACGTACTGGCGCGGCGCACGGATACAGGCGCATTATGGCTGTATCCGGGCGACGGCGCCGGGGGTTGGCTGCAGTGGAAGCAGTTCGCGACGGGATGGAGTACCCGCACTGCACTCGCCGGCCCTCGGGACCTCAATGGAGACGGTAAAAACGACGTCCTTGGCCGCATTGGAGACACTCTGTGGCTGTATCCCGGATCTGGCAGCGGAACGCTGGGCAACGTGCCGCCGATCAGCCTGGGCACGGGTTGGCAGGGGATGAAAGTCATCGCCTGAGCAACCCCAATGAACCTGGCGCGGGTCGGAGTTTTCCCCCAGACTCATCCGGCCCGCGTCAGCCACGCCGTCCCTCTCTCACATCCCACCCTGTTTTCCCGCGTCCCTCTCGCACCTCCCACCCCCCTTCCGGCGTTCCTCTCGCACCTCCCACCCCCTTCCGGCGCTCCTCTCGCACCGGCGCTTTGCCGTCGCACCCGCTACCGCTCGACGCACCCCTAACACTGGGTGCATTCGGCGGGAAGGGATGCGGGGCGGACGGGCCAGGGCGGAAAAGCCAACCGCAGCGAAAGCCCGACGCCGGCACCCGGGCGAGCGCCGCCGTCGAACCTTCCGCGCGGGAGGTGACAGAGCAACCCCCGAAAACCGTCGGGAAGTGATAGAGCAACCGCGGAAAACCGTCGGGAAGTGAGAGAGCATCGCTTGGGGACGTGCGCCGCCACCCCTACTCCGATGGCGCACCCTTTGCCGCCGAATGCACCCGTAAGACTGGGTGCATTCGGCGGGAAGGGATGCGGGGGCCGGACGGGCCAGGGCGGAAAAGCCAACCGCAGCGAAAGCCCGACGCCGGCACTCGGGCGAGCGCCGCCGTCGAACCTTCCGCGCGGGAGGTGACAGAGCAACCCCCAAAAACCGCCGGGAAGTGATAGAGCATCGCAGGGGGACGTGCGCCGAGAGGGTTACACCGTTACCTTCACGGGGACACCCGTTTCCAGTGACTCCTGCGCCGCGTCCGCAACCCGGGAGGCGGCTACGGCGTCCTCTGGAGTACACGGGTTCTTCCGCTCCCCCAGGATCACTTCCACGAACGCGGACAATTCGGAACGGTAGGCCTGGTTGAAACGCTCCGCAAAAGTGCGATGCGCAACACCGGCCGGGAAGGCGATCCCGCGCTCGGCAGAACGTAGTGCCATCTGGTGGTCCATGCCCACCAGCACCGACCCTTCCGAACCTTGCAACTCCAGGCGGACATCATGCCCGGCCCCGTTGTAGCGGCTTGCCGAGACCGTACCCACCGTGCCGTCGTCGAACGTCACCACGGCAAGGGCGGTATCGACATCCCCCACTTCGCCGATGGCCGGGTCTCCGTTGTTCGAACCCTTTGCGTACACTTCAACGATCTCCCGTCCGGTCAGCCAGCGGAGGATGTCAAAGTCGTGGACGGAGCAATCCCGGAAGAGCCCCCCGGACGTCGCAAGGAAGGACACGGGCGGCGGAGTCATGTCGCAGGTAACGGCCCGGACTGAGTGGATCCAACCGAGCTCGCCGGCGTCGTACGCCCTCTTGGCTTCAAGGTAGCCGTCGTCGAAACGGCGCTGGTGGCCAATCTGAACCGTTCCGCCCTTCTCGGCGATGTAGTCCAGGATCGGGAGCGATGCGGCGACGTTGACGGCTACAGGCTTCTCGCAGAACACGGGGATGCCCGCGTCCACCCCTGCACGGATGAGATCCGGGTGGGTCGCCGTTCCGGTGGCGATGACCAGTCCGTCGATGCCCGAGGCAATCAACGCCTCAACGGAGGGAAGGAACTCTCCACCGAAATCCGCAGCCACCGAGCGGGCATGGTCCTCGGCAACGTCGGTGAGCTTGAGTTTCACCGCCGCCCGCTCAGGATCCGCGTTCAAGGCAACGATATTCCGGGCGTGCATTACCCCGATGCGGCCCACCCCCACCAGGCCAAGTGTTACTTCCTTCATGCCTTCTCCGGCGCAGCGTCCGCTACGTCTGCCACTTCGGCTTTGACCTCTTTGAGGGCTTCGGTGTGGCCACCGAGCTGCTCGAGTTCGTGGGCGAGCTCGGCCAGTTCGGCGCCGCCGGCCATCTGTGCGGTGAGCTCCTCAAGCGTGATGTCCTTCTTCTCGTAGTAGCCGATTGACTTGCCGCGCTTGAGCAGCAGGAACCGGTCACCCACGGGGAAGGCGTGGTGCGGGTTGTGGGTGATGAAGATGACGCCGAGGCCGCGGTCGCGGGCCTGCAGGATGTAGCGCAGCACGACGCCGGACTGCTTGACTCCCAGCGCGGCCGTCGGCTCGTCGAGGATCAGGACTTTGGCGCCGAAGTACACGGCACGGGCGATGGCCACACACTGGCGTTCACCGCCGGAGAGCTGCCCGATGGGCTGTTCAACGTCGCGCAGGTCGATGCCCATGTCCGCGAGTTCCTTCTTGGTGATGTCCTTCATTTTCTGGACATCCATGCGCCTGAACGGTCCCACGCCGGTGGTCAGCTCGGAGCCGAGGAAGAAGTTCCGCCAAATCGGCATGAGCGAGACGACGGCGAGGTCCTGGTACACGGCCGCAATACCGGCGTCGAGGGCTTCGCGCGGTGAGCCGAGCTTGCGGTCCTCGCCCATGATCTTGAATGAGCCTTCATCGTGCTGGTGCAGGCCGGCAATGATCTTGATCAGGGTGGACTTGCCGGCGCCGTTGTCGCCAAGGACGCACGTGACGCGGCCGTTGTCCACGGCCATGGTCACGTCCCGCAGGGCGATGATGTTGCCGTAGTGCTTGCCCACGGCTTCGAGGGAAAGCAGGTGCACCGGCGTGTGGGTCAAGGGATCCTTCTCGTCTTTCAGCAGGGTTTGCTGGTCGATCTGTTGTGCATTCATTGGTCCGGCTCCTTACTTCAGCTCTGCCCGGCGTTTGACGATGAGGTTGACGATTGTGGCCAGCAGCAGCATCAAGCCCAGGAAGAACTTGAACCAGTCCGGATTCCATTGTGCGTAGACGATGCCCTTGTTGGCCATGCCGAAGATGAACGCACCGATGGCGCCGCCCACGGCCGAGCCGTAGCCACCGGTCAACAGGCAGCCACCGATCACCGCCGCGATGATGTAGAGGAACTCGTTGCCCACGCCTTCACCGGATTGCACGGCGTCGAAAGCGAACAGGTTGTGCATGCCCAGGATCCAGCCGCAGAAACCCACCGCCATGAACAGGCCGATCTTGGTCTTGGTCACGGGGACGCCTACTGCGCGGGCCGCGTTGGCGTCGCCGCCCACGGCGAAGATCCAGTTGCCGATGCGGGTCCGCAGCAGGACCCAGGAAGCGATCAGGACCAGGACGATCCAGAAGAACACCGTGATCTTTACTTCCACCCCGCCGATGCTGATGGAGGAAGCGAAGACAGCACGGGCGGAGTCGAACCCATCCAGTTTGGAGATCGACGGCGAGGATACCGAGCCGCCGATGAGCCGGGTCAGTGCCAGGTTCAGTCCGGTCAGCATGAGGAACGTGGCCAGGGTGACGATAAAGCTGGGCAGTTTGGTCTTGACCAGGATCCAGCCGTTGATGAAGCCGATGCCGAGCGAAACCACCAGTGCCAGGGCAACACCTACCCACGCGTTCATGGAAAAGTACCAGCTGAACAGCGAGGCGGTCAGGGCCGAGGAGATGACGGCTACACCCGTGGAGAGGTCGAACTCGCCACCGATCATCAGCAGGGAGACGCCGACCGCCATGATGCCGATGGTCGAGGAACCGTAGAGCACGGTAGCCAGTGCGTTCGGCTGGGTGAAAGTTTGGGATACCGATGCGAAGAAGATAAAGAGGACAACGGCACCGACGAGGGCACCGACCTCGGGGCGGGCCAGGAATTTCTGGAACGGGTTCCGGCGTCCTACCCGCTCATCGCCGGGAGCCGAAGCGGGTGCCGGCGGCAGGGTTGCTGTGTTTGCCATGGGGATGACTCCTTGTTGTACAGGCTGCGCGGTTGGTCCGGTTGCGCGGCGGGTAGTTCGCCGCGCAACCGGGAGCCCGGGTCTAGCGCACGCCCTGCTGGGCGAACTTGAGGACGTCGGAAGCGTTGGACTTGTCAACAATGGTGGGGCCGGTGAGGACGGGCTGGCCGCCGCCGATCTTGAAGCCACCGCGCTTGGCCTGCCAGAGGGCGTCAACGGACATGTAGCCCTGGAGCCACGGCTGCTGGTCCACGGTGAAGATCACGTTTCCGTCCACGATCTTCTGGGCGAGTTCTGCGTTGAGGTCGAAGCTGGCCACCTTCGCCGAGCTGCCTGCATCGGAGACGGACTTCAGGAGGGTAAGCGTGATGGGGGCACCCAGGCCGATGATCACATCAGCGTCCTTGGACGCCTGGAGCTTGGCCGTGGCCGTGGACTGGACCGCTGTCATGTCCTTGCCGTCGACGTAGAGGATCTCCGTGGCGGGAACCTTGGCCTTTACGCCGGCGCAGCGTGCCTCGAGGCCCACGTGGCCCTGCTGCTGGATGACGCATACGGGGTGCTTGTAGCCCTCGGAGGCCAACCGGGTTCCCACGGCTTCGCCGGCAAGCTGTTCGTTGGAACCAAAGTGCGTGAATGCTCCGAGCTTTGCGGAAACCGATTCGCCCGCGTTGAGGCTGACCACGGGAATGCCCGCGTCCGTGGCCTTCTTGAGGACATCCTTCAGGGCGTCCGGCGTTGCGATGGTGACGGCGATGCCATCCACCTTTTGGTCGATGGCCTGCTGGACAAGCTGGGCCTGGCGGCCGGCTTCGGGATCGCTCGTGTACAGGAGTTCAACGTTGTCCTTCGAGGAAGCTTCCTCTGCACCCTTACGGACAATGTCCCAGAAGGTATCGCCGGCTGCGGCGTGGGTAATCAGGGCAACCTTGATACGGTCCGTGGAAGCAGCCTGACCGGCCGCGGCTCCGCCGCCGTTGTCTGCGGGCTTTCCGCCCTGGCTCGAACAGGCGCTCAGTGCTACCAGGGGAACCACTGCTGCGGCGAGCGCCGCTTTGCGCCACGAGAATTTTGCCACCGTTATCTCCTTTGATGTCAGCTTGGGTGTCCGGAGACTCGTATCCGGATCAGCCACTACTCAGATCATGGTGATTGGCCTCACACTTTGTCAATACTTTGTCCTGACATTAGGATGTTTTTACGTGAAACATTCCCTCGCACCGACCGTCCATGGCGCGGACGCAGAATTCCTTGACGGTCGAAGCGCGGCTGCTATTATCAAGAAAAGGCAGTATGTCCTATCAATCGAACATGAGCGGACAAACTCATCCATCCGGCAGAGGAGCCGCGACCCTGCTCCCCTGCTGGCTTTCCGCAGCCGTCCAGGAGGAACCAGTGACGCAACCACTCAGCCTTAGTATCGACCGTTCGTCGCCGGTGCCCCTGTACCACCAGGTAGTCCAAGGCATCGAAGCCGCGATCCACAGCGGCATTTTGGAACCAGGCAGCCGGCTGGATAACGAAATCGACCTCGCGGCACAGCTCAACCTGTCACGCCCCACCATGCGCAAAGCCATGGATGAACTGGTCCGGGCAGGCCTCCTGGTCCGCAAGCGCGGAGTAGGAACGCAGGTTGTTTCCAGCCAGGTCCGGCGCCCGCTGGAACTCTCCAGCCTCTTCGACGACCTCAGCAACAACGGGAAGAAGCCCACCACCGAGGTCCTGAGCTTCTCCCATGTGGAGGCCGACGCCGCCACGTTGACAGCCCTCCAGCTACCCGCGGGGTCCAAGGTCTACCACTTCACGCGACTGCGCAAAGTGGGCGGCAAGCCTTTGGCCCTCATGGAAAACTGGGTCCGCGACGACATCACCAGCATGGATGAAGCCCAGCTCGCCAGCGAAGGCCTTTACGCCATCCTGCGCCGCGGAGGCGTTAATTTCCGGCTGGCCTCCCAACGCATCGGCGCCATGATCGCCAATGACTACCAGGCACCCCTCCTCGACGCCGAGGTCGGCTCCGCCCTGGTCACCATGGAACGCACCGCGGTTGACGACACCGGACGCATGGTGGAAACCGGGCACCACGTCTACCGCGCTGATTCCTACAGCTTTGAAATGACACTCGTACAGCGCTAACGCAAGGACACAACTTATGGCCAACTGGGTTTACCCGCTGGGAACCGCCACTGACGGAAAATGGGACATCTCCCTCGGCACCTCCGATTCGAGCCTCGCCGTCGAAGGTTGGGCCCATACGGGACTCAAGGCCGCGACGCTCGCCGCGGGTGCCGCCGTCGAACTTCCCGCCGCTCCCGAGGAGCGCATCGTGGTGCCGCTGAGCGGTTCCTTCACGGTGACGGTCGACGGCGTGGCGTACAGTCTCGCGGGACGGCAGTCCGTTTTCCACGGGCCGAGCGACGTCCTCTACACCGGTATCGACAAAGGGCTGACCATCAGCTCGAACGACGGCGGCAGGGTGGCCGTTGCTACTGCGCCCGCCAAGGCTTCGTATCCCACCCGCCTGGTCACCGCAGCGGAAACGCCGGTGGAACTGCGTGGTGCCGGCAACTGCTCCCGCCAGGTCCACAACTTCGGCACACCGGCAGCCCTGGAAGCAGACCGCTTCATCGTCTGCGAAGTGATCACTCCTGCCGGCAACTGGTCCTCGTATCCACCCCACAAGCACGATGAGGAGAAGGAGGGCGAAACCAGCCTCGAGGAGATCTATTACTTCGAAACCCGCGTGGCTGCAGGCTCCCCCGCTCCGGAAGAGACGGATGCCATTGGCTATGCCCGTGTCTATGCCTCGGACGAGCGGCCCATCGACGTCTCCGCCGAAGTCCGCACCGGCGATGTGGTCCTGGTCCCCTACGGCTGGCACGGCCCGGCCATGGCAGCCCCCGGTTACGACCTCTACTACTTGAACGTCATGGCCGGCCCCGGACGCGTCCGTGACTGGCTCATCAGCGACGACCCCCACCACGGCTGGATACGCCGGACGTGGGAGGGCCAGGACGTGGACCCGCGCCTCCCGTTCACGGCCTGATTCCGGACACCCGGCCTGATTCCGGACACTAAGGAAGCCCCTGTGAATTCACAGGGGCTTCCTTAGTGTCCGGGACGCAGCTTTCCAGGCTGCTACTTGGCCTGGGCGACGTAATCCGTCATCGTCTTGAGCTGGTAGCGGGAGACTTCCTCGGCGTTCTCGTCCTCGGCGAAGACCGAGGAGACCATGACCGTGTTTTCCTTGTCCAGGAAGCCGATCTCCTTCAGGCCGCCGAAGAACTCGTTCCAGTTGACGTCGCCATCGCCGATCTTCAGGTGCTGGTGGACACGCACCGCGTTACCAGGCGGGTTGGTGATGTAACGCAGGCCGTGCGAGGCATGGTGGTTCATGGTGTCCGAGACATGCACCAGACGGAGCTTGTCGCCGGCCGCGCGCATGATCTCCAGCGGCTTGTTACCCATGTGGAAGGTGTGTGAGGCAACGTAGACCATGCCGATGTTCGGGGAGTTCACGCCACGGATCACTCGCAGGGCTGCCAGGCCGTCCTCCACGAAGTCGTCCGGGTGCGGATCGATCAGCACATCCAGGCCCTCCCGCTCAATGATGGGCAGGAGTTCCTCCATGGAGCGATAGAAGGCGCGCTCGGATTCTTCGGCCTTCTCAGGACGGCCGCTGAACTCCGTGTTCATCGTCTGTACGCCCAGGTCCACGGTGATCTGAATGGCACGCTTCCAGTACCGAACAGCAGCTTCGCGGGCGTCCTCGTCCGGCCCTGACCAGCGGAGCACGGGCAGGACGGAGGCGATTTCGATGCCGGCGTCCTTGCATGCGGCCTTCAGTTTGCCCACCAACTCGTCATCGGCCTTGGGGTGGTTGAAGAACGGAATGAGGTCCGCGTGCGGGGTCATCTGCAGGTACTTGTAACCGAGGTCGGCCGCG
This sequence comes from Paenarthrobacter sp. NPDC089675, assembly GCF_044749185.1. Taxonomy (NCBI): domain Bacteria; kingdom Bacillati; phylum Actinomycetota; class Actinomycetes; order Micrococcales; family Micrococcaceae; genus Paenarthrobacter; species Paenarthrobacter sp. NPDC089675. The sequence goes on along the minus strand of NZ_JBIVHM010000003.1, from coordinate 123,388 downwards.
ACCCGGGGAAACTCCAGCAGGCTGTGGCTGTGGTGGAACGGTGTGGGATCAAGTGCAATCTTCACGGAAAGCCCCTAGTTGTACAGGTCCGGCTTGGTGTTCAACTGGACCTTGACCTTCTCGCCGGACTTCTGCGCCTCGACGCCGGCCTCGCAGCACGCTGCTGTGGCGTAGCCGTCCCACGCCGTCGGGCCGCCGATCTCACCGCGAAGTGCCGCATCCACCCAAGCCTGCACCTCGACGTCGTACGCGGCACCAAAACGTTCCTCGAAACCGGGCGTGACGTTGCCGCCCCACTTGCCCGCGGTCTGCACGTACGGACCGCTGTCACCGCCGATGCTGACGATGCCGTCTTCGAAGGAAGCCTGCGTAGCCACCTGGTAGCCGAACTTGGCATTGACGTAGATTTCGACGTCGGCAAGCACACCGGATTCGGTTTCGATCAGTACCTGCTGCGGATCGTGTTGGCCGTTCGGTGCATTGCGCGTTGGCTTGCCCAGGCGGACCTGCACGGACGTGATCTCCTCACCCGTGAAGTAGCGGATCGCGTCGAACTCGTGGACAACAGAGTCGTTGATCAGCATCTCGTTGGTGAAGCCCTCGGGCGTGCTCGGGTTCCGGTGCTGGTGGTGCAGCATCAACAGCTCCCCCAATTCGCTGTTGCGGATGATGGAACCCAAAGCCGAGTACTCGGCGTCGAAACGGCGCATGAAGCCGACTTGGATGCGCTTGTGGCCCAGGGCAAGCTCCGCCTGGACAACCTTCCAGGAACTCTCGGCGTCCGGTGTGAGCGGCTTCTCGCAAAGGATCGGGAAGTCCTTCTCCAAAGCCTTGTACAGGATTTCCTCGTGCAGGAATCCCGGCGTTGCGATCAGGACGGCGTTGACGTCGCCGTTGTTGAGCGCCTCGTCGGCACTGGCAAGGGCCACCGCGTCCTCGATGCCTTCGATGGCGGCTTCCGCACGGGCAAGGTCGACGTCGACGACGGCGGCAACTTCAGCGCCGTGGATGCGCGTGCTGAGTCGCTTGATGTGGTCCGCACCCATGCGGCCTGCGCCGATGACGGCTACGCGAAGAGTCTTTGTCACAGTGTCTGTCCTTTGGTGAGTGTGGTTGGCTTGCTGCTGACGCGGACGGTGCTACTGGACACGGGTCCGGGAGCCGCAGGAGAGCAGGTAGTTTCGGGTGCGCTTGGCGATAGGCATCGGGACGTCGAAAGCCACCGGGTACATGTCCTGCTCCACGATGCCGAAGATGGGGCGGTTCAGGCCCTCTACGGCTTCGATCACGGCGCGCAGGTCCGGGAGGCCGTTGGGCGGCTCGGTCATGACGCCGGCCAGGTTTGCCGCGGCCCAGGTCATGTTCTTCTCGTTGACTTCGGCAAGGACCTCGGGGTTGATCTGCTTCAGGTGCAGGTAGCCGATGCGGTCCGGGTAGTTCTTAATGAGTTCCAGGCTGGAGGCACCGCAGTATTCGGCGTGGCCGGTGTCCAAGCACAGGTTCAGATACTCGGGATCCGTTGCTGCCAGCAGGGTTTCGATGTCCTTCTGGGCACCAACGTGGGAATCTGCGTGGGAGTGGAACTGCTGGTGCAGGCCGAAGTCCTCCAACAGGACCTTGCCCATGCGGTTGTGGCCGGCGAAGAGGTCTGCCCACTGCTCATCGCTGAGTTCCCCGTTTTCGACGGCTTCGCCCGTAACGTCATCCCGCCACATGGCGGGGATGACCACGATGTGCTCGCCGCCCATTGCTGCCGTGAGTTCTGCTACCTTGCGGGCCGGTTCCCAGGCTTCGTCATACTGCTTGGCGCCGCGGTGGAAGGCCGTGAAGACAGTGCCCGCGGTGACCTTGAGGTCGCGCTGTTTGAGTTCTTCCGCGAGGCGGGTGGGGTCGTTGGGCAGGTAGCCGTAGGGGCCGAGCTCGATCCATTTGTAGCCGGACTCTGCGACTTCGTCCAGGAACCGCTCCCACGGTGTCTGCTTGGGGTCGTCCGCGAACCACACGCCCCAGGAGTCGGGTGCGGTGCCGATGATGAGTTTGTTCTCGACGTCAGTCATGACAACGGTGTCTTTCTTCGAGGCCGGTGCGCCCTGGCCCTGTTGCCAGGGCGCACGGTTGGACTAGTTGGAGGGGAAGTTGTAGGAGGCGCCGGAGGCGTGGTGGGTTTCGGGCCAGCGGGAGGTGATGACTTTGCCGCGGGTATAGAAGGAGACGCCTTCGGGGCCGTAGATGTGCTTGTCACCGAAGAGGGAGGCCTTCCAGCCACCGAAGGAGTGGTAGGCAACCGGGACCGGGAGGGGCACGTTGATGCCGATCATGCCCACGGTGACAGAGCGCTGGAACTTCCGTGCCGCGGCGCCGGAGGAGGTGAAGATCGCGGTGCCGTTGCCGTAGGGGTTGGAGTTGATCAGCGCGATGCCGTCCTCGAGGGTGTCGACGCGGACCACCACGAGCACGGGTCCGAAGATCTCCTCCCGGTAGGCGCTCATTTCGGTCTTGACGTGGTCGATCACGGTGGGGCCTACCCAGAAGCCGTCTTCGTGGCCCGGGATCACGAGGTCGCGGCCGTCCACCACCATCGCGGCACCGGCGGCCTCAGCTTCGGTGACGATCTTCACGATGCGTTCCTTCGAGGCGGGGGTGATGACCGGGCCCATTTCGGCGCCAGGTTCGGTGCCGTTGTTGACCTTCACGGCCAGGGCACGCTCTTCGACCTTCTTCACTAGCAGGTCTGCGGCGTCCCCGACGGCGACGGCCACCGAGATTGCCATGCATCGCTCGCCGGCGGAGCCGAACGCGGCGGCGGCAAGGTGGTCGGCGGCGTTGTCCAGGTCGGCGTCCGGGAGCACGATCGCGTGGTTCTTCGCCCCACCCAACGCCTGGACACGCTTGCCGTGCTTGGTGGCGGTCTCGTGGACGTACTGGGCGATCGGGGTGGACCCGACGAAGCTGATGCCGTCCACGTCCGGGTGGGTCAGCAGGCCATCGACGGTTTCCTTGCCGCCGTGCAGGACCTGGAACACACCATCAGGCAAGCCCGCTTCCTTCCACAGTTTGGCGAGCAGCAGCGACGGGGACGGGTCACGCTCGGAGGGCTTGAGGATGAACGCATTACCTGTGGCAATGGCCATCGGCGCCATCCACAACGGCACCATCACGGGGAAGTTGAACGGCGTGATACCCGCCACCACGCCCAGGGGCTCGCGGAAGGAGAAGACGTCGATGCCGGTGGAAACCTGGTCCGAGTAGTCACCCTTGAGCAGGGTGGGGATGCCGCAGGCGAACTCGATGACTTCCAGCCCGCGGCCAATCTCGCCCTTGGCGTCGGAGAGGACCTTGCCGTGCTCGGCGGTGATCAGTTCGGCGAGTTCATCGACGTGCGCGGCGACGAGTTCGCGGAATTTGAACAGCACCGCGGTGCGCTTGGCCAGGGAAATGTCGCCCCAGGAATCAGCGGCTTTACGGGCAGCGGCCACCGTGGTGTTCAAGTCTGTTTCGTTGGCCAGCCGCAGCTCGGCAGTGACCTGCCCGGTGGCCGGGTTGTACACCGGCTGGGTACGGTCGCCCTCACCCGCGGACTCGGCGCCGTTGATGAAGTGGTTGATCGTTGTCAAAGTGGTCGTCGTCGACATAAGCGGACTTCCTTTTGGTCTTTAGGATCGGTGCGTTCGGGTCAGCCGAGCAGCTTGCGCTGCCGGCTCTTGTGGTCTGTGTACGTCTTGTAGGCCTGTTGCGTGGATTCCAGTTCCGACACGGCTGAGACGGGGACGTCCCACCAGGACTCTGAGGACGGTGCGTCCAGCAAGGGGTCGGATTCGACGTGGATCACGATCGGGCCTGTCTCCGGGGCGGCTTTGGCTTCCTTGATCGCAGCGCCGAGGGACTCGATAACGTTCTCGCCCGGTTCGATCCGGATAACCTTGGCGCCCAGTGATTCGGCGTTGGTCGCGAGGTCGATGGGCAGGTGCTCACCGGCGTCGAAACTGTGCTGTTCCTTGTCCAGGACGCGGTACTGCGTTCCGAAGCGCTGCGAGCCGAGGGACTCGGATAGGGAACCGATGGAGGCGTAACCGTGGTTCTGGATCAGGACCACGATCAGCTTGATGCGTTCGGCGACGGCGGTGACCAGTTCGGTGTGCATCATCAGGTAGGAGCCGTCCCCCACCATGACCACTACGTCCCTGTCCACGCCCCCAGCGGCGGCTTCGGCCAGCGCTGCGCGCTTCACGCCCAGCCCGCCGGGGATTTCGTAGCCCATGCAGGAGTAGGCGTATTCGACGTGGTAACCGAACGGGTCCCGGACGCGCCACATCTTGTGCAGATCACCCGGGAGGGAACCTGCGGCACAGATGACGACGTCGTGATCATCCATGGCCTTGTTCGTGGCGCCGATGATCTCGTTCTGCGCCGGCAACGGGGTGAAGCGCGTTTCGAAGGCCTCATCCACGATCGCGTTCCAGCGCTTCTTTTCCGCCGCGACCTTCTCTTCGAGGTCAGCCCCGACCCGGTAACCGCCCAGGGCCTGGTTCAGCTTCACCAACGCCTTGCGGGCATCAGCGACGATCGGCAGGTGCGTGCCGTGCTTGTACGCGTCGATCGGCGCGACATTGATGTTCACGAACTTCACGTCCGGGTTCTGGAACGCCGTCCGTGACGCCGTGGTGAAGTCTTCGTAACGCGTGCCGATCCCGATGATCAGGTCCGCTTCGGCAGCTATGGCGTTGGCCGCCGTCGTACCCGTAGAGCCAATGGCACCGAGGGAGTGCCTGTGGTCCCACGGAAGGACCCCGACGCCCGCCTGGGTGTTGCCAACCGGGATGCCGGTGAGCTCGGCGAACTTTGCCAGTTCGTCGTTGGCGTAGGCGTAAAGGACGCCTCCACCGGCGATGATCAGTGGCCTCTTGGCGGCACGGATTGCCTCGACGGCGCGGCGGATGTCGTCATCCTCGGCCTCCGGGCGGCGGATCCGCCATTCGCGCTCCGCGAGGAATTCCTCCGGCACGTCGAATGCCTCGGCTTGGACGTCCTGGGGCAGAGAGATGGTGACGGCGCCGGTCTCGGCCGGGTCCGTCAGTACGCGCAAGCCGTGATGGAAAGCGGAGAACAGCTGCTCCGGCCGGGACACCCGGTCGAAGAACTTCGAGAGGGGCCGGAAGGCGTCGTTGACCGTGATGTCATACGCGTACGGTTGCTCGAGCTGCTGCAGCACCGGGTCAGCCGCGCGCGTCGCGAAAGTGTCCGACGGTAGCAACAGCACCGGCAACCGGTTGGTCGTGGCCAGCGCCGCACCGGTGAGCAGGTTCGAGGACCCCGGACCAATCGAGGTGCTGATCGCGAACGTCTGGCGGCGGCGGGTGTGCCGGGCATAGCCCACGGCCTGGTGGACCTGCGCCTGCTCGTTGCGGCCCTGGTAGTACGGCATGATGGACGGATCCGCGGCCTGGTACTGCTTCAATGCCTGGCCCACACCGGCCACATTCCCGTGGCCGAAAATACCGAATGTGCCCGGAATCAGGCGCTCACGGAACTCCTTGCCGCCAACAGAATCGACGGTGTACTGCTTGGACAGGAACTCGACCACGGCCTGCGCCACGGTCATCCGACGGGTTACAGATCCCATGGGTAACTACTCCGATACTTTCACGGGGATGCGTTCTGACGAGGTGAGCCCTGCAGCGTCCAGTGCCGCGGGCGAACTGTTGTTCAGCAACGAGGCGGCCGTTGCAACGGCACCGGCCACATCGCCGTCGTGCGGGTAAAGCAAGGTGCGCCCCACAGTGAGGCCCTGGACGCCGGGGAGGGCGAGGGCAGCCTGCCACGAAGCGAACACCTCGTCCTGGCTGCCATCCGGGTCGCCGCCCAGCAGCACGGTAGGCAACGTGGTGGAAGCCATGACGCGTTCCATCTCGGCCACCACCGGCAGCTTCATCCAGGTGTAGGCACTGGTGGAACCCAGGCCCTCGGCGATGCCGACGGACTTGATCACGGCGTCGGCGCGGAGGTCGTTGCGAACCTTGCCGTGCGAATCCCGAACGGAGAGGAAGGGTTCAACCATGGCAATGAGCTTGCGCTCGGCCAGGGAGTCGATCGCCTTGGCGGTGGCCTCGAGGGTGGCAACGGTGTCCGGGTCTCCCAGGCAGATGCGGGTGAGCATCTTGCCTCCGTCAGCCCCCAGGGCTTCCAACGCAGCTGCCGTGTGGCCGGTGAAGCGATCGTCGAACTCATTGACCAGGCCGGCGAGTCCGCCACGGTTCATGGAGCCGAACACCAGTTTGCCTTCGAGGGCCCCGAGGAGCAGGAGGTCGTCCATGATGTCGGGCGAGGCCAGGATTCCGTCAACGGCGGGGTTCGCCAAGGCGATCTGCAAGCGGTCCAACAGGTCGCGGCGGTCGGCCATCGCCATCGGCTCCGAGCCGACAGCGAGGGCCCCACGGGCCGGATGGTCGGCGGCGACGATGAAGTTCTGCACACCATGCTTCAGGCCGGGATGACGACGGCGGGTGGCAGCTGCGCGGGCCACGGCCTCCGGGTCCTCAAGCCGGATGCGGCTCAAGTGCTCGTAGCGGCGGGGGTCATCGTTGAGGCTCAACGCACTGCTCCTTCTGCAATGGGGGCTTCGGCAGGGTTTGCGCCCGGGACCGGACGTCCGTGCTCGGCCAGCAGCGAGGTGACCTCCTCCGGCGTCGGCATGGCGTCCGCACAAGAGAGGCGGGAGGCGACGATGGCACCGGAGGCGTTCGCGTAATCCAGGACTTCGGAGAGCGGCCAGCCGGAGAGCAGTCCGTGGCAGAAGGCACCCCCAAAGGAGTCACCGGCGCCCAGTCCGTTGACGGTTTCCACCGGTACCGGCGCCGAAACCACCCGCTCCGTACGGGTCTTGGCCATGACGCCTTCCGCGCCGAGCTTCACCACGGCGATTTCGACGCCGGCGGCCAGCAGGCGGTCTGCCTGCTCATCAGGGGTTCCCTCCCCCACGGCCACGGCGCATTCCTTGTCATTGCCAATGGCTACCGTGACGTGTGGGAGGATTTTGGCGACCTCGGCACGGGCCTCTTCTTCGGAGGTCCAGAACATCGGGCGGTAGTCAAGGTCGAGGATGGTGAACTGACCGTCCTTGAGCCCGGTCCGGGGCCGGGCCCGGTGTGCGGCGATATGCGCGCTTCGGCTCGGCTCCTGGCAGAGGCCGGTGACGGTGGACCAGAAGATTCCGGCATTGCGGATCGCCTCGAGATCCAGTTCTTCGGCCTTGATCTGCAGGTCGGGAGCCGTGGGAAAGCGGCCGTAGAAGTACAGCGGGAACTCATCCGTGGCCGGCTTGATCGCACAGAACGTGGCCGGCGTCTGTCCAGCAGCGGGGGTGACGAAGGAATCGTCCACGTTGAACTTGCGCAGCTCGCGGTGCAGGAAATTGCCAAAGGGATCATCGCCGGTGCGGGTGATCACACCCGTGCGGCGGCCGTGGCGGGCGGCGGCAACGGCCACGTTGGAGGGCGAACCTCCGAGGTACTTGCCGAAGGACGTTACGTCCTCCAGGCCGACGCCGATGTCGTTCGGGTAGATATCAACGCTGATGCGCCCGATCGTAAGCAGTTCGTGGGTCACGGTACTCGTTGACCTTTCTCTTGAGAACTCTGAACCTTTGAGCGCTGGGCCCCAATGCCTTGCTACCCCTCAGTGAGCGGGGCCACACGACTACTTTGCACCAGATTTAATGTCCTGTCAAAGGTTTGTACTGACATATTTACAACATGACACCAGTAGCCCTCTATCGGCGTGGAACAGCCAGCTCGCCCGTGACATATTGACTGCGACCAAAGCCGAACGACCAGTCGCCCGCAGTATTCTCCACATAGCCCACGAACACATCCTCGCCGGAAACACCCACCTCAGCCAGGCTCTCGGCGATGGCCCGGAAGAGCGAGCTCTTTGCCTCTTGACTGCGACCTTCCTGCGTGAAGATCTGGATCATTACCACCCCGGCAGTCCGCTCAAAACCAAGCCCCGCATCCTGGGCGGTAATCTGCCCCGACGGGTGCTCGGTGAGGATATGGAAGTAGTCGCGCTCGGGAATTCCATACTCAGCGACTATCGCGTCGTGAATGGCGCGACTGACAGCCGTCAGCTCTTCGGGCGATCGGCCTTGGTTGACGTCGATTCGAACAAGCGGCACTGCAATCTCCTCAAGTAGTTTGTCCTAACATACTAACAAATCAGTCGGGTTCTGAATACAGCAAAGTCCCGCCGGAAGCTCCCGACGGGACTTTGCTCGAGCGTTGCGAGGCCCGCTCTGCGTCCCCAATGCCTCCCTAACCTCGCAAGCTCGGCCAGGGAACCCGGTCATTGTGGGCCCTGCTGACGAATGGCACGCACAACAGGCCCCACAACGGGGCTTAAAGCACGACGGCGGCCCGCCACCATTCGTGTTGAAAGGTGACGGGCCGCCGTCGTAAGTCAGCTGTGGTGACTAAAGTGCGGAGTAGACCTCGCGCAGCAGCGTAGCGGTCTCGGACGGCGTCTTGCCGACCTTCACGCCTGCAGCCTCGAGGGCTTCCTTCTTGGCCTGTGCGGTGCCGGCGGAACCGGAGACGATGGCGCCTGCGTGGCCCATGGTCTTGCCTTCAGGAGCGGTGAAGCCTGCCACGTAGCCGACAACCGGCTTGGTGACGTTGGCCTTGATGAAGTCGGCTGCGCGCTCTTCAGCGTCGCCACCGATCTCACCGATCATGACGATTGCCTTGGTCTCCGGGTCGGCTTCGAACGCAGCCAGGGCGTCGATGTGCGTGGTGCCGATGATCGGGTCGCCACCGATGCCGATCGCGGTGGAGAAACCGAGGTCGCGGAGTTCGTACATCATCTGGTAGGTCAAGGTACCGGACTTGGAAACCAGGCCGATGGGGCCCTTGCCCGTGATGTTTGCCGGGGTGATGCCAACCAGGGCCTCGCCCGGGGTGATGATGCCGGGGCAGTTCGGGCCGATGATGCGGGTGATCTGCTTGCCGTCAGCGTCCACCTTGGACTGGGCCAGTGCCCAGAACTCGGCGGAGTCCTGAACCGGAACACCTTCGGTGATGACCACAACGAGGCCGATTTCGGCTTCGATGGCTTCGACGACGGCATCCTTGGTGAATGCCGGCGGAACGAAGACGATGGAGACGTCTGCGCCGGTTTCAGCGATGGCTTCCTTGACGGTGCCGAAGACGTTGATTTCCTTGTCGCCGTGCAGGACCGTGGTGCCGGCCTTGCGGGCGTTCACGCCACCAACAATGTTGGTGCCGGCCTTGAGCATCAGGGCAGTGTGCTTGGTGCCTTCGCCGCCGGTGATGCCCTGAACGATGACCTTGGAGTCTTTGTTGAGGTAGATAGACATTCTCGCGTCCCTTTACTTAGCTGCGTTGGCGAGCTCGGCGGCCTTGTCGGCGCCCTCGTCCATGGTGGCGGCCAGGGTAACCAGCGGGTGGTTGGCCTCGGTCAGGATGCGGCGGCCTTCCTCGACGTTGTTGCCGTCGAGGCGAACTACCAGCGGCTTGTTCGCGGAGGAACCCAGCTCGGCGAGTGCACCCACGATGCCCTTCGCCACAGCGTCACAAGCGGTGATGCCGCCGAAGACGTTGACGAAGACGCTCTTGACCTGCTCGTCACCCAGGATGACGTCCAGACCGTTGGCCATGACCTCTGCGGAAGCTCCACCGCCGATGTCCAGGAAGTTGGCGGGCTTCACGTTGCCGTGGTTCTCGCCTGCGTAGGCAACGACGTCGAGGGTGGACATCACAAGACCGGCGCCATTGCCGATGATGCCAACTTCGCCGTCCAGCTTGACGTAGTTGAGGTCCTGCGCCTTTGCCTTGGCCTCAAGCGGGTCAGCTGCATCCTTGTCTTCCAGCTCACCGTGGTGAACGTGGCGGAAATCAGCGTTCTCGTCCAGGGAAACCTTGCCGTCGAGGGCAACGATGTCACCGGCGCCGGTACGGACCAGCGGGTTGACCTCAACCAGGGTGGCGTCTTCCTTCTTGAAGACGTCCCAGAGCTTCAGAATGACGTCGGCGACTTTGCCGCGCAGTTCTTCAGCGAAGCCTGCGGCTTCAACGATTTCGTCGGCCTTGGCCTGGTCGATGCCCACTGCGGGGTCGATGGCGATCTTGGCCAGGGCCTCGGGGCGCTCAACAGCCAGCTGCTCGATCTCCATGCCGCCTTCAACCGAGCACATGGCCAGGTAGTTGCGGTTCGCACGGTCGAGGAGGACCGAGAAGTAGAATTCTTCGGCGATGTCAGCACCCTGGGCGATCATCACCTTGTTGACGGTGTGGCCCTTGATGTCCATGCCCAGGATGTTGGTTGCGTGCTCAAGCGCCTCGTCGGCCGACTTGGCAACCTTGACGCCGCCGGCCTTGCCGCGGCCACCGACCTTAACCTGTGCCTTTACGACAGTAACGCCACCGATCTTCTCAGCAGCTGCCTTCGCTTCTTCAGGAGTGTGCGCCACGATGCCGGCGAGCACGGGTACACCGTGCGCTTCGAACATATCGCGCGCCTGATATTCAAACAGGTCCACGGTTTAGTGTCCTTCTACGTCGAAGTAGTTTCTGTCCAGCCGGAACCGCGATGACCGCGAAGCCAGCTGCGGAAAGTACGCGGTCAACAACCAGGGTTCATGCCCGGTCACATTGCGTAAGGTCCTCTCGGAACTTTAGCCCTTTGAGGAGTCCCGCCACTCCCACACTACCGGTTAAGTGAGTAAGCTTACACTTCTATCGGACGTAGAAAAACCGCGTGATAACGGGGTTTTTGGGCTCCTGCCGGTTGCCTGCAGGCCCTACGACAACTCCTTCAGGTTCCCGCGGACTGCCTTGCCGCCGTCGGAAATCAACTGGTATCCCTCGCGGCTGACGAAGAACGCAACGCCACCTGAGATGTTTCCGCAGGCAACGCCGTTGTTATATGCCGAACACCGCAAGCCGTTACGCTCGATGTTCTGGCCATCGGCCAGCTCACGAAGCTTGGAAATGGGCCCGTTCCGGCTCCCCTTCGGCCCGAATTCAGACTCCATTTGTGTTACGCCCGAACGACACGATCCGTACACCGCCTTGTCCGGTGACAACAGCACCGTTCCGCCCAGGTAGCCCAGGCCCGTTCCCGCGCAGTCATCCGCAATGTCCTCGCCCTGGGGTTTGCTGTAAGCAGCGAGTTCGCAGTGCACCACCGGGACCACGGCGAACTTGTTGTTGGCCGAGTCCGAGTAGGCATTGAGCTCATAAGGAAGGTTGATGTGACCGCCCTTGGAGGATGTCATGGCGCACACGATGTTGCGGTCGGCCGTCACGAATGCGGTGACGTTATCACCTGCGGCGAGGGCGGTCTGCTCCGTGACGGGCACCTGCTTCAGTTGCTCCAGCGGCGGCAGGGGAGGCGGCGGAACATAATTGGGGTCCTTGGTGGAAAAGGAACAGGACGTGCTTGCCACCAGGATCAAAGCGGCAAGAATCCCCAACACAGTCCGTCGCATGGCACCAATTATGCCGTGGCGATTCAGGCGCTCTTTCCTCGCATCCGGCCTCGGCGCGTTGCTGCCGCAAGAATGGTCCCGATTGCCAGGAGCCCGGCGGAGGCCCAAAGGATACCGTGGAGGCTTCCGGCCCGCAGCCCCGTCGCGGCCAGTTCAGCGTCCGACGTCGACTGCGCCGCACCCGCGGGGAGCACCTCTGCCGGAGGTGCCTCGCCCGCTGCCGGGGGTTGCGCTGCGGGCGGCTGTTCCGCGGCCGGTGGCCGGGTTTCGAGGACGGTGATGGTGGTCCAGAAGATCTCGCGCTCAATGAGGCCAGCGTCGCGGAATTTCACGTAGACGCTGAAGGTTCCAGCCCTGGTCGGCGTGCCCATGAGGACTCCGTTGCCGTCAATGAGGAGCCCGTCCGGACCGGGGTCGTGCCATGTCAAGCTGCCGGCCATGTGCTGCGGCGTTCCCCACCACATCTGGTACGGGCCCACTCCACCGCTGACGGAAGCGATCCTTGCCGAGTAGGGCTCGCCCAGGACTGCCGGGGGCACAACGTAACCCACTGCGTACGGTGCACTGGCCCGAACCGTAATCCGGAAAGTGGCCTCCGTGGAACTGTATTGGTCGCTTGCCCGGACCGTGAAGGCATAGCTTCCAGGAGTGGTGGGGATTCCGGACACGGTTTTTTCGTCAAACACCAGTCCGGGCGGAAGGTCTCCGGATACGCGTTCCAGCGTGTAGGGCAAGGACCCCGGAGTGTATACCCGGAATTCGGATTCGTAGTCCAGGCCGACGATTGCATCCTGGAATTCCCCGGTGTAGCTCGCAACAGAGATTACGGGAGGCTGGTAGTCCCAGATGGTGACGCTGACACCTCTAGTGACTACCTGCTGCGGTGAGGAAGAGTCCTTGACCGTAACGGTCGACTCGGCGAAGCCCGCAGTTGTGGGGGTCCCCACAAACCTCAAGTTTGCTTCATCAAACGTTAGTCCCGGCGGCACGTTCGTTGCCGTTGCCGTGTAGGGCCCGCTTCCGCCGGTGATGACCAACGGAGCGTCAAAGGGCTTTCCAACGTATCCCGAGTCCACGTACCCCTGCACCGCGAGAGGGTCGGCGTCCGCTGCAGGAGTCTGATCCGGCCCCGGTGGCACAACCACAGCCTGCGATGGCGTGGGCGAAGCGGCGGGTTCTGTTGGTTGGGGTGTCGGCACAGGGTCGACCACCGCAGGTCCAGGCTGCGTCACCGCCCCGGCACTGGGTGAAGGCGTCACCGCCCCGGCACTGGGTGAAGGCGTCTCCGCATCTGCGATTCCCGGAGGGGCAGACTGGATTGCAAGGGCACCGGCCAAGGCCGCGGCCAGGACCATCCCCCGGAATTTGCCGGCCAAGCTACGTTCCCCAGGCATGGTGCCCATGCGCGCGTCCTCCCCCACAAGAATGCAAACCACTAGCGGAGCGCCCTGCCGGCTCGTGCCGGGCCGAAGGCGCAACGCCCGGCCAGTCTAAGTCCCTGTAAGGTCCCTGACAATAGGCTGGAAAGGTGCCACCTCAGGCATCAAGTTTTGTGAGCGGCGCGTAACGCAAGAGCAGGCGCTTCTCGCCGACGTCAAACTTCACCTTGGCCACCGTCTTGTCTCCGGCGCCCTCGACGCCGAGCACCACGCCGTTGCCGAAACTCGTGTGGTTGACCTTGTCCCCCACCGCCACCGAGATGACTTCCTTCTGCGGCTGCACCCTGGTGCGGGCGACGACGGCGGGAACGTCGGCGTCGAACCCTGCGGTTGGGCTGGCGGCGACTCCGCGGGAGGTTCCTGCGCCCCAGAACGATCCGCCGTACCGGTTGGACCCGATGGGCGCACCGCCCCATCCCCCGGCTTGGCGGCTCATGCCTTCACGCTTCCAGTCGATGAGCTCCGACGGGATTTCCTCAAGGAACTGGCTGGCCGGGTTGTACTGGCTCTGGCCCCACATGCTGCGAACCTCGGAGCGGGTGACGTAAAGACGCTTGCGGGCACGCGTCAGGCCCACGTAGGCAAGGCGGCGTTCTTCCGCCAGTTCCTTTGGATCCGTAGCGGAGCGTTGGTGCGGGAAAATGCCGTGCTCCATGCCGGTCAGGAAGACGACCGGGAACTCCAGGCCTTTCGCCGTGTGGAGCGTCATGAGCGTGACGACGCCGAGGCGCTTGGCTTCGGCAACGGCGGCATCGATGTCCGCCCCGGGAGCGTCGGGAATCTGATCGGCGTCGGCCACCAGGGAGACCTGCTCCAGGAACTCCCCCAGTGAGCCCTCGGGGTTATCGCGTTCGTACTCCCGGACAACGGCCACGAGTTCGGCGAGGTTCTCCACACGGGATTCGTCCTGGGGGTCATTGCTGGCGCGGAGGCCGGCGAGGTAGCCCGTCTGTTCGAGGACGGCTTCCAGCGCCGCCGACGCCCCGGAGCCGGAAGCAACCTCGGCGAGGTCGTCCAGCAGTTTCACGAATCCCAGCACGGCATTCACCGAGCGGGTGGCCATGCCGGGAGCTTGCTCGGCCCGGCGCGCGGCGTCCATGAAGGAGGTCCTGTCCCGTTCGGCCAGGGCTGCAATGGCACCCTCGGCCCGGTCACCGATTCCGCGCTTGGGTTCGTTCAAAACGCGACGAAGGTTGACGTCGTCGTCCGGGTTTACCAAGACGCGGAGGTAGGCCAGGGCGTCTTTGATTTCCTTGCGTTCGTAGAACCTTGTGCCACCCACAACCTTGTACGGCAGGCCTACCCGGACCAGCACGTCTTCAATGGAGCGTGACTGGGCGTTGGTCCGGTAGAAGATGGCGACATCCCCGGGACGCAGCCCTTCCTCGTCCTGCAGCCGGTCGATTTCCTTGGCAATGAACTGGGCTTCGTCGTGCTCGTTCTCGCCGACGTAGCCGACGATCTTCTCGCCATCGCCTTCAGCCGTCCACAACCGCTTTTCCTGCCGGTTGGGGTTCCGGGAGATCACCGAGTTTGCTGCGCTGAGGATGTTCTGGGTGGAGCGGTAGTTCTGCTCCAGCTTGATGGTCCTGGCGTTCGGGTAGTCGTGCTCGAACTCAACAATGTTGCGGATATCCGCGCCGCGGAAGGCGTAGATCGATTGGTCGGAATCGCCAACTACGGTGAGCTCGCTGGGCTGCACCTCCGTGTCCGTGCCGAGGCCCACGATTTCGCGGACCAAGGCGTACTGGGCGTGGTTGGTGTCCTGGTATTCGTCCACCAGGACATGCCTGAACCGCCGGCGGTACGACTCTGCGAGCGCTGGGAAAGCCCTGAACATATAGACGGTCTGGGCGATGAGGTCGTCAAAGTCCATGGCGTTGGCCTGGCGCAAGCGCTGGGTGTAGCCCTTGAAGACCTCGGCGACGGCTGTTTCAAAGGGATCGTTGTAATTCGCTGAGGACGCGAACGAATCGTCGTCAACCAACTCGTTCTTGAGCGCGGAAATCTTGTGCTGGATGGACTTGGGCGGGAACTTCTTCGGATCCAGGTCCAGGTTCTTGGCCACCAGGGTGATGAGGCGCAAGGAGTCCGCGGAGTCGTAGATGGAGAAGTTGGAGTTCAACCCAACGTTGGCTGCCTCGCGCCGAAGGATGCGGACGCAGGAGGAGTGGAAGGTGGAGATCCACATGGCCTTGGCTCGGCCGCCAACCAGCGCCTCGATACGTTCCCGCATCTCGGCGGCGGCTTTGTTGGTGAAGGTGATGGCCAGGATTTCGCCGTGGTGCGCCCGTTTGGTGGCGATCAGGTACGCGATCCGGTTACTCAGCACGCGGGTCTTGCCCGAACCGGCTCCCGCAACAATGAGCAGTGGGCTCCCGGAGTGCTTGACGGCTTCTTCCTGTTGCGGGTTCAACCCCTGGAGCAAGGCCTCGGCCGATGGCAGTCCGTGCGAATCCGAATGCCCCCAGCCCCCGGAACCCGGACTGCTGCTACCCTCCTCCTGACGGGCGCGACCGGAGCCGCCACCGGCGTGCGAAAGCTCAGGCGCAGCCTTGACTGCGGCCCGCGGGCCGGCGTTGAAGGGTCCGTCTGCGTAGGGGTCAAACAACATATCCATGGTGCCTACCAGTCTAGGCGGTGGGTCTGACACTCCTTCGCAGGGCCCCGGAACTTACAACGGGACTGCCGGGAAATCAGGCGAACTGCGGAACCGAGGTGAGCGCCGTGCTCAACTCCCGGACCGCCGTCGTGCCTCCTGCGACGAACCAGTTAAGCCCGTTGACCTGTACGACGGCGGTGTCCCCGCCGGCAGCCCGCACGATCGCCTTGCCGGGAAGCCAGTCCCACTCCGGGCAGCTGTGCTGGAACCAGCAGCCGAGTTCGCCGTCGGCGACGCGTCCGAGGTCGCAGGACCCGGAGCCGAACATCCGCAGGGACGCTGCCGTGATCGCCGCAGCGTGCCAGGGCATGGCTGTCCGCGGATCAGCAAGCCAGGTCGGGTGGATGTAGGTGGCGGCACACAGTTGGCCCACGGCGGCGTCTCCGGAGCCGGCAATTCGCTCCCCGTTCAAGGTTGCGGGGCGTTCTTCTCCGCCGAGCCACAGCTTGTCCGTTTCCGGCTGGTAAATGGCACCCAGCACGACGTCGGGATCCACCACGGGGTTTCCACCCCGATCCCGGTCATCCCGCTTCAAGGCGATCGCCGAACACCAGTAAGTGGAACCATGCAGGAAGTTATATGTACCGTCCACGGGGTCTATGACCCAGGTCCGGCCACTGGTTCCCGCGAAGGAAGCACCCTCTTCACCAAGGATTCCGTCCTCGGGGCGGCAGCGGCGCAGTTGTTCCAGGACGTACGCCTCAGCGGCGCGGTCGGCGGCTGTAACCACATCGGACACCGATGTCTTCCGTTCGCCCTGCAACCCGCCCATCCGCATGAGCAACGCCAGTTGTCCTGCCTCCCGCACCAGGGCGCCGGCCAGCTGGTAGTCGTCGAGTGATGGGTCCAGTTCAGTTGCGGTGTGCCTGCCGATGGTCATGGGTCCAGCTTATGTGGCGGGATAATGAATCACATGGCCAAGACCCCAGCGCAGCGCATGAAGAAGCACGGAGCCAGAGCGGTGGTTCCCGATAACCAGCTGCCGCCCGTGATCAATCCGACAACACAGCGGACGCCGCAGAAGGCGCAGGGCAACTCCAGGCTGATTGTCATCGCGGGCGTCGTGGCCAGTGTGTTCCTCTTTTGGTACCTGCATCTCCTGGCACTGAACCAAATGACCCAGCTTTCCGGCGGACTCGCCATGCCCGACTCCCTGATCGGCGGATTCTCGCAGGACTACATCGTCCAATTGCGTTCAGCCATGGACAGCGACGCTCTGGGCCAGTTGAACTACGTCCACAAAACGGCAGGCACACTGTTTCCCCTGATTTTCGGGTTCAGCTGGCTGTTGCTGATCGGTACCAACGTGGCCCGCAAGTCGTGGCGCTGGGCCATGTGGGCGGCTCCCCTGCTCTTTGCCGTTGCGCACTTGTGGTCAAACGTCGCCATCGATTCGGTACTGGCTTCAGAGGCGCCCGACGCCGGTTCGGTCGCCGTGGCCTCGGCCGTGACCGTTGCGTCGTGGATGCTTTTCCTGGTGAGCCTTTTGTGCGGCGTGGTGGCTGTGTTCCTGGGACGGAAAGGTACTGACGGCAAGGGCTCCGGCGCTAGGAACGCTGCCGCAAAGTCCTGACTGCTTTCCGCTGCCTGGTAACCCGGTTGGCCACTATCAGCCCCACCAGGGACAGCCCCAGGATGATGGGGTAGGCCATGGTCCTTTCGATGGCGCCCGCTTCATCGACCCTGAGCCGGGCCGCAAGGACATAGATGGTGGTCCCCAAGGAGACAACGCCAAACAGCAGGACCATCCAGGACATCTGCGTATGGCCCCGCCAAACCAAGCCCAAAACCACCAAGGCAAGGGGCCCCGCGATGAAGTAGAGCCCGGCTCCTGTGAGGTGCAGCGCCAACTCCGTGTCTTCGGGAACCAGGCCCACCATGGCCTGTCCGATCCCCGCGATGAGGATCAGCACCCGCACGATTCCTGCCGCCACCCATGGAAAAGCTTCCGCGGACCTCGTGGCCATGCCGGGCCGGATCCCCCGCCGGCCGGGCTCAGCAGCGACGGACAAGACGGCGGAACTGACCAGCACCGCCCCCAGGATCATGGCGACACCCTGGAGGACGAACGAGGCGTTCATCAGCCAATTCAGGGGTGAACACACGTCGTAGCCGTTGAAGGGCCCACAATGCGCAGCACCGAGATCGCTGATGAC
Organism: Paenarthrobacter sp. NPDC089675; assembly: GCF_044749185.1. Lineage (NCBI taxonomy): Bacteria > Bacillati > Actinomycetota > Actinomycetes > Micrococcales > Micrococcaceae > Paenarthrobacter > Paenarthrobacter sp. NPDC089675. The sequence goes on along the minus strand of NZ_JBIVHM010000003.1, from coordinate 105,631 downwards.
ATGTTCCCGGCGGTCATAGGAAGGGCTTCCACGCCAGGCGGCCATCGCCACGGCTTCCACCACGAAGTAGTGGATCAGCGTGATTGCAGCCCAACCCCCAACAAGCTCACGTCGCCCTGCGAGATCAGGCAAAAGCCCGCGGTCCCCGCCACGCGGACCAGCCGCCGTCGTCATAGCGCCAGAATAAACCCGCACCGGAGGCGACGCAGCCCCTCCCGTCTATGCGGCGCGGGAACGCCGTTCGCGGTGCACGCGCCCGGCTATCACCAGACCGGCAGCGGCCAGCCCGATCGTCACGGGATAGCCCATGAGCCTTTCCAGCAAACCGGGTTCGGGCACGTCCATGCGGGTCACGCCACCGGCCACAAGCGCAGCGATGCACACCACTCCGCACGCGGCGAGGAACCAACTGACGGGTGTCTGCCGGAACCAGAGGAAGCCAAGGACCAGCAGCGCAAACCCGCCGCCGATGAAGAACATCAGCGCCCCGGCAAAATGCCAGGGCGAGCCGTAATCCTCCGGGACAAGGCCCACAATGACCGTTCCAACGCCTGAAATCCCCGTCAGTATCCGGATGGCGACGGCCGAGACCCAGTGTTTGGCCGGGCGGGAAGTGCCTGGCCCGGGATGGAACCGCCGCGCCGCCACGCCCGGCCTGGCCGCCACGCACAGCAGGCCTGCGGTCAGGAACAAGGCCCCAAAAACCAGCGCAAGCCCCTGCACCACGAACGAAGCGTTCATCAGCACGTGCAAAGGTGAACAGACGGCCCGGTCCTCGTAGATTCCGCAGGAAACAGCACCAAGGTCGCTGATGTAGCCCGTGGTCCTGCTGTACGGTTCGGGTCCGGCCCACGCATCAATCACGGCAGCCTCGGCCACGAAGTACTGCACCACGCTCAACTGCGCCCACCCGCCGATTGCGGCACGGACGCTGCGGACGTTGGGAAGGAACGTCGCCGCCGATGCCGGTACTGTCGCGTGACTCATATCCGCCAGCCTAACTGTGTTCGGGCATGCCCCCGCCAGCTTGTATGCTTATAGTCGTGTTCGGGCCGGAGGCTCCCGCGAGGGACCCTGTTGGCAACAAAACACACGCCCTCGTAGCTCAGTGGATAGAGCACGGCTCTCCTAAAGCCGGTGTCGTTGGTTCGATTCCAATCGAGGGCACTTGAATGACCAGCAGCCACGGATGGATTTGCGGGCCTACCTGGCCGGCGATTGGACCGTGGAGCGGACCCTCCTCGATCGCGCCACCGGCACCCGCGGAACCTTTACCGGCGTCGTGCGCTACGCGAAGAACCCCGACGGCGGCCTGGACTACCGCGAAGACGGGACCATGCACTGGCCGACCCACTCGGGGCCTGCCTTCCGCGAATACGTCCTCAAGCCCGGCGCCACGGAGGAAAGCATGGACGTGTTCTTTCCGGACGGCCGGCCGTTCCACGTCATGAGCTTCGCCGGGGACGCCAACCAGGACAAGCACTGGTGCGATCCCGACGATTACTACGTCAAATACTCCTGGCAGGGACCGGACGGGTTCAGCTTCACGTGGGATGTCCACGGGCCCGCGAAGGACCTGCTGCTCGAATCCCGCTTGAAGAGGCAACAATGAACGTGATCGTGGTCAGCGCAGTCTGCATCTACAACCCCGACGGCCGGCTCCTGACGGTGCGCAAGCGTGGCACGGACAAGTTCATGCACCCCGGCGGCAAGCCGGAGGTCGGCGAAACCGCTGCAGAAGCGGCGTCCCGGGAGCTCCTCGAGGAAGTCGGCATCGCCGTTGCTCCTGAAGACCTGGAGCTCATGGGGGTTTGGCATGCTGTCGCGGCCAATGAGGCGGAAACCACCATCGAGGCAACGGTTTTCACTGCACCCGGAACATGGGAGGCGCACCCTTCAGCGGAGATCGCCGAGATCAGGTGGCTTGACCTCCGTGCGCCCCTGCCCCGGGACTTGGCTCCGCTGCTGACGGACCACGTGCTCCCGGCCCTCGCCCTACCCAAGTAGGGGACAGATCGCGGCCTTGCGAGGGTCCGGTAGAGCGGGATCTGTCCCCCAGTTGGGTCAGAGTTCCGGGACCGCTTCGCGCGCCACCGCAGTGGCTTCGGCAAACTGTGTCCGGTACAGCTCCGCGTAGCGTCCCTCCGCCTCAAGCAGTTCCGTATGGGTGCCACGCTCCACGATCCGGCCGTCCTCGACCACCAGGATCGCATCGGCTGCACGGATAGTGGACAGGCGGTGGGCAATGACGACGGCGGTGCGCCCCTCAAGTGCCTCGCCCAGAGCCGCCTGGACGGCGGCTTCGTTGGTGGAGTCCAGTGCGGCTGTCGCCTCGTCAAGGATCACGACGCGCGGTTGCTTGATAAGCAGCCGGGCGATGGTCAGCCGTTGGCGTTCACCACCGGAAAGCCGGTACCCGCGCTCCCCCACCACGGTCTCCAGGCCATCGGGCAGGGACCGGATCATGGGTTCCAGGCGGGCCCTGCGCAGGACCTCCCACATTTCCTCTTCCGTGGCGTCAGGCCGGGCCAAGCGCAGGTTCGACGCAATGGTTTCGTGGAAGAGGTGGCCGTCCTGGGTGACCATGCCCAAGGTATCGCGGACCGAATCGAATCGCAGCTCGCGGACATCCACGCCTGTACCGGCGCCGTGGCCGCCCAAGCGCACCGCACCGGAGTCGACGTCGTAAAGCCTGGACAGCAACTGGGCCACGGTGGACTTGCCCGCACCCGAGGAGCCCACCAAGGCCACGGTCTGGCCGGGCTCGACGCGGAAGCTGACGCCGTGCAGGACTTCCTCCCCGCCCCGGGTGTCCAAGGTGGCCACATCCTCCAGCGAAGCCAGGGACACCTTGTCCGCCGAGGGGTAGGAGAAACGGACGTTATCGAATTCAACGGCGACGGGACCGGCCGGAACGGACACTGCGTCCGGCTTTTCGGTGATGAGCGGTTTCAGGTCCAGGATCTCGAACACGCGCTCAAAACTGACCAGCGCGCTCATCACCTCCACCCGGGCGTTCGAGAGGGCCGTCAAGGGCGCGTAGAGGCGGGTCAGGAGGAGTGCCAGGACCACTACATCCCCGGGAGCCAGCTGGCCACCGATGGCCAACCAGCCGCCGAGCCCGTAGACCAAGGCCAAAGCCAATGCGGAAACCAGGGTCAAAGCCGTGACGAAGGTGAACTGCAGCATGGCCGTGCGGATCCCGATGTCGCGGACACGTCCCGCCCGGGCCGCGAACTCCCGCGATTCCTCATCCGGCCTGCCGAAGAGCTTCACGAGCGTGGCGCCGGGTGCCGAGAACCGCTCGGTCATCTGCGTTCCCATGGCGGCGTTGTGGGCCGCGGCTTCGCGTCTCAAGTCGGCCAGCTTGGATCCCATCCGCCGTGCCGGGATCAGGAAGATCGGGAGGAGCACCATGGCCAGCACAGTCACCAGCCAGGAGGTGTTAAGCATGACGGCCAGGGTAAGGGCCAGTGCAACCACGTTGCTGACCACTCCGGACAGCGTGCCCGCAAAGGCCGACTGCGCTCCGATCACGTCGTTGTTGAGGCGGCTCACCAGCGCCCCGGTGCGCGTACGGGTGAAGAAGGCAATGGGCATCCGCTGAACATGGTCGAAGACCCGGGTTCGGAGGTCCACGATGACCCCTTCCCCAATGGTTGAGGACAACCACCGGGTCAGCAGCCCAACTCCCGCCTCGCCCACGGCCACAAGTGCGATCAGGACCGCGAGCCAGATGATCGTTCCCGCTCCGGCCTTGCCGATGATGGCATCAACAACCTGCCCCGCCAGCACCGGCGTGGCCACGGCAAGGACGGCGCCCGCAATCGAGGCGATGACGAATGCGATCAGCTTGCCCTTGTGGGGGGCGGCAAATCCAAGGACCCGTTTCAGCGTTTCCTTGGAGAACGGCTGGGAGCCGCTTTGGGCCCGCGTCAGCTTGTAGAGCGAGCTCCAGGCCACTCCATCCATGCTCATGGTTACTTCTCCTGGCCGGGAAGGTGGTGCAGCTCCTGGACACGGCCGTTTTCCAGGTGCCAGCGTGAATCAAGCCGGACGTTTTCCAGCAGCCTGCGATCGTGCGTGACCAGGAGAAGGGCGCCTTCGTAGCTCTCCAGTGCTTCTTCCAGTTGCTCGATCGCGGGCAGGTCGAGGTGGTTGGTGGGTTCATCCAGCACCAGCAGGTTTACCCCGCGGGCCTGCAGGAGCGCCAGCGCGGCGCGGGTCCGTTCGCCCGGGGACAACGAATCGACAGTCCTCGAGGTGTGGTCCGCCTTGAGGCCGAACTTGGCAAGGAGCGTCCGGACGTCCGCGCTGTTCCAATCCACCAGCACGGCTTCGACGGCCTCGGCAAGCTGCTTGCCGCCGTCGAGCAGTCCGCGGGCCTGGTCCACTTCGCCAACGGCCACGGACGCACCCATGGAAGCATCGCCGTCGTCCGGTTGTTGTGTCCCCAACAGGAGGCGCAGGAGGGTGGACTTGCCGGCCCCGTTCGGACCCGTGATGCCGATCCGTTCCCCGCCGTTCAGTTGCAGGTTGACAGGCCCCAGCGTGAAGTCGCCCTGCCGCACGACGGCGTCACGCAGGGTAGCGACGACGGCACTGGAGCGGGGTGCCTGGCCGATGCTGAACTGCAGTTGCCACTCCTTGCGGGGTTCCTCCACCTCAGTGAGCCGTGCGATGCGCGATTCCATTTGGCGGACCTTTTGCGCCTGCTTCTCGGAGGACTCCGTACTGGCGGCCCGACGGATCTTGTCGTTGTCCGGATTCTTCTTCATGGCATTCCGGACGCCTTGGGAGCTCCATTCCCGTTGCGTTCGCGCACGCGCCACAAGGTCTGCCTTAGTGGACGCGTATTCCTCGTAGCGTTCCCGGGCGTGGCGCTTGGCCACGGACCTCTCCTCGAGGAAGGACTCATAGCCGCCGTCGTACACGGCCACGGAGTTCTGCGCCAGGTCCAGTTCCACCACGGTAGTGACACAGCGGGCCAGGAACTCGCGATCGTGGGACACCAGGACCACGCCGCCGCGGAGCCCCTGTACGAATGCTTCCAGGCTGGCGAGCCCGTCCAGGTCCAGGTCGTTGGTGGGTTCGTCCAAAAGAACGACGTCGAACCGGCTCAGCAGGAGGGCTGCGAGCGCAACGCGGGCCGCTTGGCCGCCGGAGAGCCCCGTCATCAGGGCTTCAGCGCCCAATTCCAAGCCAAGATCAGCGAGCACCGCAGGGATTCGCTCTTCGAGGTCGGCGGCACCGGAAGCCATCCAACGGTCGAAAGCCACGGAGTAGGCGTCATCCGCCCCTGGTGCCCCGGAGCCGAGGGCCTCCGCCGTGGCCTCCATCTCTGCCGTTGCCTGGGCGCAACCCGTCCGGCGCGCGATGTACGCCGCTATGGTTTCGCCCTCGGTCCGCTCATGCTCCTGCGGCAACCAGCCAACGAACGCATCGGACGGGGCAAGGTTGACGCTTCCCTCCTGCGGCTGGTCCACCCCGGCGAGGATGCGCAGGAGTGTCGATTTGCCCGCTCCGTTCGCACCCACTACTCCGACGACGTCGCCGGGTGCCACCGTGAGGGAGAGCTTGGAAAAGAGTGTGCGGTGACCGTGGCCACCCGCAAGATCCTTGGCCACCAAGGTTGCAGTCATTCTTAAAGTCCTCTCGCAGCCCGCGCGTTTCCAGCAGGCATGGAAAAACCCGCCGGTCCGGACTTGGGGGGTGTACGGACCAGCGGGTTCAAGAATCAAGCATAATTCAATGTGGCGTCCGCGTAAAATCGTTTTGTACTCCCACTTACGGCAAAACTTTTCAGCGATGCCGCGACCGCCCGTCTGAGATACCAGAAAGCCCTCCATGCCCTTACCGTCCAAGGCGTTCCAGCGCTGGCTGCATGGCGTTGCGCCCCATGCCAGCACTGCGGACGTCTGCAGGGTTTCCGGCATCAAGCGGACAACGCTGGCCCAACAGTTGGTGCGGGGCAAGGTGGCGGAGTCCACGCTGGTGAGCATCAGCCGCGCGTACAACCTCAACCCGGTCGCGGAGCTGGCCACGTTCGATCTTTACGCGGACCTGCGCGGCGATCCGGTTCCTCCCACTCCTGCCGAGCTGGTGAGCCAGGTAGCCACCACCGATCTGCTCCGGGCGGTAGTTGAACGCAGCGAACCGGGACAGGCGCCCACTCCAAGCCTTTCGGATACGCCGCACCCAACCGCTGTGCGCAACTGGGTGGAAGCGATCGACGACGGCGAATTGCGGCACCGCGTCAGCGAAACCACCGGGATTGCACCACAAAACTTCTCGGCGCACCTGACTGCCAACCGACTGCCTCCGGAATTGGCCATCGCCACCTCGCGGGCTGCCGGCGTCGGGCCCGCGGGAGGCCTCGTGGCCGGAGGCCTGATCACGGAGGCGGAGGCCGGCTGGGCGCCGAACGGCCGCCAGGAGGCGCTCAACCGGATGACCCTTGGCGAGCTGGTAACCCTGGCCGGAGAACGACTCCAGGCCCTCGGCAAGTCCCTGCGCCGGCAGGAACAAGACCACGAACGAACTGAACGAATTTGGGAGAACCTCGGATGACGGCTGTCCTGCCCTGGGCCACGCTGGTTATTTGCCTTGCCATCACCTTGGCGCGCGTCCCCAGCGCGCTGCGCGGTGAGAACCGTGTGGTGTTCTATATCTTCGCGCTCATCACCATGGACATCCTGCTCAGCATCGAGGCTCCCTACCTGGCCATCGATGCGGTCCTGGGCGGCATGAACATCACCAACCTGATCCTGCGCTTTCTCCTTTACGGCACGTTCCTGCTCATGGGCGTCAAGATCGCCACAGGTTTCGATTCAAAATCGGCTGTCCGCGCGATCCGCGGCCCCTGGGGTTTGACCGTGCTGGCGATCACCGCGGCCTTGACTGCGTTCTTCTTTTTCATCACTGATACCAGGGGTTCCACTGTGGGCATGTCCGGCCTGACGTGGGGTCCGTCGATGGATGCCTACGCTGCTCTGGGACGGTTCTACCCGGGGTTCGTCTCCGCCTGCCTCCTGCCCGCAATCTGGCGGACCATGACGGGGCGCTTCCCCGCACTGCTCCGGGCAGCCTCGGCCCTCCTCCTGGTTGGACTAACGCTGTTGCTGGTGTCCCAACTCTTCCCACTGATCCCGCCGGTCCACTTTTGGCTGAGGTCGTTGATCAACTACTCAGCGGTCCTCGCTACGTCCATCGGACTGGCCGGAATCTGGTTTTCCAAGGCCTACGCCCGGCGGAAAGCACGTCGTACGGCGTAAGACTTTCACAAAAGCATTAGATCGTGGCACAATCATGAATGTGTGAATGAGGCTTGCAGCCTGACACCGGAATCAGAGAACGGGTTTCCGGCGGATGTGGCGCCCTCAGGATCACAATTGGGGGGATGAGTGGTGGCGGGCTGTTGGGGACCGCCCCCACTCAGCCTTTTTAAGCGTCCTTTTGCGGTGTTGCCGGAACCGGCAGCCCGGCGTTGTCCGGGGCCGTGGCTAAGATGGCTCCATGACCAGTCTCCGTACCCGCCGTTCCGTCCTGGCAGCAACCCTGGCCTCCGTGGCCCTGGCACTTTCCGCATGTGGCGGCGGAGGTTCCTCCCCGGCACAGTCCGGTGGCGATACGTCCTTGTCCGACGTGAAGTCCAAGGGTGAGCTCATCGTCGCCACCGAGGGCACCTACCGTCCCTTCAGCTTCCACGCCGACGGTGCAGGCGAACTGACCGGTTACGACGTCGAGATCGCCAAGGCAGTGGCTGAAAAGCTCGGCGTGAAGGCAAAGTTCCAGGAGACCCAGTTCGATGGCATCTTCGCCGGACTCGACGCCAAGCGGTTCGACACCATCGCCAACCAGATCTCCATCAATGAAGACCGCAAGGCCAAGTACGATTTCTCCACCCCATACACCGTCTCCACGGGCGTCGTGGTGACCAAGTCGGACAACTCGGGCATCAACAGCTTCGCCGACCTCAAGGGCAAGACCACTGCGCAGTCGCTGACGAGCAACTTCTACAAGATGGCAGTGGAAGCGGGGGCCAACGTCCAGGCCGTCGAAGGCTGGGCCCAGGCAGCCACGCTGGTCCAGCAGGGGCGCGTGGATGCCACGGTCAACGACAAACTCACCTACTTGGACTACGCCAAGACCACTCCCAACTCGGGACTGAAGGTGGCCGCCGAAGCCCCTGACAAGACGGAGAGCGCCTTCGTGTTCCGCAAGGGCTCCAGTGAACTGGCTAATGCCGTGAGCAAGGCCCTGGCCGATCTCAAGTCGGACGGGACGCTGGCAAAGATCTCGGACAAGTACTTCGGCGCGGACGTCACCAAATAAATGAACTGGGACCTCGTCTGGAGTTCCTTCGGGCCGATCGTCACCGGTGCCGTGACCGGAACCATTCCGCTCACGTTGATATCTTTCGCCTTCGGGCTGGTCCTTGCCCTGCTGGTGGCGTTGATGCGGTTGAGCCCCAACATCGTGCTCTCGGGAATCGGCCGTTTCTACGTCTCGGTGATCCGCGGTACGCCGTTGCTGGTGCAGCTGTTCGTGATCTTCTACGGCCTGCCCAGCATCGGCGTGAAGCTTGATCCGTGGCCCAGTGCCGTCATCGCGTTCTCATTGAACGTTGGCGGCTATGCGGCGGAAATCATCCGTGCTGCGATCCTTTCCGTGCCTAAGGGACAGTGGGAAGCCGGCCACACCATCGGCATGTCCGGCAGCCAGGCCCTGGTCCGCATCATCCTCCCCCAGGCGGCGCGGGTGTCTGTTCCGCCGTTGTCCAATACCTTCATTTCCCTGGTCAAGGACACCTCGCTTGCGTCCCTGATCCTGGTCACCGAACTCTTCCGCAATGCCCAGCAGATCGCCGCATTCAGCCAGGAGTTCATGATCCTGTACCTGCAGGCAGCACTCGTCTATTGGATCATCTGCCTGGTCCTTTCCACCGCGCAGTCCGCGGTGGAAAGGAGATTGGACCGCTATGTCGCCCACTGATGCACCCTCACCAAACCAGGCCGGCGCCGCCACCGTCCTGAAGGCCGCCAACCTGGCCAAGGCATTCGGCAGCAATGTAGTCCTCCGCGATATCGACATCGAGATCCGCCGCGGGCAAGTGGTGGCCCTTATCGGGCCATCCGGTTCGGGAAAGACCACCGTGCTGCGCTCGCTCAACGGACTGGAAGTTCCCGACGCCGGTACGGTCACCTTCGGGGCCGACGGCGCGGAAAGTGGCCTGTCCATTGATTTCGGTACCAAGGTGGGCAAGAAAGAGATCGCCGCCCTGCGGGACCGCAGCGCCATGGTGTTCCAGCACTACAACCTGTTTCCACACATGACAGTGCTGAAGAACATCATTGAAGGCCCGGTCCAAGTCCAGAAGCGTCCGCGGGCGGAAGCCATTGCCGAGGCCGAAAAGCTGTTGGCCCGGGTCGGCCTTGCCGACAAGCGCGACGCCTATCCCTTCGAGCTGTCAGGCGGCCAGCAACAGCGCGTGGGGATCGTCCGGGCCTTGGCACTGAAGCCACAGCTCCTGCTCTTCGACGAGCCTACCTCCGCGCTGGACCCCGAGCTGGTGGGCGACGTCCTCGGCGTCATCAAGGAACTCGCAGAAGAAGGCTGGACCATGGTGATCGTCACCCACGAACTCGCCTTCGCGCAGCATGTGGCAGACGAAGTGATCTTCATGGACGGCGGCGTGGTGGTGGAACGGGGTCTTGCCTCGGAGGTGCTGCGGGCGCCAAGGCAGGAACGTACAAAGCTCTTCGTCAAGCGGCTTCAGCACGATCTCTGAGCCTACGGCTGCAAGAACCATCGAGGGTCCCGCACTTCCGTGCGGGACCCTCGGCCGTTCAGCGTGCGAAGCGCAGAGTCACCAACTGGAACGGGCGCAGGAGCAACTCGCCGGCACCGCTGGAGCAGTCAACTCCCGGTGCCTCAAGCGGCCGTTCAAGCAGGTCCGTCGCGACGACGCCGGAAGAGGCAAAGTTGGCCAGCACCGTAGCCTTGGACCGCTGTCCGAGGGACTCGTAGAGGCGCACTATGACGTCCCCGCTTCCGTCCTCGGCCAGCTTCACCGCTTCCACCACAACGGCGGGGTTGGACACAGCCACCAGCGGCTCAACGGGCTGGTTGCCGAGCACGTAGCGCGGCGCCAGGTTGGTCCGGTAGCCCTCTTCCACGGCGTCGGCAATCCCGGCCCCGGGACGGATGGTGACCTCAAGGGTGTGTTCGCCACGGTCCGCTTCAGGATCCGGGAAGCGCGCGGAGCGCAGCAGCGAGGTGCGGACCGTCGTCGTGGTCCCTCCGTCGGCGCGGACCGCGCGGGTGACGTCGTGGCCATAGCTTGAGGAGTTGCTGACCGCCACCCCGTATCCCGGTTCCGCCACGTGGATCCAGCGGTGGGCGCAAATCTCGAACTTGGCCGCATCCCAGGAGGTGTTGGTGTGGGTTGGCCTGGAAACATGCCCGAACTGTGTCTCCGAAGACGAATGATCGGCGCGTACATCCAACGGGAAGGCGATCTTCAGCATCTTCTCGCGTTCCTGCCAGTCAACGGCGGTGGAAATGCCGAGTGACTCGGCACCGGCGTCGAGCGTGATCCGCTGCGTGATGGCAGAGGCCCCCACCGAACGCTCAACCACCACGACGGCGCCCGTCGCGGTTGTTTCGACGGCGATGGCTTCCGCCGTTGTCAGCGGGGCCACGTTACGCCGGTAGAACTCCTCAATGTCCCAAGCGTCCCATTCGTTCGGGATATCCCTGAACAGTTCCAGCAGGTTGCCGGACTGGCCCGGAGCGATCGCATCCCTTCCACTGGCATGGTCCACCAGCGAGGTCAGCAGGCCGTTGCTGTCCAGGACAGCCCGGATGATGCCGTTGTCCAGTACGTACCCACCATCCTGCTCCGTCACGTCCACCGGGGTTTCGGGCCGGGTGGCCTCGGCAACGGCGAGCGCGGAGACTCCATGGCGTTTATGCGGCGCGGCGTTCAGGAGGAACCGCGTGTGGCCGCTACCCACCAGTGCCTGCGCCGCTGAAGCGATGATGGCTTCAAGGTCGCGGGCGATCGCCGCGTAGTTTCGTTCGGCGTCCTGGTGCACCCAAGCGATGGAACTGCCGGGCAGGATGTCATGGAACTGCTGCAGCAGGACCAGTTGCCAGAGCCGCTTGAGCTCCGCGGCCGGATATTCAAAGCCCACACGGACAGCGGCCGTGGAGCACCAGAGCTCCGCTTCCCTGAGGAGGTGCTCGCTGCGTCGGTTGCCACGTTTGGTCCTGGCTTGGCTGGTGTACGTACCCCGGTGCATCTCCAGGTACATCTCCCCCACCCACACCGGCAATTGGGGGTACTCCGCCTCGGCCTTGAGGAAGAACTCCTTGGCTGTGCCCAAACGTACCTTCGGTGATCCTTCGAGGTTGGCCGTGCGGTGCGCGGCGGCCAGCATCTCCCGCGTGGGTCCGCCACCGCCGTCGCCATAACCGAACGGAACCAGCGACATGGTACCCCGGCCGTGGTCCCGGTAATTGCGCTCGGCGTGGGCCAGTTCCCGTGCGTGCAGTTCGGCGTTGTAGGTATCCACCGGCGGGAAGTGCGTAAACAGCCGGGTCCCGTCGATCCCTTCCCAGGAGAAGGTGTGGTGCGGCATGCGGTTCACCTTGTTCCAGGAGATTTTCTGGGTCAGGAACCAGCGGGAGCCTGCCGACTTAACGATCTGGGGCAGGGCACCGGAGTACCCGAACGAGTCGGGCAACCAGGCTTCCTCGCATTCGATATCGAATTCCTTGAGGAAGAAGCTCTTGCCTTCCACGAACTGCCGGGCCATGGCTTCGCCGCCGGGCATATTGGTGTCCGATTCCACCCACATGCCGCCCACCGGCACAAATTGGCCGGCCTTGACCTTTTCCCGGATGCGGACAAAGAGTTCCGGGAAGAATTCCTTGATCCACGTAAGTTGCTGCGCGGAGGAGCAAGAGAAAACAAAGTCCGGGTCTTCGTCCATCAACGCCACCACGTTGGAGAATGTCCGGGCACACTTGCGGATGGTCTCGCGGACGGGCCACAGCCAAGCCGAATCGATGTGGGCATGCCCCGTGGCGAGGAGCTCGTGTGCCGAGGCGTACGCGGGGCGGCCAAGCACCTCGGCGAGGGCTTCCCGGCCGGCCGCGGCGGTGCCCGCGACGTCGTCCGGGTCCATGATGTCCAGCATCCGTTCCAAGGCCCGGAGGATCTCATGGCGGCGGGGCAGTTCCGTGGGCAGTTCATGCATGAGGCCGCTGAGGGTCCAAACGTCCTGGTTCAATTCCCAGACGGTCTCGTTCAGCTCGGCAATCGCTATCCGCCCCAAGCGATAACGGGGTTCGTCACCCGCCGTGGCCTTGTCCCCCAAAGGCGTGGGCGCGAAGGACCAGCCTTGGGCGACGTCGGGGTTGGCTGCGGCCTCAACGTAGAAGTCCACGGACAATCCGCCGCCGAGGAGCTTCAACGGCACGTGGTAGTTGCGCGGCGAAATGGCCTTGATAATGCTGCCGTCGGCACGCCAGGCCGTTCCCTCACACTGGAAACCGGGGACATCGCTGTTGAACCCCAGATCCACGATGATCTCCACGGTGGTGTCTTCCGAGCTTCCCCAGCCCTCCGGGACTTCGCCTTGGAGCCGGAGCCATTTGGTGCTCCAGGCCTTGCCCCATGCTGCGCCGGGTTCCTGCGGCGTGAAGAGCTGCCGCATGGCTTCGGCTGCCGGCACAGGTTCGCCTGGGGCTTCCCAGCTGCTGAGCCCCAGCGGAACGGACCTGCCGTAGACAGCCGGAAGAAGGCGTTCCCGGACAAAGCGGTCGAGACGCTGTTCAGTGATCCGGCGGTCGTCGTGCAACTAATTCCCCTTTTGGCGTGGGCTGGCGGCGGAAGATCCAGGCTCGGACCAAGCGTTTTACGGCGGCGGCGGTCCGACGTACTTCGATTCCAATCGATGGATAAAATCTACGTTGTTCCGTCCTAATAACCAAGTGATCCGGCGCTCTCCAGCGGCCTTCCGGAACCTAGGGGACGATCGCCGGGGCCGGTTCGGCTTCGAGTATCCGCGTCCGGCCGGCGTAAACGTTGAGGCTGTGTCCACGGCTGAACCCCACCAGGGTCACACCCGCGTCATCAGCAAGCTCCGCGGCCAGGCTGGACGGCGCACTCACCGCCGAGAGCACGGGAATACCGGCCATGGCGGCCTTCTGGACAAGTTCGAACGACGCCCGTCCCGAGACCTGCAAAACCGTTCCCTTCAGCGGCAGGTGGCCTGCGCGCAGGGCCCAGCCCACCACTTTGTCCACTGCATTGTGGCGGCCAACGTCTTCCCGGAGGCAGAGCAGTTCGGTAGTGCCGTCGTCGTGAATCCGGAAGAGTCCGGCAGCATGGACACCGCCCGTCTTTGCAAAGACCGCTTGCGCCTCCCGGAGCCTGTCCGGAAGAGCCGCCAGCGCCCGCACCGGGATGGTCGCCGGATCTTCCTTTGGACTGTGGTGTGAGGACTTCCGGACCGCTTCGATCGAATCAGTTCCGCAGATGCCGCAAGAACTGGAGGTATAGACGTTGCGGCCCGTATCGGGACGTACGACGTCGGGACGCAACTGGGCGTCCACGACGTTGAAGGTCTGTACTCCGTCCTCGTTTTCTCCTGCGCAGAACCGTTCGGACACCAATTGCCCGGGCTCCCAAATGATCCCCTCCGAGACGAGGAAACCGGCTACGAGATCGAAGTCGTCTCCCGGTGTCCTCATGGTCACGGAGAAGGACATCTCGCCCAAGCGGATCTCCAGCGGTTCCTCCACCGCAAGGACATCTCCTTTGTAGCGGACCGGATGCTCCAGCGCTTGGGGCGAACCGTCCAGGACGAACTTGTGCACTTTGCGGCGCTGCGTAACGCGGCCCATATCAGGCTTCCTTCTCCTCGTGGGGGATGAACCGGACGGTCATTGCCTTGTAGCCCGGAGTGTTGGACTCCCTTGCAACCAGTTCCCGGTGAACCAGCGCGTTGGCCTCCGGGAAGTAGGCGGCGGCAGAGCCTTTGGCGGTCGGATAGGCGACGAGCCGGAACTTGTTGGCACGCCGCTCGCTGCCGGCGAAGGTGGAGATGACGTCCACCAGGTCCCGGTCCCGGAATCCGAGTTCCGCGAGATCCTCTTCGTGGACCAGGATGACGCGCCTGGCCTCGGATATGCCGCGGTACCGGTCATCGAGGCCGTAGAACGTGGTGTTGTACTGGTCGTGGCTGCGCATGGTCTGCAGGATCAGGTGTCCAGCCGGCGGCTCAAGGTACTCCAGGGGGCTCACCGTGAAGCGTGCTTTGCCGATGTCCGTGGCGAAGGTCCGGGTATCGCGGGGCGGGTTGGGCAGGACAAAGCCGTTCTTTGTCCGGACGCGCATGTTGAAGTCCTCGAAACCAGGAATCACCCGTGAGATGTGGTCCCGGACAACGTCGTAGTCCTCGGCCATGGCACGCCAGTCCACCACGTGATCGTCACCAAGGGTGGCCTGGGCCATGCGCGCCACAATGACCGGCTCGGCGAGGAGGTGCTCGGACACCGGTGTCAGCCGGCCCTGGGTCTTGTGGATGACGGACATGGAGTCTTCCACGGAAAGGAACTGCTTACCCTTGGGGTGTTTGTCGTCAGTGTCCGTCCGGCCGAGCGTGGGCAGGATGAGGGAGGTCTTGCCGTGGACCACGTGCGCGCGGTTGGGCTTAGTGGAAATATGGACGGTCAGTCCCGCGTTCTTAAGGCCTTCCTCAAGGGCAACGGTGTCCGATCCGGCCGCCGCGAAGTTCCCGCCCATGGAGACGAAGACGTCAACCTCGCCCTTTTCCAGTGCGTGCTGGGTTTCCACCGAGTCGTAGCCGTGTTCCCGCGGCATGCTGAAGCCAAACTCGGTATCGAGCGCAGCCAGGAACGGTTCCTTGGGCTTCTCCCAGATCCCCATGGTGCGGTCGCCCTGCACATTGGAGTGGCCGCGAACCGGACAGGCGCCGGCACCCGGCTTGCCGAAGTTGCCCTGCAGAAGGAGCAGGTTGACGATCTCCTTGAGCGTGTTCACCGAGTGCGGCTGCTGCGTCAGGCCCAGCGCCCAGCAAATGATGGTGGCCTTGGACTTCACCATCATTTCCGCAACAGTGGTGATCTCCTCGCGGGAGAGTCCTGTGGCCCGCTCGGTCTCGTCCCAGTCCAGCACTGACCGCGCTGCCGCGTAGGCTTCGAAGCCTTCCGTTTGCTTGCCGATGAAGGACTTGTCCACCACGGTCCCGGGGTGCCGCTTCTGTTCCTCCAAGAGCAGGTGTCCGAGCGCCTGGAAGAGCGCGAGGTCGCCACCCACCCTGATTTGGAGGAATTCGTCCGCGATGGTGGTGCCGCCTCCGATCACGCCATTGAGCGATTGCGGATCCTTGAAGTTCAGCAGCCCCGCTTCCGGAAGCGGGTTGACTGCGACCACCTTGCCGCCATTGTTCTTGCAGTCGCGAAGGGCGGAAAGCATGCGCGGGTGGTTGGTTCCAGGGTTCTGGCCCACCACGAAGACCAGTTCGGACTGATGGATGTCCTCCAGGGAAACCGTGCCCTTGCCGATGCCAATGGTCGGATTCAATGCGCTGCCGGATGACTCGTGGCACATATTGGAGCAGTCCGGCAGGTTGTTCGTTCCCACGCTGCGGGCAAACAACTGGTACATGAATGCGGTCTCGTTGGCTGTCCGCCCCGAGGTGTAGAACACGCAGCGATCGGGCGTCGAAGCGTTGATGTGCTCGCCGATCATCTTGAATGCTTCGGTCCACGTGATGGGCGAATAGTGGGTGTCTCCCGGCCTGATCACCACGGGATCGGACAGCCTGCCCTGGCTCCCCAGCCAGTACTCGGTTTTCTCCTCGAGGTCCGCTATGGAGTGCCCGGCCCAGAAAGCCGCGTCCACGGTTCGGGTGGTGCTTTCCTCGGCGATTGCCTTGGCACCGTTTTCGCAGAACTCCGCGGGCTTGCGCCGCCCGGTAATGGATTCGGGCCAAGCACAACCGGGGCAGTCGAAGCCATCGTGCTGGTTGACGCGCAGCATGGACCGGACCGTGCGGGCCACGCCGGCCTGCGAATAGCCCCTTTCGAGGGCCACGGTGACGGCTTTGATTCCGGCGGCAGCGCGCTTGGGCGGGTGGATCTGCAGGTCATCCTCATTGATGTCCTGTACGGGGGCATGCCTGTTCATGTGTCCATCATTACAAGCCCGGCAGTCTTGATGCCACCTGAGTCCAGAAGCAGCCTCAGGCGTCCAGGCCACTCCAGTCCACGGGTCCTGAGGGTGCCTTCCTTGGCTGCCGTGCAGGGGATTTGCGGGGCTTCTCCTCAGTATCCTTCGGCAGGGGAAGCGGTTTGCCCCAGGGCAACGGAAAAGCCGGAACCAACTCCCCCAGCTGGACCCCGTGCGGTGGGACCACCATGACGCCGTCGGCATGCGCGAGACCGCGCATCATCCCCGGCCCCGCATGCTGCGCCGGTGAAGCCAGCCCGTAGACGAGCCTGAAAGGCATCAACCGGGTGCGGCCCGGATCGGCCTCGATCATGGCGCCGCAAGGCACCTCGCCGGCATCTTCCAACCGGCCATGGCCCAAACCTGCCAGCAAAGGGCCACCCACCGTGAAAAGCGCCATCATGGCTGCAAGCGGATTCCCCGGAAGCCCCAACACAAAGCGTCCATCGGGCAATTCGGCCAGGACGGCGGGATGTCCCGGACGCATGGCAATTCCATCTATGAGCAGTTTTCCACCCAGCCCGGCTATTGCCCTCCTGAAATGGTCGGTTCCGGAACGTCCGGTACCGCCAGTGGTGATGACGACGTCGGCAGGCGGTTGGGCGTACTCGTCCGCCTGGTCTGTGGCTTCCCCGAGGACGGGCTCCGGCTCCTCGAGGGCAGCGACCCAGTGGTCGTAGTCGTCCCCTACCCGCTCCTGCTCCCCGGCAATACCGCCGAGCAGTTCAACAACGGCACCAAGCTGGGGGCCGAAAGTATCCCGGACTTTTCCAGGGTCCGGTACCCCTTTGTCCACCACTTCCGAGCCTGTCAGGAGGAAACGCACCAATGGCTTGCCCTGTACTTCCACCTCATCCAAACCTGCCAGGGCTGCCAGGGCAAGATGTGCGGGATTCAGGACGGTTCCGGCTTTGAGGAGCATCTCCCCTTCGGCGGCCTCCTCCCCCGCTTTACGGATGTGTTGGCCATTTTTGGGCTCGCCCGGTTTCGCCGCGCCGCCAAGGGCAAGCACGGGCAGACCATCCTCGTCAGTGGTGATGATGCCGCTTTCGCTGCGCAGCACTGCTTTGGCACCGGGCGGGATGAGGCCTCCGGTGACTATGGGACTGGCTTGATGCGGCGCCAACCTTTGTCCGGGCTCACTGAGGATCCAGGGGCCGCTGCCGTTGACTGCCCAACCGTCCATCGCCGAGGAAGCATAGTGCGGCATGTCGTGAAGGGCGCGGATATCCGCGGAGAGGGTACGGCCCAGCGCGGAACGGAGAGGGACAGGGCCTGGCGGTATGGGAGCCGCCACATCAAAGGCGCGTTGCCGGGCCTCCTGCCATGAGTGCGCCGCGTGATGGCCCTGGTGGGGGGCCTCGGTCATTCCGCTTCGGACTCCGGGTACTCCTTGGCAATCCGGCGGGCGAGCCCCAAAGCCGCGCTCATCGCAGCGTCGTCGTTGGCCTGGCCGATCCCCCGTGCCATGCCGGCAGCATAACCGGCGATGAAGGTCGTCAAGGGTGCCGCGGGCCGCACCACGGAATGGGCCGCCACCCCGGCCACGGCCAAAACCTCATTGACGTCAACCTCGACGCCTTCAAGCTCAAACGCCTGCAACAGCATGCGGCACCATTCTTCGAGCGTCTCGTCCTGGCTCTTCATCTCCGCCTCCAGCTCCTTGTCGATGCCCAAAGCCGCAGCATCTTCCCAAGTGTCCACATCATCCGTGGACCCGTCGGGAACAGCGACGGCCAGCACATTCAGCCTAGCAAGCAGCCGGAACACTGAAGAGTCGGTCAACCCCGAACCCGCCGAGGCAATGGCCACTTCCCGCTCCATTGCACTCGTGTCATACAGGCCCAGGAGTGGTTGGCGACGTCCGTCGGCGGATTCCGCCATGGCCCCTTCGCTGTTTGCGTCATACTCAAGCACCGCTTGCAGAGCCGGAACACCGCGTGCGGCATTCGGCATATCGCAGGCCAGGATAAGCGTCCACTTTGCTTTGGGCCGTGTGGAAAGGGCTGCCAATCCCGCAGCAATGGCAGCGGCAGGACCCCCATAGGCGGGTTCCTCCCGTGCCGTCAGTACACCCTGGGGCAGTCCGCTCGGTTCCGGACCAACAACCACCACGGCCGAAGCACCCCCGGCAGCGTCAAGGGCACGCGAAAGGAGGCTGGCGCCGTCGTACTTCAGCGTTGACTTGGGCACGCCGCCGAGGCGGGTGGCCCTGCCACCCGCCAGGATCACGGCGTTGAATTCCATCCGCCCAGACTACCTGTGCGCATGGAGTTCGACAGAAATCGATCAGGCAGCGGATTCCGGCAGGAGGAACGGGTCCCAGTCCGGCGCAGGTTTCTCGAGTTCTTTGATCTGCCATATGGTTCCCGTGGGCACGCCGGGCGTGAAGCGGAGCTTCCAGCCCATCTCAGCCAGCGTGTGGTCGCTCTTGGCGTTGTTGCATTTCAAGCACGCCGCAACCAGGTTTTCCCAGGAATCCGCGCCGCCCCTGGATTTGGGGTGGACATGGTCTATGGTGTGGGCTGTTTTGCCGCAATAGGCGCAGCGGTGACCGTCGCGGCGGAGAACTCCGCGGCGGCTCACGGCAGTGATCCTGTTGTATCTGGGGCGGATGTAGCGGTTAAGGAGAATGACGGACGGACGTCCGAGGATCTCCTGTGGCCCGACGACAGGTTCGCCGCCTTCGGCCACTACGCTTGCTTTCCCAGTGAGCACAAGGACCAGCGCCCGGCGGAATGTCACAACCGCCAGCGGTTCATATCCAGCATTCAGAACGAGTGTGCGCATGCACGTACCTCTTCACGGCCGCACCCGTCAGGGGCACGAGGGCCGGCTGCCCTCTGCATGTACGGGCTGTGGATCGACACCATAAGAGTAAGCACTTATATGCCGTATCAACGAATTTCCGGCGCTGTTCCCGGGCGGTGTCGGCGAAAGTTCACTCGTGGTTAAAGCAGGACACCCCTCCAGGCAGGAGCCTGAAGGGGTGTTCCGAAGTGCTTGATTAGCCGTTGACGCGGATAAACACCGGGCCGGAGCCTACGTTCACGCTGAACAGTGCAGTGGTGGATCCGTTCCATCCGCCGTGCACTGCCATGCCGTTACCGACGTAGACGGCGATGTGGGCCATTCCACCGTAACCACCGTTGGCGTAGTAGGCGAGGTCGCCTGGCTGTGCCTCCGCTGCGCTGACCACGCGGCCGAGGGAGAGGTAACCTGCAGGCCAATCGTGGAAGTGGATTCCCACGGCGGCCAGCGAGTTGGTCACCAGCATGGTGCAGTCCTGCGTCACGCCGAGCTGGGCGTAGGCGGCGGCAGCAATTGCAGCGCCCAGGCCGCTGGAAGCAGCGGGGGCTTTGGCGGCCGGAGTGGAGGAGTTCACGGCAAGCGTGGCATTACCGGAGGTCGAAGCAGTCTTTGCCTCCGCCTTGGCCGGAGCCTGCTCCACAACCGGAGCGGGAGCCTCCACCGTCGAGACAACGGGACGCTCGTAGGAGATGGCCACCGTGGAATCAGCGGCGATGCTCGACTGCGCAACAGCTTGGACATCGATCGACGACGTGGCGGTGGAATCATGCTGGACGTTGGCGTCGGCAGCGTTTGCGGCCACACCGCTGGTCAGGACCAAGCCCGAAGCAGCAGCAATAACGGCTGCCTGGCGGCCAACGCCACCGGCGTTGTCGCTGACAGCCTTCGCGATGACGGCGAGTGAGCTGGTCTTGGGGGCCTCAGCTCGGTGCCGTGCAACCTTGTTTGCACTGGTCATGGTTAATCTCTTTCCGTTTCCGTGCGCGGCTGGGACAGCACACGGGTCATGGGAGAGCCGGCACTTGGGGGGCATGCCGGCTAACCCGAATGGTGTTTTCTACTGCAGAGTGAAGAAGGAGGAGGTGCCCGTGGAGGCAACCGAGTGCAGGAGCGTGCCCTGGCTGGGGTTCAGCGCGCTGATCATCATGCCGTTGCCGACGTAGATGCCGACGTGCGCGCCGCCGTTCTGCATGACCAGGTCCCCGGGCTGGGGGTTGCTGGTGGGCTTCATTGCGGTCCATGCGTTGACGCGGGGGATGCTAATGCCGGCCTGGGCGTAGACCCACTGGGTGAAGCCGGAGCAGTCCCAGCCGTTGGGGGTAGTGCCGCCCCAAACGTAGGGGTGGCCGATGCCGGTGTAGGCGATCGCTGCGAGCCCCGAGGCGGCTGCGCTGGTTGCTGAAGCCTTTGCGTCGGAGGACTGGGCAGTGACGGCGCCGTTGGCCTGGTCTCCGGCGGCCTGGGAACGCTGCGTGGCCTGGGAAGCGCGCTGGACCTTGGGGGCTTCCTTGGTGACGACTACCGGGCTCTCGAAGGAGACGGTGGCGGTGGGCTCTGCGGTGACGACGGCGGTGGTGACCAGCTGCTGGGTGCTGGACTCTGCCTTGGAAACGTCGGTATCGGCTGCCTGGGAGGGAAGGCCCACCGTCAGGACGAGGCCGGATGCTGCGGCCAGGACTGCGGCCTGGCGGCCAACGGTTCCGGCGTTGTTCGAAACAGCCTTCGAAAGGGTGTTCAACGGGTTAACCGTCTCGGCGCGGTGGCGCGCAGGGGTAGTGCGTGATGACACGTAGGTAGCCTCTCCCAATGCCTGCGAGGTGAGCTGTCGGATTCGGATGGGAGTCATCCGGCCACGGCTTCGAAGAAGCTTTGTGACTTAACCCCAAGGCCTTCTTTCGAAGACCAAAAGTGGTTCCCCCGCCCCTGCCAGACGATTTATGCGAACGGACCCTGAGTGGTGGCAGAGCTAGGCAATCCACTCAAGTGCATCGGCCCCCTAAAAAGCCGATGCGCTTTAGACGGTACAACAGTTGAACGCGAATGTCACATTCAGATCACGGGGCGTGTCACGAATGCGAGAGACAACCATCAGCTGGCCTAGAGCCAACCCATGGGATCAACGACTTCGCCGTTGACCTGGACTTCAAAGTGGAGGTGGCAGCCGGTCGAGGCGCCTGTAGTGCCGCTCAAGGCCACGACGTCGCCGCGGTTGACGGTCTGGCCGACCTTGACGTTGAAGGACGACAGGTGGTTGTACGTGGTCTCCAGGCCGTTGCCGTGGTCCACTACCACCCGGTTGCCGCCGCCGTATTCGTGCCAGCCTGCAAAGGTGACCTTGCCTGCTGCCGCTGCGTGGACTGCGGTTCCACACTGCGCCACGAAGTCCTGGCCGCGGTGGAAGTCTCCGGTGCCGCCGGTCAAGGGGCTGACGCGGTAACCGAAGGGAGAAGCCGTGGTCAGTGTGTCGAGGGGGCTGCCCAGGGTGCCCTTGGAGGAGCTGGCAGTAATGCTTCCCACCGACTGTGCGCTCAAGAGCTGCTTGAGCTTGCCGTCCGGGTCGGCCTTGGTAGCCACTGCCGCCCGGCTGAAGTCGATTTTTGCCGACGCCTCGGCGGAAACCTCGGGCTGGCTGCCCCCGGAGACAGCCAGGGCCGCTTCGGTCTGGCCGGATTCCGAGGTGGCCATGACGGGGCTGGTGCCCGGCAGGCCGACAGTAAGGGCCAAACCGGTGGCAGCTAGTGCAACTCCGGCTTTCTGCCCTACGCCACTGGCTGCGGCAAAGTCAGCTACCTGACGCAACGGGCTCTTACGGCGGCGCACCTGACGCTGGGTATCGCGCGGCCGGATCTCCGTTACGACGCGGGCTGGCCGCAGCTCAGCAGCGGGGCCGGACGCGCGTCGGCGGCCCCTGACGTTCTGCGATGTCAATCTCTGTTCCTCTCTCAAAAGCCTGCGAAGTTAGCTGTCGGATTCGGATCAGAGAGTGCAAAGACCCGGCCCGCACACAGCGCTCACGACACACAGGTATCCCCGGAAGGACTTGCGTAAGTAGGCACTGCTGCTGCGGGCTTCACCCCAAGGCTGCTTCTCTAGGCAGCCGATTGTGGTTCCCCCGCCTCTGCCAGTGGTGGTAACACCCCTGATCTGCTGGCAGAGCTCGGCTCCAGATCAGGTAACGCTTTGATATCGGCGCTAGTAGATAACTATAGGGGATGAACCCCCTTGGTAATAAATTCGTTATCTTCTGTCACACGGGGTTTGGCGCCGCTCCAGCGGCACTTCCCCGTGGAACGCGCAGGTCACGCGCTTCCCGGCGCCTGCGGAGTGAGATCGGACACTGGAAGAGGTCACACAAAGACCTAAGCGCCCCATCCGTGCTTGTCTCGTGGGCGCCGCGGATTCCGGAGCGGGAACGCTATCCCACTGCCACGAAGACGTGGGCCGCAACCTCGGGAGGAAGTTCCAGGGCACCTTCGATCCCCGGGACGCGGACTGAGATGTACTCCCCCACCCGCTCCAGGGAAAGAGCAGCTCCCGGGCGGATACCGCCCTCGTCCAATTGCGTCAGGAGTTCCGGTTCCACCTGGATGGGCTCGGCCAGCCGGCTGACCACCACCCGGGAATCCCCGGCGTAGCCGTCCATGGCCTGCAGGAGGTTCACATCGCCGCGCCGCGGGAGTGCAGCGGAGAGTCCGCCCAAAGCCTCCAAACCCGGGATCGGGTTGCCGTACGGAGACTCGGTGGGATGCTCGAGCAGCTCGTAGAGCCTGCGCTCGACCCGTTCGCTCATGACATGTTCCCAACGGCAGGCTTCGTCGTGGACATACGCCCAGTCGAGGCCGATGACGTCCGCCAGCAGGCGCTCGGCAAGGCGGTGCTTGCGCATGACCTCCGTGGCGCGCTTTCGGCCAACCTCGGTCAGTTCCAGGTGCCGGTCATTGGAAACAATCACCAATCCGTCGCGCTCCATGCGGCCGATTGTCTGCGAGAC
Source organism: Paenarthrobacter sp. NPDC089675 (assembly GCF_044749185.1). Taxonomy (NCBI): domain Bacteria; kingdom Bacillati; phylum Actinomycetota; class Actinomycetes; order Micrococcales; family Micrococcaceae; genus Paenarthrobacter; species Paenarthrobacter sp. NPDC089675. The sequence continues at coordinate 82,562 of NZ_JBIVHM010000003.1, read as the reverse complement.
TGTGGGGCCGGAATGGCGGAGGCGCTCGGCGATGCGTGCCCGAAGAGCAACAATGTTCTCTTCTTCCAGCTCCAAAATGGTCCGAAGATACATCTCAGTGGTATCGATCAGATCCGTCATCCAGCTCAGCTCTCCTCGAACGCAGTTCTTGCGTAATCTCCACCGTACCGCGTCCTGCCGAGGCGGCCGGTCCCCTTGCGCCACCCAATGAACGCGTTCTCAAGCCTAGCTTATTTGGAATTACTCTTGATAATTTTCCCGGGGTCGCAATGCGGCCGGACGTGGGTCTTCCCTGCCCGGACAAACGGAATGCGCGCAAGCACGTTCCACGTAGCGGACTATGACACCACCAGCTACGCGCCCGGCTGTCCGTTCAGGCAGAATTGGGGTGTCGAAGGGGCAGCTCCACCTGCCACCTCCCCATCTTTGACCGATACACATTGGAGCCACGCGTGAGCGACAACAGCATCACCATTCCCGCCGACCTGCTACCCAAGGACGGACGCTTCGGCGCCGGACCGTCCAAGGTCCGCCCAGAGCAAGTGGAAGCCCTGTCCGCTGCATCGAAGACCATCCTTGGCACGTCCCACCGCCAGGCCCCGGTCAAGAACCTCGTGGGCTCCGTGCGTGAGGGCCTCAGCCAGTTCTTCCGTGCTCCTGAAGGGTACGAGGTAGTCCTCGGCGTCGGCGGCTCCACGGCCTTCTGGGATGTGGCAGCGTTCGGCCTCGTCGAAAAGAAGGCACAGCACCTTTCCTTCGGTGAGTTCGGCTCCAAGTTTGCTGCCGCCACCAACAAGGCTCCGTTCCTGGACGAGTCCTCCATCATCAAGGCCGAGCCCGGCACACGTCCCGCTCCTGCAGCCGAAGCCGGCGTGGACGTCTACGCCTGGCCGCAGAACGAGACGTCCACCGGTGTGGCGGCGCCGGTCAAACGCGTTGCCAGCGCCGACGAGGGTTCCCTGGTGCTGGTGGACGCCACCTCCGCAGCCGGTGGCCTGGACGTGGACGTGGCCGAGTCCGACGTCTACTACTTCGCGCCCCAGAAGAACTTTGCTTCCGACGGCGGCCTGTGGCTCGGCCTCTTCTCCCCCGCGGCATTGGAACGCGCCGCCCGCATCAAGGCCGGCGGCCGCTGGATCCCGGACTTCCTGGATCTCCAGACCGCCATCGACAACTCCAAGCTGAACCAGACATACAACACGCCTTCGCTCTCTACGCTGGTGACCCTGGATGCGCAGGTGCAGTGGCTCAACAACAACGGTGGCCTGGACTTCGCCAGCAAGCGCACAGCGGATTCCGCAAGCCGGATCTACTCCTGGGCCGAGGCCTCCGAGTACGCCACTCCGTTCGTTGCGAACGCGGAGGACCGCTCCAACGTCATTGCCACCATCGACTTCGACGACTCGATCGACGCCGCGGCCATCGCCAAGGTACTGCGCGCCAACGGCATCGTCGACACTGAGCCGTACCGCAAGCTTGGCCGCAACCAGCTGCGCATCGCCACGTTCGTTGCGATCGAGCCGGATGATGTATCTGCGCTCCTCGCCAGCATCGACTACGTGGTTGGCGAGCTGAAGAAGTAGCTGACACGAAAATCGGCGCCGGCCCGGGAAGAATCTCCCGCAGCCGGCGCCGATATCGTTTAAGGGCCGCTTCCCGGTTTTAGCCGCGCCGGCTCATTCCTCCGAAGCGTCCTCGGGCTCCGCGTCCGGAGCTTCCAAGCCGGTGACTTCCGCTTCATCGTCTGCTTCATCGGCTTCCGACGGCTCGTGCACGGATGCCTCGGCGTCGGCTTCCTCCGCCTTGATGGCATCCTCCGGAACGTCCGCCACGGTCTCCTCAACCAAGGGAGCCTCGTCTTCGGGGCGGACCCGCTTGGCCCACGGCACCCATTCCGGTGCCAGGATGGAATCCTCGGACGGCAGGAGGCCCAGCTCGCTGACGGTCACGATCTTGGACCGCGAGTTCCTGGTCACCACTGCGTACCACTGCCAACCGCCGTAGCCGGGAAGCCTGGATTCGAACAGGTGGGTAACAACCCGGTCCCCTTCAGACTTGGCGCCAAGGTGGGCACCGACCTCTCCCGGTTTGGAAATGCCTTCGACCGCCCGGCGGGCAACGTCGACGGCGGCAGCGAGGAATGCGTCAGGCTTGCCGGTGCGCCACAAGGGAACACCTGCGCGCGGCTTCGGGGCCGTTGCCTTGGGTTCAGCGGGCTTCCGCGCGGGGGCTACCCTGCCGGCGGGAGTGTCCCCGCCTGCAGGAGCCTGGGCAGCCGGAGCCTGGGCAGGTGATTCCTGCCCTTCCCCTTCAGCCTGCAATTCCTGTGCGGATTCCGATGTCATGGCGTCCTTAGGCTTCCAGCTCGTCGGCGACCTTGCGCAGTGCCATGCCGATGGCCTTGGCCTTGTTGCCTTCCGGGTACTTGCCCGACGACAAAGTACCGGACAGGTTGTCCAGTACGGAGACGAGGTCCTGCACGAGCGGTGCCAGGTCGCGGGCGTTCATGCGCTTGGCCTTGGCGATGGACGGAGTCTTGTCCAGAACGCGAAGGCCCAGGGCCTGGGCACCACGGCGGCCGTCGGCCACGCCGAACTCCACGCGGGTTCCCGCTTTAAGTTCAGTCACGCCTGCGGGCAGCGACGTCTTGGGCAGGAATACTTCCTGTCCGTCTTCGGCCGCGAGGAATCCGAAGCCTTTGTCCTTGTCATACCACTTGACCTTGCCGGTGGGCACGTAATCAACCTTCTTCGTTCTTGCTTGGGAAACACGTCCGGCCAACACCGCATCCACAGGGTCCTGCGGGATCAGGGGTGACAGCCCGGTCCGTGTGGGTCTGTTCCTTCAAGGTTATCCTGCCGGACCCCTTATCCCCGCTTTGGACCCCGCGCGTAACACAGGCAGGCGTCGCAAGGGCTAACGTTGAGTCATGACTTCCCCGGGTTACCGTCGCTCCTTCACGATTGCCGCCGCCGTCGTCGCCTTCATCTCCCTGGCCGCCGTGGCGGCTGTCATGGCGATTGCCTTTGGTGGAGCTGTTCCCCCCGTTTGGGTTACGTCGACCGCGCTCTACGGACTGCCCGCTGCCTTCATCCTGGCCGCCGTTCCCGTGGTGGACGCTGTGCGCCAGCGCCGCCGCCACTGACCAATTTCTGCGTTGCGAGGCCCGGTCTGCGCGCCAAAACACCAGCCAAGCACGTACAGAGGGCCCCGCAACGGTGGAGACCGGCCCCGGTGGCGGTAACGTTGGATTGATGTCCCTCATTCGCGCGCTCAGCATTGAACTTGAAGCGCGCAGCGACGATTCGCTGCGGGCCTTGTTTGCTGCGCGGCCGGACCTCATCTCTCCCATGGCTCCGGATTTCCCGGCCTTGGCAGCCCGTGCCAGCGCGCGCGTGAGTGTGCAGCGGGCCCTTGAACGCCTCAACAAACCGGAGATGCAGGTACTGGAAACCCTGCATCTGAGCACCAACACCGATACCGGCCACAGCGTCTCCGCCGCGGGCCTGAAAAAGGCCATCGCCGGTTCCACCCTGTCCGCCTTGGAGCCGATTCTTGGCAAACTCCAGGACCTTGCCCTGATCCACCGCGCCGATCCCCCTGCTTCACTGCACGGTACCGCCGGGCCGCGGCAACGGTTCTACTTGCCCGTCGCAAGCCTGAAGGACGTGATTGGCATCTACCCAGCCGGACTGGGGCGGAGCTACACGGAACTGGTCCGGCTGCAGCCGGCGTTCGCCCAGCGCGTGGTCCAGCTTGTGGCCGAACTGCAGCAGAGCGGGGCGGACATCCATCCGGCGAGCACCCCCATGGACGCCGCCCTTTCCCTGCAACGATGGACGTCCACTCCTGAAAGCGTCCGCGCCATCCTTGCCACCGCACCCGAAAGAACACAGGGGCTGCTGGACAAATTTGGAGGCTGGGCCATGGGAGCGGTTCCCCAAGCTCAGCGGCGGGCTTCGGTCACCCACGAAAGCGCCGACGTCGGCCCGGTTGACTGGCTGCTCGCCCGCGGGTTGCTCGTTCCACTCGATGCCGGCCACGTAGAGCTTCCACACAGCGTGGGCCTGGCCCTGCGCGGCGGCGCCATCGTGGACAACTTCACCTTGCTGCCTCCTGCTCCGGAGCTCGGCCACACAAGTGCCGCCCTCCGGCGCAATGCGGCACTGGGGGCCATCGCCGAGACACTCCGGCTGGCCAACGAGCTGCTTTTTGCCGTCCGGGAACAGCCGCTGGCCACCTTGCGGAGCGGCGGCGTAGGAGTACGGGAACTTCGCCGGCTCGCTGAATCGATCCGCTGCGGCGTGCATGAAACCGCCATCCTTCTTGAATTGTGTGCACTGTCCGGGCTGCTCCGGCTCGACGTGGACAGCTCCACCTGGGTCCAGCCGCCATCGCTCGAATGGTTGTCCTTGCCCCGCCAGGAACAGTGGCTATGGATGGTCAACGCCTGGCTGGCCAGCGAGCGCGCACCGTCGCTGGTGGGACAGCCCCTTACGGGAGGCACCGCGGCACCCCACCAGGGAGCGGCCGGAACCACGATCAACGCTTTGTCCGCGGAAGCCCAAAGGCCCGATGCCCCTGTGGTGCGGCGGAGGATCCTGGAGATTCTGCACGAGCTCACGGTGGAGGCAGCCGCCCCCGACGGCAAGGCTCCGGTATTGGACGCACGGGCCGTGCTGCAAAGGGCCGAATGGGCCCAGCCGCGGATGTCGCGGCGTTTCAGCTCACTGGTCCGGGGCATCCTCGAGGAAGCCACGCTCCTGGGCTTGATGGGGTCCGGAGCCTTCACCCAGCTGGGTTCGGCCATTGCCGACGGGCAACCGGAGCAGGCCATGGCCATCCTGGGCGAACACCTGCCGGCAGCCGTCAACCACATCCTGCTGCAGGCTGACTTGACCGCGGTGGCGCCGGGATACCTGGCCCCGGAGCTCAGCGAGACGCTGCTGTTGATGGCGGACGCGGAAGGACAAGGCCCCGCTTCGATCTACCGGTTTTCCGCCGCGTCGATCCGCAGGGCGCTCGACGCCGGGCAGGACGCGGAATCGCTGTTGGCGTTCCTCCGCGAGCACTCGGCAACCGAGGTACCCCAGCCGCTGGCCTACCTCGTCCAGGACACGGCTTCGCGGCATGGCCGGCTCCGCATCAGCTCCAGTGCCAGTTTCATCCAGAGCGACGACGAATCCGCGATTACGGAATTGCTCCAGGAGGCACGGACCTCCGTCCTCAGCCTGCTGCGGCTGGCTCCCACAGTGCTGGCCTCCTCGGCCAGTCCGCGGGAAACAGCCCGGGTGCTGCGCGAGCTGGGACTGTCACCTGCTGTCCAGGAGGCCGAGCCCGCCGTCGTGCGCTTCAAGCGGACCACGGCCGTGCCGGGCAGTGCCCGGCCGGTCTATTCCGCCCCCCGGACCGCCCCACCGGATGACGACGTCGAAGCGCAGCTTTCCATCCTGCGGCAGCACCGCGGCGTCCCCGCTGACGGGACGGGAGAAGCGTCCACGCAACTGGGGCTTGAGACGCTGCAAAAGGCCATCCGGCTCAAGCAGGCCGTCACCATGAACGTGGTGGACAGCCTGGGCAACTCGAACACCGAAACAGTCGTGCCGGTATCGGTCTCCGGGGGCCGGGTGCGGGTGTTCGATCCCGAGAAGGACACGGAGCGGGTATTGTCCATCCACAGGATCATTGACGTGGAGCCAGTCGGAGACCGGCACAAGTGAGGATTGAAGAGTGACCGACGGTCCGCTGATTGTTCAAAGCGACAAAACCATCCTGCTCGAGGTCGACCATGAGCTTGCCACCGAGGCGCGGCACGCCATTGCCGCATTCGCCGAACTGGAACGCGCGCCCGAGCACATGCACAGCTACCGGCTCACCCCGCTGGGCCTCTGGAACGCCCGTGCGGCCGGGCTCGACGCCGAGCAGGTCCTCGACACGCTGCTGAAATACTCGCGGTTCCCTGTCCCGCATGCCCTCCTGATCGACATCGAAGAAACCATGTCCCGCTACGGCCGCCTGCGCCTGGAGAAGGACCCGCAGCACGGACTGGTGATGCGGACCGATGACTACCCCGTACTGGAAGAAGTGATCCGGGCCAAGAAGATCGCGCCGTTACTTGGACCGCGGATCGACGGCGAAACGGTGGTGGTGCACTCTTCGCAACGCGGCCAGCTGAAGCAATTGCTCCTCAAGCTTGGCTGGCCCGCGGAAGACCTGGCCGGTTACGTGGACGGCGAGCCGCACCTCATCATGCTCGACGAAACCGGCTGGCAGCTGCGGCCCTACCAGAAGGTGGCCACGGAGAACTTCTGGGCCGGCGGCAGCGGCGTCGTCGTGCTTCCATGCGGCGCCGGCAAAACCCTGGTGGGCGCAGCCGCGATGGCAACGTCCTCAACCACCACGCTGATCCTGGTGACCAATACCGTCTCGGCGCGCCAGTGGAAGGACGAGCTGCTCAAGAGGACCTCCCTGACCGAGGACGAGATCGGCGAATACTCGGGGGCAGTCAAGGAAGTCCGTCCGGTAACCATTGCCACCTATCAGGTCCTCACCACCAAGCGCGGCGGCCTGTACCCCCATCTTGAACTCGTGGACGGGCACGATTGGGGGCTCATCATCTACGACGAAGTCCATCTGCTCCCCGCACCGATTTTCAGGATGACAGCCGACTTGCAGGCGAGGCGCAGGCTTGGCTTGACCGCCACCCTGGTCAGGGAAGACGGGCGCGAAGGCGAAGTCTTCAGCCTCATCGGCCCCAAGCGCTACGACGCGCCCTGGAAGGACATTGAAGCCCAAGGGTACATCGCCCCGGCGGACTGCGTGGAGGTGCGGGTGGACCTTCCCCGCGACGAACGGGTTGCCTACGCCATGGCCGATGACGCCGACAAGTACCGGCTCTGCGCAACTTCCGAAACCAAGACGGCCCTGGTGGAACAGCTGGTCGCTGCGCATCAGGGCGAGCAACTGCTGGTGATCGGCCAGTACATCGACCAGCTCGACGAGATTTCGGAACGGCTCGACGCACCCCTGATCAAGGGCGAGACGAGCGTCAAAGCACGCCAAAAGCTCTTTGACGCGTTCCGCAAGGGTGAGATCCAGATCCTGGTGGTGTCCAAGGTGGCGAACTTCTCCATCGATCTTCCCGAGGCTTCTGTTGCCATCCAGGTGTCCGGGTCCTTCGGCTCGCGCCAGGAAGAGGCACAGCGCCTGGGCCGGCTCCTCCGGCCTAAGCAGGACGGCCGGGCGGCACGTTTCTACTCACTCGTGGCCCGCGACACGCTTGACCAGGATTTCGCCGCGAAGCGCCAACGTTTCCTTGCCGAACAGGGCTACGCATACCGCATCATGGACGCCAAGGACGTGGGAAAAGACGTGGGTACGGAACAAGGCTGAGCCCGGGCCGTCGGCCGGTTTCGGGCCGAACCACGTGGCGATCAACCCCGGTTCCCTTGCTATTTATCTCCAGCAATTTTACGATTCCAAGTGAAGCTCTCCGCCCTGATGGGCTGCCCTTGGTCCAGGCAGCCTGGCGGCCAGTCATCGGCAGTGGGGGCAGCCCGCAGCCAAGGGAGCCGATGACTAGAAGGCCTTAAAGAATCCGTTAAGTTTTTGTCCGAGGATTCCCCATGCGTAAGACCCTTTTGGTCCTTGCGGCCATAATCCTGCTCTCATCACTTGCCCAACTGTTCTTTGCCGGCTATTTCCACTTCCAAAACACCATCGAGGCCCAACGCGAGGCGGGCGTCTACCACGTCATCAACGGCCAATTCGTCCTCCGCTATGGTGCCCTCCTCGCCGTCATCGTCGCGGCCCTTGCCAGGGCCGGCTCCCGAACCATCTGGCTCGCCGCCGGAATCTTCCTGATGACCTGGGTGCAGCTCTTCATCTTCATCATCGGGGGGATGCTCACGGGTTCTTCCGAGGACTTCATCACGCCCTCGGGATCGTGGGTAGCCGCAATCCACCCGGTCACGGGACTGCTCATCATCTTCATGTCCTACTGGCTGTTCAACCGGGCACGCGCGGTGGCGCTCAACCCGCAGCCTTTGCCGCCTAAAGCTGCATCCACGGATGCCTCGGCCTCCTCTGCCACCGCTTGACCGCCGGCAGCTGTGAACACCTCACAGCTGCTTGCGGTGGACCTCGTGCTGGCGGTACTCGCCGCCGGCGCCTGGTCCGCTGCGGCTTGGATGACCTGGGCGTCGGCAGTCAAGGGAAGGGCCATCCGACGTCGTGCGGACGTAGCACTCCTGTTGGTGGTGGCCGCCGTCGTACTGACTCTGGCCCGCTACGCTTTGCTTCCTGCCTTGGCGGCCGGCAACTGGTGGTTCGCCAGCGAACGCCTGACCATCAGTCTGCCCCTGACCGCCATCCCCGCGGCTTGGGCCGCGATGGCCGGTGTTCCGTACTTGCTGAGGAGACGGAACACCGGCGCAGAACCTCACGCAGCGGATGCCCGCGAAAGGGCAGTACTGGCATTGGCTTCGGCGAGTGCGGCTGCGGTTGGGTCACTCGTGCTGATATTGGTCTTGGGTCCCTTCCCTGCCGCCTGGACCCTGGTGGTCCTGCTGCTTCTCGCCGCAGGAGCAGTGTTGCTGGTCAAGCTCGCGCTCTTCGCCCCAGCGTCGGCGGTCGGGGAAGACACGACGGAGCGGCTTCCTGGTCGGCGCCGGCGTCGGCGCCCGGGGCGGCGAACAAGCACGACGGCGGCAGTCGCCGTCGCCGGACTCATGACCTGTACGGCTTTGGGCTCGGGCGTCTTCGCCTGGCTTGGCAGCCGCGCCACTGATGGATACAGCATTACCGCCGCCGTAGGACATCACGACGGCGGGGCAACAGTTCCGGGGCCGACCACCCAAGTAACCCAATTGCTCGGTACCGTCACTGCCAACGCGGTGGTCCGGCATTACGAGCTCACCGCGCGCGTAGAACGGGTGACCTTGCCGTCCGGACAAACGACGGAAGCCTGGACGTTCGGCAGCCTTCCCGGCCCAACCTTGGAAGCAGAGTTGGGCCAGACAGTGGAGGTGGTGCTGAACAACCGTGATGTGGCTGCCGGGGTGACGCTTCACTGGCACGGCTATGACGTCCCGAATGCCATGGACGGGGTGGCCGGCACAACGCAGGATGCAGTGCTCCCTGGGCAGTCCATGACGTACCGTTTCACCGCTGCGCAATCGGGTACGTATTGGTACCACACGCATCAGGATTCTGCCGAAGGAGTCCGAAAGGGCCTTTTTGGCATATTCGTCGTGCACGATCCCGCCGCCGTCCGTGCTGATACGGACATCGTGGCGGCCGGGCATGACCTCAGCGGTCTGGGGTTGCTGGGCTCCTCAGACCGTAGCAGTGTGTACCGGGCTTCCCCCGGCTCCGCAGTGCGGGTACGGCTTGTCAACACCGACAACTTGCCCCAGCGGTACCTGCTGGAGGGTACGGCATTCAAGGTCGCCGCCGTGGACGGGACGGAGGTGAACGAGCCCGGGGAAGTCTCTGGAGAGCTGCTCCGGATTGGCGCCGGCGGCCGCAACGACGTCACGTTCACCATGCCGGCGTCGCCGGTGACCGTCCGTGTGGATTCCGCTGCCGAAGCCGTAGTGGTTGTCGCTCCACCTGACAGCCCTGGTACGGTATCGGCCAAGGCGCCACCGGGTGTTTTTGCCGTCACACCTGTCCTTGACCTGATGGGCTATGGCAAACCGTTGCCAGGTTCGGCAGCTGTCCCCTCGGCCAACCGTGACGAAACACTCGTGCTGGACCGGCAGTTCCGCTTTGTCGATGGCGTCCCGCGCTATGCGTTTACCGTGAACGGCGCTGCGTATCCCTTGGTCCCTTCCATTGAGGTGGCAAAAGGGGATGTGGTGAAAGTGACCATCGTGAACCGCACAGCCGAGCCCCACCCCATGCATCCTCATGGGCACCACGTGCAGGTCCTCAGCAGGAACGGCCTTGCACCAACCGGTTCACCGTTGGTTCTTGACACCGTTGACGTGCAGCCTGGCGAAGTGTGGGAACTCTTGCTCAAGGCTGACAACCCCGGCATCTGGATGGACCATTGCCACAATCTGGAGCATGCCTCCGAAGGGATGATGATGCTCCTGCAGTATCAAGGAGTCAGCTCACCGTTCATCCACGGAGGGCACGGGCACAACAAGCCTGAGTAGTGCGCGGCCCCGGCCGAGCGATGCTTAGGCGGCGAGGCGGATGTGGGCTGCGATCTCGACGCGTTCCACTACTGCCCAGCAGTCCTCGGTGCGGAGCTGGATGGCCGCAAAGCGCTCGGCGGCACGAAGGTCCGCGAATTCCTCGACCTGGACACGGCCAACTTCGGAGTCCAGGTAGCTGACGTGGTACTCGTACTGGACCTCGAACGTTTGGTCTGCGTTGCTGACGGAAGCTGTTTTCTTTGCCATGTTTCAAGTGTGGAATGGGGCACTGACATTTTTGGAAGTATCGGCGGGCGTGTTCCGAATCGAGTCGTTTCGGGCGGCACATTGGAGGCTACGGCTGCCTGAGGAACTCCGAAGCGGTCTTCCGGACGGTATCAGTGAGGAGGTCCAGGACGTTGGAAGCCGTCTTCCACCGCTGCCAATACAACGGAACGTCGTGGGGCCTGCCAGGGGCCAGCTCCACCAAGCGGCCGTCTGCTATGTCCGCACCACACTGGATCTCCGGAATCAGGCCCCAGCCCAGCCCAAGCCGAATGGCATCGCCAAAATCGTGGGAAGCCGGTACGTAGTGCCTCGGCCCTTTGCGTTCAAGCGTTGGCCTGCTTTTCCGGCCCCGTGCCGGCCATGACTGCACGAACGCCCACTGGTAGGTATCTTTCCGGTCGAAGTCCACGGTGGGTGCCGTGTTGAGCTTCTCCTGGTCCACGCCGTCGCCGAACCATCGCGCCGCGAATCCGGGCTCGGCCACTGCGCAGTACCGCATCACGCCCAGCGGTTCCACCCGGCACCCCTGGACGGGATCAGGGGTGGCGGTCACGGCAGCCATGACCTTCCCTGACCGCAGGAAAGAAGCCGAGTGTTGCTCGTCGTCCCGGTGAAGGTCGAACGTGACGTTCAATGCGGGCGGAATACGCTTCAGCGCCTGGAGGAACCAGACGGCCAGGGAGTCGGCATTCACCACGATCGGTATGGCCAACTGCGGGCCGTCCGTTCCCAGCCCCAACTCCGCGCCGGCGTCGGCCTCCAGCTGTGCCACCTGCCGGGCGAGCCGCAGGACAACTTCGCCGGCCTCGGTGGCTTGGACAGGGTTGCTCCGCTGGAGGAGGACACGCCCGGCTGATTGTTCCAGTGCCTTCAGCCGCTGCGATACGGCCGACGGCGTGATGTGGAGTTGCCGCGCGGCGGCGTCGAGAGTCCCCTCGGAGAGCACCGTGGCGAACGTCAGCAGCTGTTCGGAAGGAAATTGTGTCATAAGAAAATCTTAGGGGCCTGAAGAATCATTAGCTGGTCTTAGGATTGCGGCGATCATAATTTTGAAAGGTGAACTTTGCTGACATCTTCAACTCCACAGGCCTTGGCCTGGCCACCGGGCTCGCCCTCATAGTTGCCATTGGTGCACAGAACGCTTTTGTGCTCCGCCAGGGCATCCGCGGCGAGCACATCGGACCGATCGTGGCGGTATGCGCACTGTCAGATGGCGTGCTTATCGCGGCGGGGGTCCTCGGGATAGGTGCGCTCATCACGGCCGCGCCCGCCGTCGTTGTGGTTCTGCGGTATGTCGGGGCAGCGTTTCTGGTGGTCTACGGCGGCATGGCGGCCCTGCGGGCGCTCCGCCCGCAGACGCTGGTGGCTGCCGACGACTCCGCAGCCCCCGCCAAACGCGGCGCGGCCGCGGCCATCACCACCATGCTTGCCCTGACGTGGCTCAACCCGCACGTATACCTGGACATCGCCCTGCTGGGATCAATTGCCAGCTCCCAAGGCGCGCAACTGCAATGGTGGTTCGGCGCCGGGGCAATGCTCGGAAGCATCATCTGGTTCTGCTTGCTTGGTTTCGGGGCCCGGTTCCTCCGCGGATTCTTTGCCAAGGCCCGGTCGTGGCGCATCCTGGACGGAGGAATTTCCCTCACCATGCTGGCTTTGGGCACCACCCTGGCCCTGGGTTCGTAGGCTTGCAGCTTACCGACGAGACACGCAGTTCCCTCCCATAGAGCGTCCAGATAACTCCCAGATACTGGGAGCATCATGGGTGTCATGAAAAAGAACGGCCCCGAAGCCAAGCTCCTTGTCGTCGATGACGAACCCAACATCCGCGAGCTTCTCTCCACGTCACTGCGCTTTGCAGGTTTCGAGGTCGTAGCCGCGTCAAATGGCCGCGAAGCGCTGGCCGCAGCAGATGCCCATGCCCCGGACCTTGCCGTCCTGGACGTCATGCTGCCGGATATGGACGGTTTCACCGTGACCCGCCGCCTCCGCGCAGCCGGAAAGCACTTCCCTGTCCTGTTCCTCACCGCGAAGGACGACACCGAGGACAAGGTGACCGGACTGACCGTGGGCGGCGATGACTACGTCACCAAACCCTTCAGCCTGGACGAGGTGGTTGCCCGTATCCGGGCCGTGCTCCGCCGCACCCAGCCGCTCGAGGATGACGACGCCGTGATCCGCGTCGATGACCTCGAACTCGACGACGACGCCCACGAGGTCCGTCGGGGCGGAACGGTGATAGAACTCTCCCCCACTGAATTCAAGCTGCTCCGCTATCTCATGCTCAATCCCAACCGGGTGCTGTCCAAGGCCCAGATCCTCGATCACGTCTGGGAGTACGACTTCAACGGTGACGCCTCGATCGTTGAGTCCTACATCTCCTACCTGCGCCGCAAAGTGGACATCGACCCCGATGCCGCCGCCCTCATCCAGACCAAGCGCGGCGTGGGCTATGTGCTGCGAACGGCAGAGAAGCGCTGACCTTGCTGCAACGCTGGAAATCGGCGTCCCTGCGATCGCAGCTCGTTGCCATCATCATGGGACTGCTCCTGCTAGCCCTCGCGGCCACAGGAGCTGGAACGCTGACGCTCGTCAAGAGTTACCTGCAAGGCCAAGTGGACGACAAACTCAAGGCCGCAGTCGCCCTTGCCCAAGACCAGCAGTCGTTCGACAAACTTTCCGAGTACAACCCGAGCGTTCCCACCGACTACTCACTAACCCTCTACGTTCCCGGCTTGTCTCCCTACCCCTTCGGGGGCAACGCCAACGACCGTCCCGCCATAGCCAACATCACGCCGGCTGAAGCCAAGGCAAGGGGCAACGTTCCCTTCCAAGTAAACGGCACGGGCGGTTCCAACTGGCGCGTAGTGGCCGTCGGCGTCGTCGCAAACGGCCAAAACGGCGTGGTGATCATCGGCCTGCCACTGACCCCGGTGGACAAGGTCATGGAACACGCGGTGCTGGTTGTGGTCGGCGTTGGCCTACTGACACTCGTGTTGGCATTCTTCATCGCCACGTGGACGGTTGCCCGTTCCTTCAGGCCCTTGGCACGCGTGGAGAAAACCGCCGCAGCCATCGCCGCCGGCGACCTGTCCAGGCGCGTTGAGATCGACAACCCCCACACGGAGGTCGGACGGCTCGGTGGTTCCTTGAACGCGATGCTGGCCCACATCGAAGCTTCCTTCGCAGCACGGGCCGCCTCCGAGGCCCGCATGCGGCGTTTTGCAGCAGATGCCTCGCACGAACTTCGCACACCCCTGGTGACCATTCGCGGCTTCTCCGAGCTCTACCGTCACGGCGCCCTCACCTCGCCCGAGGACGTTGCCACTGCAATGGGGCGGATCGAAAGCGAAGCCAAGCGCATGGGCTCCATGGTGGAGGACCTCCTCATGCTCGCCCGCCTTGACGAGCAGCGCCCGCTGCATCTCAAACCGGTAGACCTCCAGCTCCTGGCCAACGACGCCGTGGTGGACACCAAGGCCTCCTCATCCGACCGGACCATCAGCCTAGTGGGGCTGGACGGTTCTTCGCCCGGACCGGCACCGGTCCAGGGCGACGAGGCCAAGCTCCGGCAGGTCATTGGAAACCTGGTGGGCAATGCCCTCCGATACACACCCGACGGCAGTCCCATTGAGATTGCCGTCGGAGTCCGGACGGCTCCGGAGGGCGCACAATCCGTGATCGAGATCCGCGACCATGGTCCCGGCATCCCCGAAGACGAGACGAACAAGATCTTCGAGCGCTTTTATCGGGCGGATACTTCGCGTACTCGCGAAACGGGTGGCAGCGGCCTGGGACTTGCCATCGTGGCGGCGATCGTGGGCACCCACGGCGGTACTGTCCGCGTCGCGGAGACCGACGGCGGCGGGGCCACTTTGGTGGTCAGCCTGCCGTTCCATGAGGAGCCCGCAGAGCTGTTATCCACATAGCGGCGAAGCTCCGTTACGCCCGTATTGGCGGCTGCCTAGGCTCGATGTTGTGGCCCACACTTTCTTCGCAACAAGCGGAACAACATCGTCGAAAGGCAGTACACATGAGCGTCATCTCCGTCGATACCGAGCTACTTCAACTCAAGGCGTCCAACGTCCAAACGACCGTGGACAGGATCAGCACCGACGTACAGGCCATGAAGCAGGGGCTCGATGAGCTGCAGGCCACCTGGCGCGGCTCGGCGGCCACCAACTTCCATTCGCTGGTCCTCGAATGGTCCCTGACCCAGAGCAAGGTGGAGTCGTCCCTCGCTTCCATCAACGTAGCCTTGGCCACCGCCGCCTCAAACTACGCCGAGGTTGAGCAGGGCAACACCCAGCGCTTCGCCTACTGATCCCCTGAACCCCTGCGGGGCCGACCGTCTTCCCCCTGTGCGGACGGCTCCGCAGGTCAGTACGTCAGCTTTCCGGCGTTCCTTGATGGAAGCGCAGCCGCCACTGGCCCCGTTCAAGAAGCCAAACCGAGCTGCGGAGCGCCGAACCCGCATGGGACAGGCTCCGGTAATTCAAAAGGATGGTGTTCTCGCTCAGGCGGTCCGCGCTGAGGAGCTCAAGTTCCACATGTTCACCGGGGTCTTCCTCCAGTGCCACCATCATCGCGTCGCGTGTCCAGAACCTGCCGGACTGACCGATCTCGGCGAAATCCGGGTGGAGGAGCACCCCGATCCTGCCGATATCTGCCCGCACGTCAGGTCGCAGGAGTTCACGTTCCAAGGCGACAACCAGCTCTTCCGCCGAGACTTCGGGAGTAGCTGCAGCGTCCTCGAGTTCGCTGAAAAGGTCCGCCTGGCCGAATATCCCCGATTCTCCGAAAAGGGTCGGTTCCGAATGAAGGCGGGGAGGGCGATCCAGTTTGGATGCCGGAAGGGGGCTGGAGGGTGGACGCGTTGCCGCTGCCGCTTCCAAGGTGGCGGCCGGCACGGCGCCGGTCAACGAAGCGGAGCCGCTGGAACGCCCCGCACCTGCAGGAATCCGCTCCTGGGAGTCCTTCGATCCCACCGACGCCCCGGCACCAGTTTGGAAACCGGGCCCACTCGGAGCAGCAACCCCTTGCTGGAATGCGGTAGCAACAGCGCGGGCGCGCTCATCGGCGGCTTCGTTGAGTTCATGGCCGGCGTGGCCCTTGACCCATTCGAAGGTGTATTTGCGGCCTTGGATGGCCTGATCGATGTCCTTCAAGAGATCGACGTTGAGAACCGGCTTTCCATCCGCCTTGCGCCAGCCCTTGCGCTTCCATCCCGGCATCCACTTGGTGATGCAATTGATGACGTATTGGCTGTCGCAAAGGATCCGCAGGTCCTCTTGCGGGATATGGGCGGTGGATCGGAACAAGTCCAGGACGGCCATCAGCTCACCCATGTTGTTGGTTCCATGCGGCCAACCTCCGGCCCGCCAACAGGAGTCGTCAACATACCAGGCCCAACCGGCCGGCCCAGGATTACCGAGGGCAGAACCATCGGCGGCAGCAATAATCGTCATGCATTCAATCCTGCCAGACTGCACTGACACAAAGAGCCTGCTTGGGCGCCAGCTTGCCTGAACGGGTAAACGTCGACGGCGGCCCCCACCCGAAGGTGAGGACCGCCGTCGTTTGCTATGCGCGATGCTGCAGAACAGGGGGCTTAGAAGCCGCCCATGCCGCCCATCTCGTCGCCGCCCGGAGCCGGAGCGTTCTTCTCAGGCTTGTCGGCAACTACAGCCTCGGTGGTCAGGAACAGACCAGCGATGGAGGCAGCGTTCTGGAGGGCCGAACGGGTGACCTTTACGGGGTCGTTGACGCCGGCGGCCAGCAGGTCTTCGTAGACACCCGTGGCAGCGTTCAGGCCGTGGCCGGAAGGCAGGCCGCGGACCTTGTCGGCAACAACGCCCGGCTCGAGGCCAGCGTTGAAGGCGATCTGCTTCAGCGGAGCGTCGATGGCGACCTTGACGATGTTCGCACCGGTTGCTTCGTCGTTCTCGAGGGTCAGGTTGGCGAATGCCTTGGCACCGGCCTGGATGAGGGCAACGCCACCACCGGCAACGATGCCTTCTTCAACGGCAGCCTTTGCGTTGCGGACAGCGTCCTCAATGCGGTGCTTGCGTTCCTTGAGCTCAACTTCGGTTGCGGCACCGGCCTTGATGACTGCAACGCCGCCGGCCAGCTTGGCCAGGCGCTCCTGCAGCTTCTCGCGGTCGTAGTCGGAATCGGAGTTCTCGATCTCGGCGCGGATCTGGGCTACGCGGCCGGCGATGGCGTCGGCGTCGCCTGCACCCTCAACAATGGTGGTCTCGTCCTTGGTGACAACAACCTTGCGGGCGGTACCGAGGAGTTCCAGGCCGGCGTTCTCCAGCTTCAGGCCAACCTCTTCGGAGATGACCTGGCCGCCGGTGAGGATGGCGATGTCGGCAAGCTGTGCCTTGCGGCGGTCGCCGAAGCCCGGAGCCTTGACGGCGACGGACTTGAAGGTGCCACGGATCTTGTTGACGATCAGGGTGGCCAGGGCCTCGCCCTCGATGTCTTCGGCGATGATCAGCAGCGGCTTGTTGGACTGCATGACCTTCTCCAAGACCGCAACGAGTTCCTTCACGTTGGAGATCTTGGAGTTGACGATCAGGATGTACGGATCTTCGAGGACCGTTTCCTGGCGCTCAGCGTCGGTGACGAAGTAAGCGGAGATGTAGCCCTTGTCGAAGCGCATGCCCTCGGTGAGCTCAAGCTCGAGGCCGAAGGTGTTGGATTCCTCGACCGTGATGACGCCTTCCTTGCCCACCTTGTCCAGGGCTTCGGCGATCAGGCTGCCGATTTCCGGGTCGCCGGCGGAGATGGAAGCCGTGGCTGCGATCTCTTCCTTGGTTTCGATTTCCTTGGCGGAAGAAAGCAGTTCGCTGATAACAGCCTCGACTGCCTTCTCGATGCCGCGCTTCAGGGACAGCGGGTCGGCGCCGGCGGCAACGTTGCGCAGGCCTTCCTTGACCAGTGCCTGGGCGAGAACCGTCGCCGTGGTGGTACCGTCGCCAGCGACGTCATCCGTCTTCTTGGCAACTTCCTTGACCAGCTCGGCGCCGATCTTCTCGTAAGGGTCGTCCAGCTCGATCTCCTTGGCGATGGACACGCCATCGTTGGTGATCGTGGGAGCGCCCCACTTCTTCTCGAGGACGACGTTGCGTCCACGCGGGCCGAGGGTGACCTTAACGGCGTCAGCAAGGGTGTTCAGGCCCCGCTCGAGGCCGCGGCGTGCCTCTTCATCAAATGCAATGATCTTGGCCATAACGGCGGTAGTCCTTTCGGGACAGACGTTAAGAAGGTACCTGTCAGGTGGGATGCCCGCGACGGACGATCCTTTGCTTGCGGTCTCTGTATGCCGCTTGCTCCGGACCTCACCCCACCAAGGGTGTTTCTTGATCCTCCCGGCACCGGCCACCTATCCTCCGGCCCCATAGCGGGTTCGCGGAAATTAGCAGTCGATGCACAAGAGTGCTAAATCAATAATTAGCACTCGACCGTGGAGAGTGCAAGCAGAGGCGCCACTTGGCGCTATATATCCGGGAGCTTTCAGCCGATAGCTGAGGCAGCGCCATCAGTCAGGCGATGCGGACACTTTCAGCCTGCGGCCCCTTAAGTCCTTCGCCCAGTTCGAACTCTACGCGCTGGCCTTCTTCGAGGGCGCGGTAACCGTCCATTTGGATCGCCGACCAGTGCACAAAAACGTCGTCGCCGGAGTCATCCACAGTGATGAAGCCGTACCCTTTTTCGGCGTTGAACCATTTCACGGTTCCCAATGCCATGATGCCCACACTTTCGCAGTAGCCAAGACCGGTGTCGGGATCTCCGTACCGGAATCAGTCCACTGTAACCACAGTCACTGCCGCCGCGCTCCTGCCCGGAGGCGGAGCATGATTTTTGTTATTGAGGCTTAACCGAGTTGGCTTCCAAGCGGCTCCAGGAGGCGGATCTACCGGTAGCCGGGTCCCACAACGACCACCAGCGGCTGCTGCACTTCGGGGGACTCCACGATCGTCGTAATGCCCAGGAGGGCACCCACGGCTTCAGCATTCGCCTTCTGCGCGGGGGCGTTGTAAAACACCACGGAAGTCTGCTGCGGGAGGCCGCCCCAGTTGCCCACGGTACCAAGGGTCCAGCCACCACTTTGGACTATTCCGGCCACCCGGTTTGCGAGGCCGGCTGTGGCCGTTCCGTTGTAGACAGCCACGGCAGTGCTCTTGTCCACCGGAGCGGAGGACTGCGTGGCGGAAGGTGAAGCGGAAGGGGTGGAACCGGGTGTCGGCTCACCCGAAGCGATCGGGGCGTTGCCTGATTCGCTGGGTGCGGCGGAGGGTGACGGCTCACCGCTCTGCTGGGGCGCCGGTGTCGAGACACTGGACGAGGCCGCGGGCGCTGTGATCCCGAGGCGCGGCAGGATCAGGAACGCCACCAGGCCAAGCACCAGGGCTACTGCGCCGACCGTAAGCACCGGCCACAGAGTGGGGCGGGTGGTCCCGGTGGCATCCCGGTGGACGCCCTGGCGGGACGTGTTCTGAGGAACCCGGTCGAATTCATCCTTGGCATATTTGGTCATGGTGAAGCGTTGTCCTTGCTGGTTGCTGCTGACAGATCGCGCCTGGCGAATTACGCGTCGGACCCCAAACGGCGCGCTGTCCGCGCACGTTGGCGCGACGTACGTAGTCTACGCAGTCTCTTGACCAGCATGGGATCGTGGGCCAAAGCGTCCTCGGTATCGATCAGGGCGTTGAGGATCTGGTAATAGTGCGTGGCAGAGAGATCGAAGAGCTCCCGGATGGCCTGTTCCTTGGCCCCGGCGTACTTCCACCACTGCCGTTCCAGTGCCAGCATCTGCTGGTCGCGTTCGCTCAATGGAGAGTCGGTGCGGACACCTGCGGCGAGTTCTTCGAGGGCGAAACCGGCTGCCTGCGTCGCCATCGGTTCCGGTGCTGGTTCGGCCACGGCACACTCCTAAGACGCGTGTTGGGGAAAATGTCCTACCCCCATGTTACGGGTGAATAACAACGCTGTCATTCGCCCACCCCGTGCCGGGAGGGGGACAATGGCCGGGTGACTTTCGAGGATGCACTTTTTGACCTTGAACCTGACGCTCCCGCAGATCAGGGCTTCGACGCGCTGCTGGACAAGCCGTTGGAGGAACTGATCGCGCCTGATTGGGCTGAAGCCTTGCGGCCGGTTGAACCGCCATTGCGCGAGGTCATGGCCTTTGTGACCGACCAAGCGAAGGACGGCGTCCAAATCCTTCCTGCCGCTTCGAACCTTCTCCGCGCGTTCCGGCAGCCGTTGGCCGACGTCAAGGTCCTTGTCCTGGGGCAGGACCCCTACCCGACGCCTGGTCACGCCGTGGGACTCGCGTTTTCCGTTTCCCGCAATACACGCCCCATTCCACGAAGCCTGGCCAATATCTACCGCGAACTGCAGGACGACCTCGGATTGCCGCCACGCGTCCATGGGGACCTCGGCGCATGGTCCGAACAAGGCGTCCTCCTGCTAAACCGGGTCCTCAGCGTGGTCGCCGGAAGTGCCGGCTCGCACCGAGGCAAGGGCTGGGAGACAATCACGACGGCGGCCGTCACCGCCGTCGTCAATCGAACGGATGCCGCGGGGAAACCCAAGCCGCTGGTCGCGATCCTCTGGGGCAAGGACGCCGAATCGGTGGCGCCGTTGCTGAACGGCGCGCCGTCGGTCGTGTCCGTGCACCCGAGTCCGCTCTCGGCGTCGAGGGGTTTCTTCGGTTCCAAGCCGTTCAGCCGGACCAATGAGTTGCTGGTTGCGCAGGGCGCGTCGCCGGTCAATTGGGAATTGCCGGTCCTGTAGCTCCCCGCCCGATCCTCACTCACAACCCGCCCCTCCCCCAGGCCAAGTGAAAAAGGAATCCCAAGAACGCGGCGGTATATGAGAGAGGAAACAGGAAAAGCGGGCGGGAGGTGAGAGAGGAACGGTTGTAACGTTCGACTCATACCCAGCCTGCGCGCAGCCGACTGGCTTAGGCTTGCCTTCATGGCTGCTCTTCCCGTGACGTCGTCCGCTACCCGCCAAACCCGTCCCCAAGTCACCCTGACGGTGCTGCGCAAAGAGGTGCTCTCACCGCACATGGTGCGGATTGTCGCCGGCGGGCCGGGCTTCAGCGACTTCGCCAACAACGAATATGTGGACCGGTACGTCAAGATCGTGTTCCCGCAGCCCGGTGTTGACTACCAGTTGCCTTTGGACCTGTGGGCCATCCGTGAAACCATGCCCCGGGAACAGTGGCCGCACACCCGTACCTACACCATCCGCTGGGTGGACCTGGCTGCCCGGGAACTCGCCATCGACTTTGTGGTGCACGGGGACGAAGGCCTCGCCGGGCCCTGGGCCGCAGCTGCCCAACCCGGGGACAGCCTCACGTTCACGGGCCCGGGCGGGGCGTACAACCCGGCGCCCGAGGCCGACTGGTACCTTTTCGCCGGTGATGATGCCGCTATTCCGGCGATCGCCGCGTCCATCGAAGCCCTGAGCCCGGACGCGCGGGGTGTTGCGTTCCTGGAGGTCGACACCGCCGACGATGTTCTGCCCCTCAACGCTCCCACCGGTTTGGAAATCCGCTGGCTATACCGCAACGGACTGCAGGCCGGATCCAGCGATCTCCTGCTGGACGCCGTACGCAACGTTGAGTGGCTGCCCGGACGCGTGGATGTGTTCGCGCACGGTGAGCGCGGATACATGAAGGGCCTCCGTGAGGTTTTCTTCGTCCAGCACGGCCTGGAACGCTCCCAGGTCTCCCTGTCCGGCTATTGGGCCCAAGGCAGGGTGGAGGAAGTGTTCCAGGCCGAGAAGAAACTTGCCATCGGCAAGATCTAGCAAGATCCAGCAGGATCTAGCGCCGGCGCACCCTCCGCCGCTCATTACTGGACAGGCCCTTGGTCAGCGGCCTGGCAAGGTTGTCCCCGAGCACGATGCCCGCCGCCACGCCCAGCACTATTGCCGCCGCATTCAGCATGCCGCCGGCACCCAGCAGGATGTTCGTTTCCTCCGTGGTCAACAGATACATCGAGCGGAAAATAGTGAGGCCCGGCAACAGGATCAGGGCAGCCGGGACGGCCACCACAAGCTGCGGCGCCCCCAGCTTCAACGCCACCACCCGGCCAAGAAGGCCAATAACCACCGCCGAAACGGCGGGTGACAAGCGGTCGCCGAGGCCGAGCTCGGCGGCCCCCCACAAGACGAAGAAGCCCACCAGGCCGACTGCCGCCGTCGGGAGCAAAAGGCGCATCTGCGTCTGTTCGGTGACGCAAATTGCCGCCACGGCAATGGCGATCAGGATCGCCTGACCCCAGAGCGGATAGGCGGGCGGGAACGTGTTGGTGACGTCCAGGACCGCGCTGCCCATCAAGGTTCCGGTCACGACGGCGACGGCGATTCCCGCCACGATCGCACCGAACGTCAGCAGGGTGGACAGGAAGCGGCCCGCGGCCGTCACGGGGAAGCCGTTGATGGCATCCTGTACCGAGGAGACAAGCCGGCCTGTGGGAAGCAGGAGCAGGATGCCGCCCGCCACCACAATGGACGGCGCAATGTCCGCGCCCGCCCATCGCAGCATCAAGGCGATGAAGGTGACCAGGAACGAGCAGGCCATGGTGATGAAGAAGTCCGGGGTGCGCCAGCGGCCCAACTGCCGGGCCACCAGGCTGATGAGCAGGTTGGATGCGAACGCCAGCGCGGATGCCCCCGGACCGCCGCCGAGGACACCTAC
Source organism: Paenarthrobacter sp. NPDC089675 (assembly GCF_044749185.1). NCBI lineage: Bacteria > Bacillati > Actinomycetota > Actinomycetes > Micrococcales > Micrococcaceae > Paenarthrobacter > Paenarthrobacter sp. NPDC089675. The sequence continues at coordinate 60,407 of NZ_JBIVHM010000003.1, read as the reverse complement.
GAACACGGCAGCGAACACGCCGAAAGCCACGGTGACCATCCACCGAGGGAAGGGCTTGGCGCTGCGAACGATCTCGTTAAGCCGTTTCACGGCCTCGGCGCGGCCCACTCCCCCGGCCACGATGTCCGTGACGAGCTGATGCACCTGGGCCAGACCGGCATAGTTGTTGGTCCATGACCGCACCACACGGAGCAGCGTGATGGGCGTCTGGTCCTTGGGGGCATAGTTGATGGCCACCGACTGGTTGGTGATGTCCACCTCGATATTCTTCAGGCCCAGGGCAGCGGTGACCGCGATCATGCTGGTCTCCACCTCCAAGGCACCGGCCCCGTAGCGGAACATTGCCTCGGCAAGGTGCAAGGCGAAGTCGATCGTCTTGCGGGCTGAGGCGTCCACCCCGGCCACCTGGATGGTGGGGTTGGCGTAAGGGCTTCCTGCCAGCCTGTCCACGATGCTCATGGGTGCCGTAGGCGGGCTGTCACCTTGCACCAGCCGCATCAGCATGCGCTTGGCGTTGGCGTTCTGCCGAACCTGCGACGGCCGCAGCGGCTGGGTCTTAGGCAAGCCATCCGTGTGAGGCCTGCCGCCAATGCCCTCCGGGCGTTCAGTCACGCAGCATTCCTCCTTTGCTTCAGTTTCCCTTGAGGAGTTTTCCTATGACGGGCAATTTTGCCGGTTCCCGCAAGTTTCCCAAAACGGTCTGGGCGGCTCCTGCGAGCTTCCTGACCGCCCGGTAGGCCGTGTACTTGACCGGGTTGACGGGAGCAACGAAGTCGCCGATAAGCTGTACCACCTCGCCGCCGAAGCCCTTCTTGAACTCGTACCCACCATGACCGGTTTCATCCTGGCCCTGGATGCCGAACGTTCCATAGAAGTTGTAGCGCGAGTAGCCATTGTTGAGGGCGTGCAGCATCATGCCCCAATACAGCGACGTGGCGCCGTTGAAGTAGATGTAGTCCTGGACCGTGCCGCCGATGACGCACGTGAGCTCATCACCCGAGCACGCAAAGTGGATGGCGGCCACCGTAGCCACGCCAACGGAGTCCGGGAAGCGCTCGATGTCCTTGAGGCTTCGTTCATAGCTGTCCACGAGGTCCTGGACGACCTTGACCCGGTTGGCCTTCTTCTTGCTGCCGGTTTCCTCCACCTCACGCTTGAGGTCGGCGAGAGTCTTGGATTCGGCCTCGAGCCGTTCCGTGATGGAGGCACGGTATTCCGGGATGTTGATCTTGGCCATCATGAGCTTGGTGAACTCATCTGAGGTATTGCGGAGCAGCTGCTCGTAGTATTCGCGTTCGCGGTACGTGAAGCCCTTCTCGTCCCCCGCCGTTTTGAGGGCGTTGTAGAAGTCGTCCAGGGTCTCCAGCGTGGCCTGCTCCAAATAGACGCCGTTCTTCTCGGCCTTACGGATGGCCTTCCGGGTCCGGTAATTCATCCCCATGATGAGCTCTTCGGCGTCGGCGATGCCGTCCAAAGTCTTGATGAACATCCAGTTGATGTTGGCGAAGTTCATATCGAAGCCTTGGTGCTTGAACCCAAGTCCCTCGAGTTCCTTCATCAGGGGACGATTGTCCTCGATCTCCGGGTGCTCGGCGCCGTCCTCATCGCGCGCAATGTACTTGATGTTGGGCGAGATGCGCAGCTCGGCAGCTTTCTTCGCTGCGGCGTGCTTCTTGAGGAGTTCGACGACGGGCCTCACCGCGGCCGCGTCGCTGTAGTCCATCAGTGGTCCCTTGGCGCAGTCAGCCACCTTGTACCCGATGCGGTTGGTGGAATAGACGATCTTTCCGGCAGCGATGAGGGTGCCGCCGCGGTTGACGCCAAACAGCTCCACCTCCTGCCCGCGCGCCCGCTGAAAACGGGTCAGCTCCATGGACTGGATGAAGCTCCCCTGGGGGTGTCCCTTGGCGAAGGTCTCGAAATCAGCGTCACTGAGAATCACGAATTCCATGTCGGTTCCAGCCTCGATCGGAGTCAAAGAAAATTACCTCACCTAGATAGATTTGCACCCGTTGGTGGCCGGGGCGGGCCTTGTTGTTTGCCGGGCGGTGCTTTTTAGTAGAACTGGCCGCCGGTGCGCATGGTCTCCAAACGGCGGAAGACCTTCTCTCCACCCTTAAGCCAGAGCTTGTACCGGAGCGGGCTCAGGACCAAGTCATAACAGCCCACGAAGTCAGTGACCGTTTTGGTGAAGCTCGTCTTGAACGATCCGAGGCCGTACAGGGGGTGGCTCTTGTCCTTGATGCGGGCTGAACTCGGAGTGCCGCAAAAGTCGTACTCGACGCAGCCGAGTTCCTGCATGCGTTGGATTGCGGCCCACTGGGTCAGGTGCGAATCGCCGTACTGCTTGCGGTTCTGGGTTGAGCCGCCGTCCTTGTACGTTGCCTTGGAACCGTAGTTGATCACGAAGGCGCCGACGCTCGGCCGGCAATCCTCGTAGACAAAGAAGAAGTGGCCTTGTCCGCGGCTGCTGAACTCTCCCCAGAAAGTGGCGTAGTACTCGTAGCTGCGCAAGGGCATGGCCCCCTTGGCGTTCACGGTGTTCTGCATGAGTGAGTAGAGCTTTTTGTAGCTCTGCTCGCCGGCTTCTTCCTGGATGACCTCGCACCCCTCGCGCTCCGCCCTGCGCACCGCATTCCGGGCCCGGGAAGAGATGCTGCGGAGGACCTCGTTGTTAGGCTTACTGATATCCAGGATCGCGGTGGAGTCGTTGGACTGGATGTTCGGGGCCTTGACCAGGCCGGCGGCCTGCAGTTGGGCGGTCACCTCAGGCGACTCCACGACGTCGGGCTCTATCTTGATGGTGAAGACGTTCAGTTTCTGTTCCTTCGCCAAACGGGCGACGGCGTCCAGCATGGGCTTCACATCTTCGACGGCGGCGGCGTCAGGCCCCTTGATGAGGTACCAGAGGCGTCCCAAGACAGGGAACTTCTTCTCCAGCAGCAGGTTGTAGCTGGAGTAGTCGGCGGTCTCGACGACGAGCCGACGGACCAGCCAGCCGTTGCCGTCCTTGACTGCTGCGTAGGCGTCCGACTGCAGCATGTTGCCGCCGTTCGGATTGGCCGTGACGTGCTTGTCCCAGTTATCGATTTCCTCGGCGGTGGCAAAGCGGGCGGTAAATTCTCGCAAGGTGGCCGTGTCCAATCTCAGGGTTCAATGCAGTGTTCAAAGCGGTGTTCAAAATGCGGGGCGCATGCGGGCATGCAGGATCAAGTCTATCGGGCGGAGTGTAAATGGCGATTCCAGGATCGACAGGGAGCGGCGCCCCGGCGGTCAGCCCCTTATGGCCTGCGCCGGGTTAGCTCGCGAAGCCGATATAGCGGGATACACAGCCGCCAGAACACCCGTGACCGCACCAGCTACGACTCCCATCGTGACAGCTTCCAAACCCAAAACCGGCGTCCATCCTTGCTGAAGGCAAACAACGAGCAGTGCCACCATGCCGGCCGCACCGCCTGCGAGTCCGCCCCCGGTTCCGACAAGCAGGCCCTCAAGTACGAACATTCGCCGGATGCTCGCCCGGCTGGTTCCGATCGCCCGGCGGAGCGCTATCTCGGACTTTCTCGTTTGTACGGTCAGGTACATGGAAGTCGCAGAGCTAAGACAGGCCAGGGCTAGCAGGACCCACGAGATGATGCTGATGAACACACTGAGATCGTTTTTGACACCTCTGGTTAGTGACCGGAGGTCCGCCACCGTGCTCACTGTAAAGTACTCGGGATGTGCTGCGTTCAGCGCAAGAGGAACGGCATCGCTCAGCGGGGCAGGGAAACCGGGAACAGTACGAACAATGAACACTGGATTCGTCGAGAGTGGGTCGTCGAAGCCCCCAATGCCGATGACTATGCTGTCTGAGAGCAACTGGTTCCGGCCGGGACTTTCGATGACACCCACTACAGGCACGGGCTGCCCGCCAACCCAGATCTTCTGATCCGGCCCTGCAGCTGAGATACCCCAGCGCGTGGCTGTTTCACGACCGATAAGCACAACGGGTTTGCCGAAGGACTCATCCAAAAGCGATAGGGCAGAACTGGGCTCAACAACAGCACCGTTCAGTGCAAGATAATGGGAGTCTGCAGCCAGCAAGGAACCCGCGAACGTTGGCTCCTGCACCGTCAGACCGGGCTCAAGCCGCGACGGTTTCATGTCCTTCGAAGCCAAGTCGTAGCGCAAGCCAACGTCGACGACGCCAGCAAGCCCCTCGATCGTTTTCCTCTGATCCGACGGCGGCGCCTTAGTGGCTTGGGCTCCCGAGGCACTCAACGACACTTGGAATTCATCGAGAGCCGCCTGAGCTAGCCGCTCTGAAACCTGGGAGGAAGCACTTTGGCTTAGCCCGACCGACATTACAAGCCCTCCCGATCCGAGCATAAACGCGATGATCAGAAGCATCGTCCGTCCAGTCCGCGACGTCAGCGCTGTCAGTGCGTCGAACACGTCGTCGACGATTCCCCGCCAACGCGTCGGTCTCTGTCCAAGATGCACCAAAGCCGTCGAGTCTGCCACATACGACTCGGAAGCAGGCAGGTTTGACGACCTTGACGTCCGCATTTCCTCGGCACGTACGGTTGATTGTGCCAGGACGCCGTCCACGATAGTCACCTGAGACCGAGCCGCAGCGGCAACAGCCGGATCGTGCGTAATGACGACAACCGTCATTCCTTGGGCATTCAGACTCTTGAGTTCCTCGATGACCCGTTCTGTATTGGCAACGTCCAGGTTTCCAGTCGGTTCGTCGGCAAAAAGAACTCTTGGATTCGTGGCAAGGGCGCGCGCCAATGCCAATCTCTGGCGTTCACCTCCCGACAAGTTTTTGCCGGGCGCATCCTTTCGGTGAAGGAGCCCAACCCGCTCGAGGGCGGGGCCAACACGCATTTCCCGTTCTCGGTGCCCAACGCTTTGGATACGGAGTCCAAGGGCGACATTCCTGGCTGACGACTCTTCACTCATCACATGGGATGCCTGAAAGACAAAGCCAAACATCTCCGACCGCAGAGCATCCCGTTGCCGCTCACCCATCCCGGTCACATCGTCGCCGTTGACGCAATAGCTACCGCCCGTCGGCCGGTCAAGGAGCGCAAGGACGTTTAACAGCGTGGACTTCCCTGATCCTGAGGGCCCGAGGATCGCAAGAAAGTCGCCTTCACTTATTTCCAGATCGACGTCGACAAGCGCCTGGGTCTCAGAATCCCCGACGTTGTAGGTTCGCCCTATCCCTTTCATCTTCAAGAGAGGCACGGCATTTGTTGAGAGTCGAGTCTCTGTCACGAAACCGTCACCAGTGTTCCGGGCTGAAGTCTCGGATTCTCCTCGATGGCAGCCCACCCGTCCCGCTGTTGGGTCACCGTAATGTCCACTCGTTCGGGTGATGAACTACTTTCTCCATGGTCCGTTGTGCCTGGCAACGTAACGTAGGTCCCGTGGTCGTCCTGCTTAACAGCGGTCAAAGGTACAGCCAGAGATTCAACAGCGGTTTGGTGGGCCTTAATTGAGACCGACTGGCCAGGCTTTGGTTGGTCTCCATCCACAGGAACAGCAGACACGATGTCCATGCCCGGAACAACGCCCTTGTCAGGGTCCCCTTCATTGAAAGCACCAATGCTTTGGATCGTTCCTTTTGCCGAATACCCCGCGGCTTGGAGATCTACCTCCTGCCCCACAACCAGCGCATCGGCTTGGTCGACCGTAGCGCGGCCAACCACCACATCGGGGGCCGTCTGGACCCTCCCCAGACTCAGGTCTTCTGCCAATACATCCCCGGGTCTTACCAAGCTCGTAATCTTTCCCGAATCCCCCGGGATCTGCACGAACTCGCGCCAGCGAAAGGCAACCTTCCCATCTTCAGACGTCGGGGCCGTCAGTTGAAGGTCGCGATAAAGGTTCTTGAGGGCGCTCTCTGTACCTTGGTCGAAGACTCCTGTGACCCCCGGCCAATACGCCAAACCTTGCAGCCACTTCTGCAGCGCCATCACATCAGGGCCCCGGTCGCCCGGAAGAAGATCCCGGTACAAAGGCACGTTCGAAGACATCACAAGAACAGGACGACCCGAGACCGCTGCGATCAGCGACCCCGGGGCGACGGTCTCGCCGATGCTGGCATACACGGCCGTCACTACGGCGCGGTCGGCACCCTTTGGAACAGATGCCTGCAACGGCACCGATGGCCCGGCCGACATGGTTGCCGAAACGATTACGGAAGTGGCCAGCGACTTCTTTTCCACGGCAGCGCTCACATCGACTTTTGAATTGATGGAATCGATGGCAGAGGATTCGGGCGTTCGCATCTGACTGCCAAGAAAGAACGAACCAGCTGTACAAACGAAAATGACACACAGGAAAACAACAACTCGTCTGAACCGTGGAACCCGCGGAAGTTTCACGGGTGTAGGTTCCGTCGCACCCACTACAGGCCACTATGTCCGTGTTGCCGGAGAATGTCCTTCGCTCTACCCAATGCGGCGGCCTTCTCATCGGCGAGAGTATTCAATGCCGCTTGGTGGGCCGCTATAAGGGCGGTTTGGTACTGGGCACGTATATCCATCAAGCCCTGCATAGTATTTTCCCTGTTCTTACATTCTGCATCTTGGAGGGCGGTCCGTATCTCACCTTGTTTGTCGGCAGGGTACGACGGCACCCAAGCATCGGGGGAGTCCTCACGCATGTTGATGCCGGCATCCCCGAGGCACTTGATCCATGCTTCACGCAAGGTCTTCCAGGCCACATCTCGTTCGGCCACAGCATTAGAGTCATTCACGATATTCGTCAATAGTGAATCTTGGCCGGCTACCCTACTTCGAAACGCAGGAATCTGGTCACCTGAGGTAGAGGTGTCGCACTCAAAGTACTTCTTAACGGTGGCTTGCGGCGATTCCCGGGTTCCAGAATCGTAGATTCCGGGGATGGTCCTGACGATTGGCCGTTCATACCCGTATTTAGCAGCAAATTCCGGGACCCAGATGCCGTACGATTGATCCGCCTTCACGTCGAGATCACCGTGCTTTTCCGGCATAGCAAATCCGGCCTTCTTCATACAGTCCTCGATGATGTACATGTTTGCTGCTGTGATGACCATGGACTCATCGGCGTTTGCCTCATATGTATCCACAGGCATAACGATTACTGCATTAGCCTTGTCCAGTTGTGCGTGCACCCCCGCATAGGCTGAACGATCGATCGAGGGCAGGGTCCCTGCGTCGGCCTGTTGTCCAGTTTGATTCGCGCTGCACCCTGACAGCACGAAGAGCAGCACCAGTGGTAGAAGCAGACGCCGGGTCATGGTCACCTTTCGACTCTTTCAGTTCAGGGAACTGTGGAATCAGTACGATTCATCGTGGCTCGAAATTCGGTTATCCCAATTCCCGCCACCCGGATAGGCGATGTCCGCAAGGTAGCTGATAGCCTGCCCCTCCTTCATGTAAAAGGAGTTGCCACCAAAGTTCAGGTGTTCAAAGAATGTTACGTATCGGTAGGATGGGTTGGTCGTGTATCCAACAATGTTTGACGTTGGATCATTTGCACCGCTACCTACCCAAGATGTTGCGTAGTTGTTCGAGTACTTGGTTCCGTTCCACATTGAGCTTTGGAACAAGCAGACTTGCCCGTTTGCACATGTTTGATCTGCCCACGCATTTGCCGCACGGGCGTTGGCTCCAACCATGACAGGTATTGCGACTACGGCGGCCGCAGCAAAGCTCAGAATCTTTTTCATTTCACCATTCTCTCAATAGGAGTGAAGTCTGGTGATGACAATCCACGAAACGCCAAATAGGTACGATGCCAGTCACTGCCCCCCAGTAGTCTCGAAAATAACGGGGCATCTGCGGCAAATCAACCGGAACGCCACAATGATAGGAATCTCGGGAAATATAGACCACCCAAAAGTAATATTCATAATGTCGCGTCACGATCAGACCGCTTCACCCACGTACCTTGGGGGGGTGTTTACCCTTATCGTTGTGTAGTCTGAAAACGCCTCCGGAAACGCATGGTACGACTCGCAGTCAGCGCCATCGCCGCCCTGCTGATCGTTTGGGCTGGTCCATCTTTTGGGCGCTCATCGAGGAGGGCGACGCTCCACCGGATGGGGGTTCCGGGGCGGTTACCGGTCCAAGCCAAGCAAAGGAAATATCACTTGGTTGCGGATCGAGAGGATGCTGGCGCGAAATGGTCGTGGACGTCGAACCGCCCCAAACGGCTCAATCGCTTGCAAAAACTGCGACACGAAAGCCACACCGGCACTACTGGTTGGATATGGCGCAGCGTTCTCCTGCGCCGCAGCGCACGTCAAGCACCGCTTGCCCTTTCCAAGCAGCTGGCGTGCCGTCGTCGACCGATGGCCACCCCATCGCATCGGATCGACAGCGGTGTGGCTGGTCTCCACCACCGGCCAGCCACACCGCGATGTCCACCCCTGCGCCAGCAAATGGAGAACTGATGCCTCAAAACATCGAAATCAAAGCACGCATCGAGAGCGTCGAAGATATGTTGCCGGTCGCGACGGCTTTAGGCAGCAGCGCAGCTCAGTATGTGACCCAGGACGACACCTTCTTTCAATGTCCCGATGGACGGCTCAAGCTCCGTGTCACCGACGACGGCGAGGGAACGCTGATCTTCTACCGCCGTCCGGACCAGTACGGACCGAAGGCTTCGTCGTATGTACACACATCTACGACCGATCCGCATGAACTCCGTGAAGTCCTCTCGGAAGCCTATGGAGAGCTCGGACGGGTGCGGAAGAGCAGGATCGCATTGCGCGTTGGCCACGCCCGCGTTCACTTGGATGTTGTCGAGGGGCTTGGCCATTTCCTCGAGCTCGAAGTCGACGTCAGGGCTTCCGAGCAGGATGCCGTCGAAGAGGCGCATGCACTCATGGCCGCCTTGGCAATCGCCGATGCGGACTTGGTTCAGGGATCCTACCTGGATCTCTTGCAGGACACTGCCCGTCAAGAATCCTGAACGCAGCCAGCGGGACGCTTGCCACCAGCCCCCCGGACCAACCTCACAGCCGAATCTGGCTCATGCTCTCCAGCTCAATGGCCTTCGGAGCCTTCCCCAGCTCACGCTGGCCGCTGGCCAGCCGGTCCGCAGCAGTGAGCCGGCTCAGGCTCAGCCCAGTGAGGTCGGCAATCTCGCCGATGGGAACCTGGAACGTCCGGAAAGGACCCAACGGGGGTGGTTCGCCCTCCAGCAGCCGCTCGGTGATGGCCTTCTTCAGTTCAACCTTCCCCAGCAACGGCGACTGGTCAAGGATGAAGCCGGCGGCCCCAAGCTTGGCATCGTTGGTCCAGGCTGCGATCTTCCAGAACCGCCGAGGCACCTGCACGCCCCGGTAGGGAGGGTCGTCGTCCAGGAGGACCGGCCCGGTGAACACACTGAGCTTGGCATCGAAGGAGTCGGCGTGCTCCAGAACGTGGTCCTCCAGCCCGACCCACAGTTCCTTGCCCTGGTTGAAATCATCAACCTGTGGAGCTGCGTTGGTGAAGACAAAAGTGTCCTGGTTGGCCTTCTTGGCCGTCGCTTGGTCGCCCCAGACAGGGTCCAACCGCCGGACAAGGTGGCCGCGGTCGAAGGCGTTGTTCTTATAGACATCGGGACCGGCCTGCTGTTCCTTGGGAACGCGCTCGTCAAAATGCCAGGTGCCTTCGCGGGCCAAGGGGTTCAGTTCGCTGCCGCTGATGTTGACCCCCACGATCGCCGCGAGCTTCCGGGCCGTCCGGAAGCGCACGGAGAAGTGGGTGTAATCCAACAGAATCGTCGTTGCCGACGGACTGGGCAGCTCAAGGCGTGCCCGCAAGAAATCCCGGTCATATCCCCCGCTCATGCATACAGCATGGCACTAGGCACTGACAGCGAACAGAGACTTCCTGCGTTGCGGGGCCTGCTGTGCATCCCCACCGCCTCCCTAACCTCGCAAGCTCGGCCAAGGAACCCGGGCAGCGTGGGCCCTGCTTTGGAATTAGCGCGCAGAGCGGGCCTCACAACAGGGCTTCCCTGCGTTGCGGGGCCTGTTCAGCATTCGACGACGTTGACGGCCAGGCCGCCCATCGCGGTTTCCTTGTACTTATGGGACATGTCCTTGCCCGTCTCACGCATGGTCACGATCACCTCATCCAACGAAACCCGGTGCGTGCCATCACCCCACAACGCCATCTTCGCCGCGTTGATCGCCTTCGCAGCAGCAATCGCGTTCCGCTCAATACACGGAATCTGCACCAACCCCCCGATCGGATCACACGTCAACCCCAGATTATGTTCCATCGCGATCTCAGCAGCGTTCTCCACCTGAGCCGGCGAACCACCCATCACCTCAGCCAACCCCGCAGCAGCCATCGACGACGCCGAACCCACCTCACCCTGGCAGCCCACCTCGGCACCGGAAATCGAGGCCTGCTCCTTATACAAAACCCCCACCGCCCCGGCAGCAAGCAAGAACCGCACCACCACCTCGTCCTTATCGGCCTCGGTGGCCTTGTCCATCCCCGGAGCGTAATTCAACGCGTAATACAACACCGCCGGAATGATCCCCGCCGCACCATTGGTCGGAGCCGTCACCACCCGGCCACCGGAAGCGTTCTCCTCATTCACGGCCAGGGCGATCAGGTTCACCCACTCCTGCCAATACTTCGGATCGTTCCGGTCCTTGTCCTCCTTCAGCAACCGCTCCAACCAATCCGGTGCACGCCGCTTCACCCGCAACCCGCCCGGCAGCACACCCTCACGCTTCAGCGACGTCTCAACACAGGCCTCCATCACCGACCAAATATGCAGCAAACCCTCCCGGATCTCCTCCTCCGACCGGGACGCCCGCTCATTGATCAACATGATCTCGGAAATGCCCAGGCCCTTCGACGAGCACCGGCCCAACAACTCCGCCGCCGTCCGGAACGGCAACGGCAACTCCGCCTTGGACTCCTCCAACTCCGCCCGGGCCGCGTTCTCCTCACCCTCACGGACAATGAACCCACCACCCACCGAGAAAAACGTCGCCTCCATCAGCACCGTCCCCTCAGCATCGGACACAGCAAACTTCATCCCATTCGTATGCCGCGGCAACACCGTCAACGGATGCAACACCATATCCTCCACCGCATAGGGCAGTTCCACGCCGTCGCCGGAAGCACCGGCGAGGTTCAACACACCGGTCTCGGCGATCGCGGCCAGGCGTTCCTCCACTTCCTCCGGGAGGATCAGCTCGGGGTGGTAACCCTCAAGGCCCAACAGCGTCGCAGTCATCGTCCCGTGACCGCGCCCTGTAGCTGCCAACGACCCATACAGGTCCACACGCAACGACGCCACCGAGCCCAGGACGCCGCTGTCCCTCAACTCGCCGGCAAATACAGCCCCGGCCCGCATCGGACCAACCGTATGCGAACTCGACGGGCCGATGCCCACGGAAAACAGATCGAAAACACCAACAGCCATGGCCGGGATCCCTTTTACAGCTTGAAAACGGTCCGGCAGATGGTCCTGCCGGATGGCCTCCCCCGCTCTTGACGGCAGGCGACCGAAGCACGACGCCGGGTGGCCCCCTCAGGCGGCAACCCGGCGTCGCAAGTTCATTCAGTTATTAAGTCCACGCTACGCCAGAGCAGACTTGGCCAAAACGGGGCTTCGCTGCGGTAGATGCCGTGCGCACGGCATGTTGAGCAGCGAAGCCACGATTCGGCTGATGCTAGGCGAGGTCTCCGCCGTTCTTGGAGGCGTATTCCTGCGCCGAGAGCAGCGGACCGTCAGACTCTGCGGCAACCTTGAACAGCCAGCCGTCGCCGTAGGGGTCGTTGTTGATGAGGGCCGGGTCGGAAACAACGGCGTCGTTGATCTCGGTGACCTCACCAGTGACGGGCGAGTACAGGTCGGAGACCGACTTGGTGGACTCAACTTCGCCACAGGTCTCGCCTGCAGTCACGGTGGAACCTACCTCGGGCAGGTCCACGTACACGATGTCACCCAGTGCGTCGGTGGCAACTTCAGAGATACCGATGGATACCGAGTTCCCCTCCCCACGCAAAACCCACTCGTGTTCGTCGGAGTACTGAAGTTCAGGCGCTACTTTGGGCATTCTGTTTCCTTTACGTTGTATGGACAAAAACTGCTTAGCGGGACCGCTTGTAGAACGGCAAGGCGACGACTTCGAAGGGCTCGGCCTTGCCGCGGAGGTCCACGTCCAGGGCGGTGCCGGGCTCAGCATAAGCAACGTCCACGTATGCCATGACCACCGGGTACCCCAAGGTGGGGCTTGGCTGGCCGGACGTCACTTCGCCAACGACAGCTCTGTCCTTCACCACGGGGTAGTGTGAGCGGCCGGCGCGGCGTCCCAGGCCCTTGAGGCCCACGAGCTTGCGTCCAGTGGAGACCCCGGCACCTTCAGCCTTCAAGGCAGCGAGTGCTTCCTTGCCAACAAAGTCGCCTTCCTTGGACAACGCCACAACAGGCCCGAGCCCGGCAGCGAAGGGATTGCCTTCGCGGGAGAGCTCGTTGCCGTACAGGGGCATGCCGGCTTCCAGGCGGAGTGAGTCGCGCGAGGCCAGGCCAGCCGGGACCAGCTCGCCCTCTTCGGCGACGGCGGTAATCGCCTGCCACAGCGCGCCGGCGGATTCGTTGGGAACGAAGATCTCGAAGCCGCCTTCGCCCGTGTACCCGGTGCGTGCCAGGAGCAATTCCTGGCCGCTGCCAGCCACCAGGAAGGTGACCTCGACGGCGGCGTAGTACTTCAATTCGGTGACCAGCGAGTGCTGCTCGGCCGGGACAAGCCGCAGCAGAATCGCTTCGGCAAGGGGACCCTGGACGGCGATGAGCGAGGTCTCGGGCGAGGCATCCTCAACCACGACGTCGAATCCGGCCGCACGCACCAGGAGTTCGGCAGCAACAACTGCCGCGTTGCCGGCGTTCGGCACCACCAGGAACTTCTCCGCACCCCGACGGTAGACGATCAGGTCATCAATAATCCCGCCGTCTTCCTGGCAGATCAGCGAATACTTGGCCTTGCCTTCGGCCATGGCCGAGATCTTGCCCACCAGCGCATAGTCGAGGAACTCGGCGGCCTGCGGGCCGGTGACCCAGACTTCACCCATGTGGGAGAGGTCGAACAGGCCAGCGGACTTGCGAACGGCGTGGTGTTCGGCGAGCTCGGAGGTGTACTTGAGCGGCATCTGCCAGCCACCGAAGTCCGTGAAGGACGCGCCCAGCTTCTTGTGCTCTTCGTAGAGGGCTGTGTATTTCCCTGTCATTTTCCCAAACCCTTAGTTCTCGAAGTCTTCGATCGGAGGGCACGAGCACACCAGGTTGCGGTCGCCTGCTGCGCCGTCGATGCGTCCCACCGGCGGGAAGTACTTGTCCTGCTTGAGGTGGTGGACAGGGAAGGCGGCCTGCTCGCGCGGGTAGGCACGGTCCCAGTCGGAGCTCACGACGGCGGCTGCCGTGTGGGGTGCGCGGCGAAGCGGGGAATCCTGCACGGAGAAGTCGCCTGCAGCAACCTGGTCGATTTCCTTGCGGATGGTGATCATGGCCTCGATGAAGCGGTCGATCTCTACGAGGTCCTCGGACTCCGTGGGCTCCACCATGAGTGTGCCGGCAACCGGGAAAGCCAGGGTCGGCGCGTGGAAGCCGAAGTCGATGAGGCGCTTGGCCACATCCTCGGCAGTGACCCCGGTCTTCGCGGTGAGCTCGCGGAGATCGAGGATGCATTCGTGGGCCACCAGGCCGGCTTCGCCCGTGTAGAGCACCGGGAAGTAGTCGTTGAGGCGCGCTGCGATGTAGTTGGCAGCGAGCAGCGCGGACTTGGTTGCTTCAGTGAGGCCCTGGCCACCCATGAGCTTCACGTAAGCCCAGGAGATCGGAAGGACACCGGCCGAGCCGAAGCGGGAGGCGGAAATCGGGACATCGTTACCTTCGGTCCAGGAAGCGGCATCGCCCGGCATGAACGGTGCCAGGTGGGCCTTGGCTGCGACCGGGCCAACGCCGGGTCCGCCGCCGCCGTGCGGGATGCAGAAGGTCTTGTGCAGGTTCAGGTGGGACACGTCGCCGCCGAACTTGCCGGGCTGTGCGAGGCCGACGAGCGCGTTGAGGTTGGCACCGTCGATGTAGACCTGGCCGCCGGCCTCGTGGACGGCGTCGCAGACCTCGCGAACGTCTGCGTCGTACACCCCGTGGGTGGACGGGTAGGTGATCATGATGGCCGAGAGAACGTCACGGTTGGCTTCGATCTTGGCCTTCAGGTCGGCGTGGTCGATGGTTCCATCGGGAGCCGTGGCCACAACCACAACCTTCATGCCGGCGAGCACTGCCGAGGCGGCGTTGGTGCCGTGGGCCGAGGCGGGGATCAGGCAGACGTTGCGCTGCTGGTCTCCGCGGGAGTGATGGTAGCCGCGGATTGCGAGGAGGCCGGCCAGCTCACCCTGGGAACCGGCGTTGGGCTGGATGGAAACCTGGTCGTAGCCCGTAATCTCGGTCAGTTGGGCTTCGAGGTCGGCGATCAGTTCGCGCCAGCCAGCGGTCTGGGAATCCGGGGCAAACGGGTGGATGGAGGCGAACTCGGGCCAGGAGATGGCTTCCATCTCTGCGGTGGCGTTGAGCTTCATGGTGCACGAACCCAGCGGGATCATGGTCCGGTCCAGCGCGAGGTCCCGATCCGAGAGCTTGCGGATGTAGCGCAGGAGCTGGGTTTCGGAGCGGTGGGTGTTGAACACCGGGTGCTGCAGGTAGTCGCTGGACCGTTCCACGGAAGCCTCAAGCGCGAAGCCCTCCACGGACTCGACAACTGAAGCGCCGAACACGTCGAGGACACTGCCAACAACCTCAGTTGTGGTTGTTTCATCCACCGAGATGCCCACCGTGTCAGCATCGATGCCGCGCAGGTTGATACCGCGCTCTTCAGCGGCAGCCGCGAACTCCGCTGCGCGCCCCGGGACACGGGCAGTCACCGTGTCGAAGAACGAGCCGTGAAGAACCTCGACGCCGGCAGCCTTCAAGGAGGCGGCCAGGGTGCGGGCGTGGTTGTGGGCGGTATCGGCGATCGCCTTCAGGCCCTCGGGACCGTGGTAAACGGCGTACATCGAGGCAACGATGGCAAGCAACGCCTGCGCCGTACAAATGTTGGACGTAGCCTTCTCGCGGCGGATGTGCTGCTCACGGGTCTGCAGCGCCAAGCGGTAGGCGGGAACACCGGCGTCGTCCTTTGAAACGCCAACCAAGCGACCCGGCATGGAGCGCTCAAGGCCCTTCTGGACAGCCATATAAGCGGCGTGCGGGCCGCCAAAGAACAGCGGCACGCCCAGGCGCTGGGCAGAACCGACGGCGATATCGGCACCCTGCTCACCCGGAGGGGTGATGAGCGTGAGCGAGAGAAGGTCGGCGGCAACGGTGACCAGGGCACCCCGCTCTTTAGCCGAAGCGATCACGGCGGAGTGGTCGAAGACGCGGCCGGAAACGCCGGGCTGCTGGAGGACGACGCCGTTGATGGCGCCTTCCGGAAGACCGTTGGCGAGATCCGCCACCTCGACTTCAAAGCCAAGAGCCTCGGCGCGGCCCTTCACGATGGCGATGGTCTGGGGCAGGCAGTCGGCGTCGAGAACGGTCTTGCCGTCCTGCGCAGCTTTGTTCTTGTTGGCCCTGCGCATCATCAGCACCGCCTCAGCCACTGCAGTTGCTTCGTCGAGCAGGGAGGCATTGGCGATGGGCAGGCCAACGAGGTCCTGCACCATGGTCTGGAAGTTCAGGAGTGCTTCAAGGCGGCCCTGCGAAATCTCGGGCTGGTACGGCGTGTATGCGGTGTACCAGGCCGGGGACTCGAGGATGTTCCGGCGGATCACCGGAGGCGTGATGGTGTCGAAGTAACCCTGGCCGATCATCTGCACGGCGGTCTTGTTCTTCGAAGTAAGTTTGCGCAGTTCGGCGAGAACCTCAACCTCAGAAAGGGCGTTCTGCAGGGTCAGGGCAACGTCCTGGCGGATGTCGTTGGGAACCGCGGTGTCCACGAGGGAATCCACGGAGTCGTAACCGACGGACTTGAGCATGGTGTCAATGTCGGCCTGGCGGCGGGCACCGATATGCCGGTCGACGAAGGCGGTGGAGGCTGAACTAACCGTCACGAAGGAACTCCATTACTTGGGCGGCGTTTGGGTACGCCGCAGTGGCTCGGGTTCCTCCCCGCTCTGTATTGGACCTGAGAGTTTCCGCGGGGGTGTCCGCACACGACCCGCTTGCACCGTCGGTGAGCACAGCATCCGTTCACACGGAGTGCCTGCTGCTTTCCAGAGTTGCCTAACCGCGGCGGTGCGTGGGCCTGAGAGATTCCTGGGGAGGATTTGCTCCTACGGCGCCTGCATCACGTACTGCAGGACTCTCCCGCCGCAGATCAAAGGCTTTTATGCAATTTTTGCGGCCCGCAGCTAAGGCGCACCACAGTTGTTAATTGTCCTACGCCCGCGGCGCAGCGGCAAATGGGGGATGCGCTACTTCCGCAGGCGGGCCAGGACTTTCAAAAGAACCTCGACGTCGGCCTCGCGACTGGCGTTGCCGGCGTCCTGCCCGCCTTCAAACATGGCGTTGAAATAGAGCCCGTCGCCCATGTAGCTGACGGCTTTGGCCACTTCCGGGCCAACGTCCTCGGCAAGGACGTCCTGCCAACGTTGCTGGATGGCCGTGAAGCGTTGCCGGGTCTCCTGGTGCGCAACTTCGGCCAGACGGGTCGCCGCCACGAAGGCGCGGTCCATGGGCGTTCCACCCCACAGCGACGTGCGGATGAAGTAGGCGGCGGAACCGTCGGGCGCCGCCTTCATCAGCTCTATGTCCTGCTCCGCCAGTTCATCGAGACGCTCCAGCAAGGCACTGATCAGCGCTTCCTTGTTGGGGAAGTGGTAGAGCAGCCCGCCCTTGGAGACCCCCGCACGCTTGGCGACGGCATCGAGCGTGGCAGCACGCTCCCCCACTTCGATAAGGAGCGATTCAAAGGCGTCCAGGACAGCATCCCTGGCAACTGGTTTTCGCGGCATGCATCCATCATTCCGTAAAGCTTGGCTTGGTTCTATTTGAAACTATACCGTCTAGACGGTACAGTAACGACCATGTTCTCGCCGTCCTCGACCCAAGCACCCCGTTCCGTCAACCCCGTTAAGGGGCAGGCAGCACCGTGGCGCGATTGGACGGCCCTGGCACTGCTGATGTTCCCGGTGCTCCTCGTGGCCGTCGACAACACCGCGCTCACCTTCGCCCTGCCCGAGATCGCCCGTTCCCTGGAAGTGGGCGGCATCCAACTCCTGTGGATCGTCGATGCCTATCCCTTGGTTCTGGCCGCGCTGCTGGTTTCCATGGGCAACCTCGGTGACAGGATCGGACGACGGCGGTTGCTCCTGATCGGCAGCACAGGCTTCGCAGCGGTTTCGGCTGCTACGGCGTTCGCGCCGTCGGCGGAATGGCTGATTGCCGGACGCGCCTCGCTTGGCGTCTTCGGTGCGATGCTGATGCCCTCTACGCTGTCCCTGATCCGCAATATCTTTGCTGATCCCAACCGGCGCCGCCTCGCGATCGCAGTTTGGGCTGCGGGCTTCTCCGGCGGTGCCGCACTCGGTCCCATTTTTGGCGGCTGGCTCGTGGAGCACTTCTGGTGGGGCGCCGTCTTCCTGGTGGCGACATTCCTGCTTTTGCCCCTGCTGGCTTTCGGCAAGGTGCTCATTCCGGAGTCCAAGGACGCCAACCCGGGTCGCGTGGATGTACCAAGCATCGCCCTCTCAGTCCTCGCCATGGCTCCGTTCGTCTACGGCATCAAGGAATTTGCCGTGCACGGCTTCGGCGCATCCGCGGCTGCCTTCATGCTTTTCGGCGCCGTCATGGGGGTCCTCTTTGTCCGGCGGCAGCGGCAGCTGGCGAGCCCCATGCTGGATGTCGCGTTGTTCAGCAACAAGGTGTTCAGCACCGCGATCGTGGCCAACGTACTCTCCTTGTTCTCCATGACGGGCTTCATCTACTTCTTCGCCCAGCACCTGCAACTTATCGAAGGGCAGTCTCCGATGGAGGCAGGGATCGCCATGATTCCGGCACTGACGGCGACGATCGTCGCGGGACTCGTTGTGGTGCCGCTGGTCAAGCGGATCCGCCCCGGCTTTGTTGTAGCCGGTGGACTGGTGCTCAACGCCGTCGGCTACCTGGTGGTTGTGGTGGGCGACCACGGCAGCAGCCCGATGTTCCTGCTGTCCGCGCTGACAGTTCTTGCCGTGGGGGTGGGGGCTGCGGAGACCATCTCCAACGACCTCATCCTCGGGTCGGTACCGGCGGACAAGTCCGGCGCTGCTTCGGCCATCTCGGAAACCGGCTACGAGCTGGGCTCTCTCCTGGGTACGGCAGTGCTCGGATCGATCCTCACGGCGTCCTACCAGCACAACCTCACGATCCCCGACGGCGTCTCCTCGGCGGCCGCCGGGAAGTCGGGAGAGACTCTGGCCGGGGCCGTGGACGCTGCCGCCAACCTCCCGGCCCCCTTGGCCGAAGCACTGACCTCCGCTGCACGGGTGGCCTTCGAATCAGGAGTCCACATCACGGCGGCGATCGGGCTGGTACTGATGGCCGGAGCGGCGGTGCTTGCCGCCGTCGTACTCCGCCGGGTGCCCAAGGCGCAGTAAGTAACTGACCGCATGGCGAAGCCCGGGTCACCTGAGTGGCCCGGGCTTCCTGCTGCCTGCTGCTAGACGGCTTGGTTGAGCGTAGACCCGAGGCCCAGGCTCCTGGTGATTCCGCCGGTGGTGGCCGTGGCCAAGGCGGAAAGGTAGTCGTTCCGGCGTCGGGCGGTAATGCGCGATTCCGGTTCAAAAGCCTGTTCGGGGTTGTCCGCGTAATGGGCGGCGAGTCCGTCGCGCATCAGCCGGATGCCTTCGGCGCGCTGCTGCGATACGGCTGCGTGCGTGGAACCCAGCTCTTCCGCGAGTTCCTTGACCGACCTGCCTGCCAGGTAGATCTCCTGGATGACAAAACGCATCTTCTCCGGCAAAGCGTCGACGGCGGCACGCAGGTACTTGATCCGTTCATCGGCCAGTACCGAATTCTCCGGGGACGGGGCGACGGAAGCCACCGTGTCCACCACCACCTCATCCAGCGAAGTCAACGTTCGTGCCGCGTCAGCCAGGGCCGCCTCAACATGGCTGCGCTCAACACCCAGCGCCGAGGCCATTTCGGCAATGCTCGGGCTGCGGCCCAACACGCCGGTGAGGGTTTCCTGGATGGCCATGGTTTCCTTGATCCGCTTCCTCGCGGACCGGGTAGCCCAATCTCCCGCACGCATTTCGTCAGCGAAAGCACCAATGATCCGCCGGCGTGCGAAAGCCCCGAACGGGACGCCAAGATCCGGATCAAAGGAATCGGCGGAAGTAATGAGCGCCAGGGAGCCAACAGATGCAAAATCATCGCGCGACAAATGAGATGCGCGCGCACAAAGGTCAGAGACCAAGTAACCAACGAGCGGAAGGTGCTGCAACACCAGCTCGTTGCGCTGTTCGCGATTCAAAAGTAAGTCCCCCCATGAGACCGGAATATTGAGTTGCCATGCCCTTGATCCGCAAATTCCGGACGGCGCGTAGAGACCAATCACAGCGACGTTGTGGGACTTCGTTCAGGTACGTGTTCAGTGAACATATCACCTGAAAACGACTCTGCGTGTACGCTCGACACAAGAAACTCAAACGCCTGCAAAAACGTCATTTTCGCAAGGCAACAACGGATTGGGGAACCGTGGGGGCGGACGAGCTATCAGCGACTCTGTGGCGCGGGCGAAGGCAGCTCGATTTCCTGCTGTTCCTCCTCGAAACACAGCTTCTGCACCTCCGGGCCGGTCACTGGCACCGGCTCAACTTCACCGCGTCCGAGCTCGAAAAAGTCATCGAAAATCTTCGCTTTGAATCGCTTGCCCGAGGCGTGGAAGCCACGTCTTTGGCCACAGAGTGGCAGGCCCCGGATCGCTCCACCCTGCCTGCCTTGGTGGAAATTGCACCGGAGGGCATCTGGGCGGGGCTTTTGGATGAACACCGACGGGCCATGGTTTTGTTGGTGGAAAACATCGATACTGCCGTTGCCGCGAACATTTCCGCCTTGGAAACGGGCCCGGATAAAGCCGGCTCCGATGGCGACGAGTTGGAATTGCTGGCGATCCAAGCGAACATCCAACGGGCATTGACCGCTGTGCGCGAGGCCTCGCTTCCGTTATTGCGGGAATTCCTCGGGATCTCGTGGCGGGACGTGAGAGAGGAACCGCCCAAACCCAGCGGGACGTGAGAGAGGAACCGCCCAAACCCGGCGGGACGTGAGAGAGGATCAGTCCTTGGCGGGGGTTGGCGGGCGGAGGCCGGCAAGGAGCTCCTCGGCGTCGGGGCCCGCTTGGGTCGCGGCAAGGTTGGCGGCGGCGATTGCCTCCACCACTTCGCTGCGCTGGATGGACACACCACGGGGTGCTTCGATTCCGATCCGTACGCCGTCGCCACGGCCTTCCATGACGGTGATGACAATGTCGTCACCAATCATGATCTTCTCGCCCGGCTTACGCGTCAGTACCAGCATGGATTCAATGTACCTTTCCGAGGACCGGCTTGCTTGCGGCCTTGCCGTCAACCCAGCCCACGGGAATGCCCAGACCATCGACTGTTTCCGGGGTCGCGGTCTCCGAGGCACCAATGACGGCGAGGGCCGAGACGGCAGCATTGTCATTCCGCAGCAGCTGTTGAAGCGCCGCGACCCACGCCCTGGTGTCCTCGGCCTTGCGTCGGGCATCCACCACCACCCAGAGCTGGTCGGCGGAGAGGCTCGCAATGGTGGCAGCCTGCATGGGTACGTCGTGCGCCTTTCCCAAGCCGAACGCCACCAGGACGCTCTGGCCCGTGAGCACCGCCTGGGCTCGCGCCGCCGTCGCGCTTTGGCGCCCCTGGACGTGGAGGTGGCCGAAAGCGCTGAGCTGCCCCGCGGTACGGACGTCCGAGCCGCCGGCGGCGATGGACATTTCCAAGGCGGGGCCAAGGGCGTCGTCGCCGAGTCCAAGGAGCAGGATGAGGTTGCCGTCGCCTGCCAGGGGCTGCGGCACCTTGGCTGAAGGAGCGTCCGACGGCGGCGGTGTCACCACGGCGCCTTGCGGCACGGCAGCGGGCGCCGTGGAAACCAGCACGGGCGCAACCGCCGGACCGGCTTCGAGTTCCTTGCCAAGCTGTTCCAGCAGTCCTGCGAAGTCCGGTGATGCCGTGGAGACGGGCTCCGGTTTGTGGAGTTCGAGTTCGGCAGCGTCGGCACGTTCCAGGAGCGCTGCGATGGCCGGTCCATGCAATTCGTGGGCGTCCGCCGGCCCTGGCGGTGCAGCCACGGCGGCCGGCTCGGGGGCATTCACGGGAACTGCTCCCACTTCCACGGTGGCCTCGAACCGGGCTGCGGCAAACATGCCAACGATCCCCGGGTTGGTGACCTTCTCCGCCGCGACGATCCGCGCACCGGGACCGTATTGCTGCAGGGCCTTCTCCCGGATGGCATCAAGGGAAACACCCCTAAGCTTGTAGCGCTTCTGCATAGCGGACCACCCCCACTGTTTCGATCCTGATGTTCGCCGACGTCACTTCCCGGTACGAAAGGACCGGGACACCGCCGTCGGGCGCGGCCACAAGGCGACGGATCGCCGGGCGCAGCGCGGGCGCACAGACCAGGACGGCTTGCCGTCCGGTGGCTGCGGCACCGTCCACTGCCGACTTGAGGGAATTCAGCACGTCGTCCAGCTTGGCTTGGCCCATCACGATCTGCGTGCCACCCTCGGCCGGCCGCATGTCTTCGAGCATCGACTGTTCCAGCAACGGATCGATCATCACTACGGGAAGTACTGACCCGTCCAAATACTTGTTGGCGAGGACGGGCCCCAGGGCGTTCCGGGCGGATTCGATGAGCGCTTCAGGATCCGTGGATACCTTGGCCCGCAAGGCAAGGGCTTCGTAGATACGGGGAAGATCGTTGATGGGGACCTGTTCCTCCAAGAGTCCTTCCAGGACGCGTTGGATCTCTGCCAGGGTGAGCAGCCCGGGAGTGAGTTCCTCAACGGCGGAGGGGCTCTGCTTGCGGACACCTTCGGTGAGCACGCGGACGTCTTCCCTGGTGAGGAGCCGCGCGGCGTTGGCACTGATGATGGAGGAAAGATGGGTGACCAGCACGGAGACGCGATCAATGACGGTTGCACCCGTCATCTCGGCGCTGTGCCGCATTTCCGTCGGGACCCATTTGCCGTTCAGGCCAAAGACCGGTTCCACGGTTGAAGTTCCGGGCAGGGCGTCCAGGAACTCGCCGAGTGCCAAGAGCTTGCCCGACGGCGCCACTCCCCTTCCGGCCTCGACGCCGGCAATGCGTATGGCGTAGGTGGAAGGCGGCAGGTCCATGGCGTCGCGGGTCCTGACGGGCGGAACCACGAGTCCCAACTCCATGGCGATCTTGTGCCGCAGCGATCTCACCCGGGCCAGGAGGTCGTCCGAGGCCCCGGAAACAATGTCCACGAGGTCGGGAGCCAGCAGGATCTCCACGGGGTGGACGCGCATGTCTTCCAGGAGCCGTTCGTTGGGATCTTCCTCGGCCGCGACAGCGGCGTTGCCTGCCGCCTCAGCCGCGGCTGCAGCCTTCTGCCGGGCGGCCACCCTGCGTGAAGCGAAGACCAATAAAGCGGCCACCAGGAGGAACGGCAGAATGGGCATGCCCGGAATGATGGCCATGCATGCCGCCGCCAGGCCCGCGATCAGCAGCGCGTTGGGTGACTGCATGAGCTGCGACGACGCCGTGCGGCCCATGTCCTCCTCGGCGTTGGACCGGGTGACGATCATGCCTGTGGAAACGGCCATGAGAAGGGCCGGAATCTGCGTGACCAGGCCATCACCCATGGTCAGGAGCCCGTAGGTGTTCAAGGCGTCGATGGCATCCTGGCCGCGCTGCAGCACGCCGATCGCGATGCCGCCCACAAAGTTGATGATGATAATGATGATGCCCGCGATGGCATCACCCTTGACGAACTTGGAGGCGCCGTCCATGGCCCCGTAAAAGTCGGCCTCGGCGGAAACCTCGGCCCGGCGCTTACGGGCTTCCGTGTCCGTGATGAGTCCGGCGTTGAGGTCGGCGTCGATGGCCATCTGCTTGCCGGGCATGGCATCGAGCGTGAAGCGGGCGCCCACCTCGGCAACACGCTCGGCGCCCTTGGTGACCACCACGAACTGGATGACCACCAGGATCAGGAACACCACTGCACCGATGATCAGGGAGCCGCCCACTGTGACCTTGCCGAAAGCCTCAATGACCTGGCCGGCGAAACCCTGTCCCAGCACCAGCCGCGTGGAAGCCACGTTCAGCCCCAGTCTGAACAACGTTGCCACCAGCAACAGCGAAGGGAACACCGAGAAATCCAAGGGCTTCTTCACGAACATGCTGGTGAGCAGGATCAGCAAGGCCAACAGGATGTTGCACACGATCAGGAAGTCCAGCAGCGGCGCCGGCAGCGGTACCACCAGGAGCAGCACGATTCCCACGATGCCTACCGGCACCGACAGCCGGGCGAACTTGTTGTTGTTCATGCCAGCAGACCTTCCTTCATACGATGGATTCCCCGTGCTGTTCCTCGGGTCTTAAGCGACATCACGAAGGCCAGGACGGCGGCAACCGAACGGTAAAGCTCCACGGGAATCTCCTGCCCCAGCTCGCACGCGGAATGCAACGCCCGGGCCAGGGGGATGTCCTGCACCATGGGCACGCCCTTGGTCTCGGCTTCTTCCCTGATCCGCGACGCAATGACCCCCGCGCCCTTCGCCACCACGCGGGGTGCCGATTTGCCGGCGTCGTACTTCAACGCCACTGCAACGTGCGTCGGGTTGACCAGGACCACGTCGGCGTCCGCGATCGAGGCGATCATCCGGTTCCGGCTCATGCTCAGCTGGCGCGAACGCCGCTGGGACTTGACCAGCGGATCGCCGTCGGTGTTCTTGTTCTCGTCCTGGACTTCCTTCTTGGACATCCGGGTCTTCTTCCGGTTGCGCCGCATGACCACGAAGATATCCGCGGCTGCCAGCACCAGCCCGGCCGCGACGGCGAACTGGATGAGCGCCCCTATCCCGCCCGCCGCCGCGGCCAGGACCCCTGCTACCGGCAGTCCACCGGCCGTCAACAGCACGGGCATGAGGCCCTGGATGACCGTGTACAAGACAAGGCCTACGACGGCGGTCTTCAGCAGTGCCTTGACGCCGCCCCAAAGCGCCTGGGCACCAAACATCCGTTTGAAGCCCGCGAGCAGGTTGAAATGCCCAAACTCGGCACGGAACCTCTTGAAGCGGATGCCGCCCTGCAACGCGGACCCGGCCAGGACCACTACGGTGACCACCAGGAAAAGCGGGCCGAGGATCCCGGCGAGGGAACCCAGCCCCGCCTCCAGTGCCGCCATGGCCTTGGCAGGATCCGGATCCGCGATGACGGCCTTGACTGTGAACAGCTGGTCCACGGCGGCGTTGGACCCGTGGTCGATGGTGGCCGGAAGCATCGCCGCGGCCCCGCCCACGGCAAGCCACGCCATGAGGTCCTGGGACCTCGAAAGCTGCCCCTTCTGACGGACCTCGCGCATGCGTTTGTCCGTGGCTTGTTCGGTTTTCTCCTGCGAGTCCGACACCTACCCCACCCCCAAAACAGTCCGGGCAGCCAACTCCGCAAGGGACGCCACGAGCCGTGGCAGCGCCAGGAAGAGGAAGCCTGCCAGGGCCAGCGTGATGAAGATCTTGAGCGGGAACCCGAGCGAGAAAGCATTCAGTGCCGGGGCCACGCGCGTGAGGAGACCGAGTCCGACGTCGGCCAGCACCAGGACAACCAGCAACGGACCGGCGATCTGGACCGCGGAGATGAACATGCCGGTAATCGCGCCCACCACCGCGTCAACAGGCTTGCTGAGGTCGATGCCACCGGCCAGAGGCAAGGCGTTGAAACTGCCCGTCAGGCCACCGATCACCAGTTGATAGCCGTCGGAGGCGAAGAGCAGGGCAAGGGCGGCCATCTGCAGCAAGCGGGTGAACTGGGCGCCGTTGACCATCATCTGGGGATCGAACGCCTGCGCCATTTGGAACCCGCTGAAGAGGTCTATCAGGCTTCCAGCCGACTGGATAGCGGCAAACACAGCCATCACCAGGAAGCCGAGGACCAGGCCCGTGACCAGCTCCAGGACAATTGCCGTGATGAAGCCCGCCGTGTCCCTGGGAACGGCGTCGGCGGACAGGCGCTGGGAGACGGCCAAGCCAAGGCCGATGCCGAGCATGGCCTTGATCCGGGCAGGGATGGCGTGGTGCGCGAAAGGGGGAGCCACCACCAGGAAGGCCGTCATGCGGACCGAAGCCAGCAGGAGGACCTGGATCCACGACTGGCTGATGGGGATGTCCACCTCACGCGCCACCGATCAGACCGGGAATACGGGCGAAGAGCTCGTTGGTGAAGGTGACCATCTCGGAGATCATCCAGTGGCCGCACACCACCAGGGCAATGGCTACGGCCACGGCTTTCGGGACGAAGGACAGCGTGGCTTCCTGCAACTGCGTAATGGACTGCAGGAGTGAAATCGCCAAGCCCACCACCAAGGCGGTGACCAACGTGGGAGCGGCCAGCTTGGCGGCGACAATCATGGCCTGGAGGCAAATGTCCAGGACTGCGTTGGTATCCATCAGCCGCTCGAATAGCTCTGGATCAGCGACGTGATCACCAATCCCCAGCCGTCAACCAGGACGAACAGGAGAATCTTGAACGGCAGCGAAATCATCACCGGCGGAAGCATCATCATGCCCATGGACATCAGGGCCGCGGAGACCACGAGGTCGATCACCAGGAACGGAATGAAGATGACGAAACCGATGATGAACGCGGCCCTCAGTTCCGAGATCATGAACGCCGGAACAAGGGTCTGCAGCGGTACGGCTTCAGGGTTGGCCGGGTTCTGCATGTTGGCAGCCCGCGTCATCAGCGCGATGTCCTCTTCGCGTGTATGAGCCAGCATGAAGTGCTGCAGCGGCGTCCACCCGGCGGACATGGCTCCGTTGAAGTCCACGCCACCGTTCAGGTACGGCTGCACGGCCACTGTGTTGATATCCGAAACAACGGGCCACATGACGAAGAGGGACAGGAACAGGGCCAGCCCTGCGAGGACCTGGTTGGGCGGAATGGCAGGGAGGGACAGCGCATTCCGGGTCATGGCCAGCACCACGAAGATCTTGGTGAAGGACGTCATCATCAGCAACAGCGCCGGAGCCACGGACAACAGCGTGATCCCGATAAGCGTCACCACGGCCGACGACGGAGCCCCGTCCAGGCCATTGATGTTGATGCTGACATTGCCGCCGGATTCCGGAGCAGCCGGAGGGGTGGGCGGCGTGGGCGCGGTGGGGTCGATCGGTGCTGCGTGCGCCACCGCCGTGCCCAGCCACAGCAAAACAGCCGTGATCAGGAGGACCCACAGCATCGCAAGCCACGCCCGGGAAGCCCGGGACGTGAAGGAGGGCAGTCCCGGCGAGCCGGGACCAGCGGAACGGATCAATTGCGGCGTCCCCTGAAGGCATCGGACGCCTGGCGCCAAGTGGAAGCGGAGAGTATGGAGCCGTGGAGCGGATGTGCCTGCGCCGGTGTCCGACG
The DNA here is from genome assembly GCF_044749185.1 of Paenarthrobacter sp. NPDC089675. Classification (NCBI taxonomy): domain Bacteria; kingdom Bacillati; phylum Actinomycetota; class Actinomycetes; order Micrococcales; family Micrococcaceae; genus Paenarthrobacter; species Paenarthrobacter sp. NPDC089675. The sequence goes on along the minus strand of NZ_JBIVHM010000003.1, from coordinate 33,776 downwards.
ATGCAGCTCGGCCCGGCGACGGACCACGGGAATCTGGCCCGTGACCAGCTCATTCCGGGGCACGGATTCCCCGGAAGCCTGGCGGAACAACTGCGCGAAGCTTTGTTCCTCGACCATCTGCGGCTGGAGGGGTTCAACGATTTCCGCAGGGACCACGGGGGCGTCGCTCGTGTGGAGGACGGTGACGTTATGCTCAGTCACTCCAAGAAGGAAGCGCTTGTCACCGGCGTCCACCACCACAACCGAAGCCTTTTGGCCCACGGCTTGCCGGCTCACCACACTCAGCGTGGAATCCGCACGACGCCGGCCCTTGCCCTTGCCGAGGCGGCGCTGGAGGAGCCAGATCACGCCCAGCACGGCACCGAGGGCCACCACCACGCGCAGCCCGAGGATGAAGGAATCCATTTACAACGTGCCCTCTGCCCCGTCCAGGATGCGGGTGATCCGGACGGCGTAGTCCTGATCCACCACCACAACCTCGCCATGGGCAATCAGGCGTCCGTTGAGCAAGACGTCTGCCGGCGCGCCGGCAGAGCGGTCAAGTTCGATCACCTTGCCCGGTTCCAGCGCCAAGGCATCGCGCACCGACATCCGGGTGCGTCCGATCTCCACCGTCAACGCCATCTCAACGTTGCTGATGAGGCCTAGGCGCGCGGCCATGTCAGCGTCCTGAGCGCCGCGGGAGGGACCGGCGTCGTTATCCCGCACGCGGACGGCGAACCACCCGAACGGAGCAGCGCCGTCGTTAAGCTCAAATACAACCGTGGCCGGGTCCTGAAGCAGCCCGGCGGCGTCCTCCTCGCGCAATTCACCCAGCACGCCGGCATCGAACGCTGATGCGGCTTGCTCCAGGGCAGGACGCAGGACGTCACCGGCGGAGAACTGCGCCCCGGCGACTGCGCCTCCAGCAGCGGCGAGGAACGAGGTGTCCACCAGCAGCAGGGCGAAATCCGCCGTCGACGCGCCCACGAAAGTGGCCGTCACCGCCGGAGAGGCATAGGGCGCGGCAACCTCGGCCGGGACGATGCCGGCCACGGTCAGCATCGCCGACGCGGGCAGGTGCTGCGCCAGGCGCTCGGCTGCCGCTTCCTGCAGGGTCAAGGTGATGCTCATCTCTGGTGCTCCTCGGTTGTGACAATGACGGCAGCGGCGCGCGAACCGTGCCGGGCGGCGGCCGCTGTGGCCAGGCGGGTGCCGTTGATGGTGACGTCGAACGGACGGTTTTCCAGGTGCGGCAGCGGCAGGACATCGCCGACGGCGAGTGCAAGGATCTGCGCGGGAGTCACCTGCGCGGGGGTCAGCTGGATAGCGACGTCGACCGGAACCTGGGCGAGCTGCGTCCGGACGAGCGCCTCATTGTCAACGCTGTGGACGGTGGGATTCACGTCGCCGAGCCTGGACAGGAGCACATCCGCGGGAATGGCCAACGTGGAAGCGCATTGGGTCTCGCCCACGTTCACGCTGAAAGTGGCCACGATCATGAGTTCGGACGGTGCGGCGGCCTGGGCGAACTGGGAGTTGTACTGGATGCCGTCCATGGTTACGGACTGGGTGAGGAGGTTGCCGAGGGAGTACTTCAGGTCCTCGAGGACTTCCTCAACCATGCGGCTGATCAGGGCATGCTCGATCTGCGTGAACTTGCGTTCGGGGGCCACCGTGTCCGCGGACCCGCCCAGCATCCGGCTGAGCCACGCCAGGGCGGCGGTGGCGGGAAACTGGATAACGAGCCTGGACTCGCTGTCCTCCACCCGGCACAGCACCATGGAAGTCACCGACGGCAAGGAAGCGGAGTACTCGTCGTAGCTCTGCATGCTCAACTGCTCAAGGGTGGCGGTGGATTTCAGCCGGACCTTGGCCGTGAGTTGGGTGCCCCACTGGCGGGCGAACGTCTCGAAAGCCACTTCCAGGACACGGCTGTGCTGGCGTGGCAGGGTGGTGGGCCTGCGGAAATCGTAGACGTCCACGGTGCGTTGCCGTGCCGCCGCGCGATCTTCCTGTTCTCCCACGGACGGCACTATCGGCCTCTAAGTTGCGGGCGTAAGGCTATTTATCACGCGGTTTTCTGCGCAGACTACTTTGCCGCCTTCGCAGCAGCCGCCGAATCGTGGGTCTGCTGCTCTACGGCTTGCGGAATGAGCGCACGGATGTCCTCCGGTCGGTCCGAAACCAGGACCACGTCCACCCGGCGGTTCAACTCCATCAGTTCTTCTGTGGAGTCGTCCGTGACTTGCCTGGCAGAGCCGAACGCAACCGCCCCGATCTTGGCCGCCGGCATTCCGGATTGGTCCACGAAGAAGCGCAGGACGTTCACCGATCTTGCCGCGGAAAGTTCCCACGTTGACGCGTAGGCGGTGTAGCCCTTGGCTGCGTGGCCCTCGATCATCACTTCCAGGCCTGAACCAACCACCGTGGGAGCGATGGCCTTGAGGATCTCCACGGCCTTGGGCGTCAAATCAGGCATGTCAGGCTGGAAAAAAGTCTGCGAACCAACGAGTTTCACCGTCAGGCCGCGCTCCCCCACAACGAACTCCACGTTCTTGTCCAAGCCCATCGACTGGAGCTTGGTCTGCATGGCACCCTGCAGGGCAGTCAGCTTGTTGACTTCCTGCGTCGCCAGATCCAGTGGAGAAAAGCCTTCCCCTTTGGCTGTGGTCAGGTCGCCCGGGACCACGACACCGCTGGCGGTGTCCACTTTCTGGCTGATCTCGGTGCCGAAGCCCGTGGCCAGGGAATTGCGCAGCTTCTCGAACTTGATCTGGTCCACCGAAGACATAGCGAAAAGCACGATGAACATGCACATGAGCACCGTGACCATGTCCATGTAGGAGGCCATCCAACGCTCATCGACGTGGTGCTCTTCGAGCTTGGCCCCGCGTTTCCTGCGCGACCTCATGCTGCCCTGGACGCTGTGAGCTTGCCGGTCTTGCCGCCGTCGTCCGCTTTCTTGTTCCCCTTGGACTTGGGGTCGGCCGGGACCATCGCGCGCAAGCGCTCAGCCAAAAGCAGCGGCTGGGTACCGCTCTGCACCGCGAGCAGGCCTTCCATGAGGAGGTTCATCCGCTCCACCTCCAGCTCAGACAGTCGCTTGAGCTTGGAGCTGATCGGGAGCCAAATGAAGTTCGCGGACAGCAGGCCCCACAAAGTGGCAACAAAGGCCGCAGCGATCATCGGCCCCAGGTGGTCCGGGGAAGACAGGTTCTCCAGCACATGGGTCAGGGAGACCACGGTACCAATGATGCCGATGGTGGGCGCGTAACCGCCCAGGGCAGCGAAGAACTTGGACGCGACGTGGTCCGCGCGCATGCGGGTATCGATCTCGTCCTCCATGAGGAGGCGGAGTTCCTCGGCGTCCGTGCCGTCGGCGATGTTCTGCAGCGAACGTGCAAGGAACGGATCCTTGGCGTTGTTGGCTTCCTCTTCCAAGGACAGCAAACCCTCGCTGCGGGCCTTCTCCGCCAAACGCACCAGCTCATCGATGCTCGCACTGGCCTTGGCGGGCTTGCCCATGAAGACCTTCGGGACCTGTTTGAAGGACTGGATGACGTCCGGAAGCGTATTGCCGGCCAACCCCACGGCGATGGTGGCCCCGAACACCAGCACCATGGGCGCCGGCAGGAGCAGGGACATCAGGTTGGCGTGTTCCAGGGTGACCATGACCACCACGGAGGCAAAGGCGAGCAGCAGGCCGATGATTGTCACGGGGCTACCTTCCGTTTCTGGGGTCGGGATTGTGCGGTTCTTCTTCCGCCGGGGGCACCAGGCTTAGCGGGTACCCGGAGACCCGCGGGAGGTCCTGGGCCCGCCGCAGCACGCTTGCCCTGTACTCCGCAATCAGTTCCACCACTTCCACCAGCGATTCACGAACCACATAGGCGGCGCCGTCGAGGGTCACCAAATGGGTATCCGGACTCTCATGGATCCGTTCCAGGATGTCCGGGTTCACGGCAAAACGTGTGCCGTTGAGGCGGGTGACGATGATCATGTGCTGTTCTGCTTTGGCTTGGGGCGGCTGTAGTCCCTACTGTCGGCCGAAAGCTGCGCGGCGTTAGGGGCCCATGGGGAAACCTGCGACGGCGGGTGCCGACTAGACGATCCTGCGTCCGTCCGGATCCAGGCGCTTGCCCACGTGTTTGGGACTGCGCAGCACAATGGAACGGTCCACGATTTCGACAAAAGGGAACCGCTGGTTCAGCTGCCGTTCAAGCAGCGCCATGTCCTCAACGCGGCGAAGCCACACCGCGAGCACCAGTGAGTACGTGCTTCCCGTGGTGACCACGAGCCGTGCCTCATCCAATCGGGCCAGGCTGGCGGCGACAACCTCGACCTTCGACGCCGGCGCACGCATGAAATACCAAACACTGACCGGCCACGGCGAGAAGGTCCGGGCGATCTCGAGCCGCACCACCACCTTCCTGGAACCAAGGACGTGCAAGAGGGCGCTCTTTGCCCGGGACGGACTTACCTGGAGCAAGTGGGCAAGATCAGCCACCGAGGTCCGTCCGTCCATCAGGAGAAACCGGACCAGATCCTCCTCCGCCTTCTCCGGCAGGCTCGATTTGGTGGGGAACGGTGCCGGGACGGCCCTCTCCAAGGCCGACACCTCCTCAACCCCCAAGGACCTCAGCCGCCACCTTTGCGCGTCGGCTACCAGGTTGATCACGCGATGGGTACGGGTGCTGGTGATCCCCGGCACCATCGGAATCCGATCCACCAGGAAACGCGACAGCTCGTCGTCGGTCCCGCAGAGAACCGTAACCACCAGGTCCCGGTCTCCCGCCGTCTGGTCTATTGAGACCACCTGCCGATCCCGCGCCAGATCCACCACCACAGCGGCGGTGCTTGACGGCACACACTGGATCTCGACGATTGCCCCGACAAAGCGCGCTCCGGCACCACGGTACGACGTCGTCCACGCCAAGCCGGTTTCCTGGAGGACATTCCATCTGCGCGCCAAGGTGACAGCATCTGCGCCGACCACCGGAGCCAAGGCCGTCCACGGAGCCCGCGGCCGTACCTGGAGGGCGTGCAACAGCCGCAGATCACGCTCCTCAAACTCAAAATCCTGCATGCGCGGCCGGCTTAACTCGATTTCCTGCGTTTTCCGTGAATTCAATCATGCGCCGCCTAGGTTTGGCCCCGCCTAAGCCACTTTGAAAGGAGCACAATGGGGAACCAGCTGACGGCGGCTGCCGCTGACGTCGGCACCCGCAGCGACCAGGAACTGATAATGCTTGTCCGTGACGGAAGGCCGGAAGCATTCGAGGAACTGTTCCGGCGGCACAAGAGGGCGGCCGAATACATGGCCCGCCGGGAATCGGACAATGCCAGCGATGCCGAGGACATCGCAGCGGAGGCCTTCCTGTCCATACTTGCCAGCCTGTGCGCGGGAAAAGGGCCCGACCAACATTTCAGGTCCTATCTGCTGACAGTGACCCGGCGCATGGCCCACCGGCGCAACACCCGGGCACGGCGTCTGGCACGCCTTGCCCACGACCGCGCCTTGGAACCGGCAGGCATCGGGCAACTGCCGGACCTTGAACCCTCCACTATGACGCGGGCCTTCGAATCGCTTCCGCCGCGTTGGCAGACCGTCCTTCGCTGCGTGGACATCCAAGGCATGGCGCATGCCGAAGCCGCAGCGTACGTCAATGTAGGCGCCAACGGTGTGGCCTCGCTCCTGGTCCGTGCCAGGAAGGGTCTGCGCCTTGCCTACCTGTGGGAGGACCGTGAAAACTTTCCTGCTCCCCCGGGTCTTCGCCGGCCTGACAACCGGCCGGCGAAGGCCACCGGAGACTAGCGCTTCAGGTTGCTCAATTCCTGCAGGACCTCGTCCGAGGTAGTGATGATGCGGGCGTTCGCCTGGAATCCGCGCTGGGCCACGATCAGGTTGGTGAACTCCTGGGACAGGTCAACGTTGGACATTTCCAAGGACCCCGAGCTCAGGGAACCAAGTCCCGCGTCGCCGGGGACGCCCAGCTGGGCTGCGCCGGAGTTGGCCGTGGCGATGTACGCCGAACCGCCAGCCTTCTCCAGGCCTTCGGTGTTGGTGAACCGCGCCAGCGCAACGCGGGCCAGGACCTGGGTGCTGCCATTGCTGAACGCGCCCACGAGCGAACCGTCAGCAGCCAAGGTGAAGGACTCGAGCTTTCCGGCTTCGGCACCGTTTTGTCCCGTCACAGTGAGGGTGCTCATCTGGGCAAACCCAGTGACGGCGCCCAGGTTCACGTTGATTCCGCCAACGTTCAATGAACCGCCGGAGGTCAGGGCGCCGTTGGTGAAGGTCAGCGCACCCGAGCCCGTGGCGCCGTTTGCGTCCGCACCCGCGACGCTCCAGCCGGTGTTGGTACGGCTGAACGTCAGTGTGAGGGCCCGCTCTGCTCCGTTGCCGTCGAAGACCTTGACCTGGCGTTCCAGCGTGGTTCCAACGGCAGCGTCGGAGGGCAGGTTCCCGCCCAGTGTGGCAGAACTGGTTGCCACGGCAGCGGCAGTGGTGTTCGGGGACAACGTGATGGGACCGGTGGCTCCGCCCAGGTTCACCGCACCGTTGGTGGCCGACCAGCCTTGGAGGATGCCGCCGTCGGGACTCACCAAGCGGCCCCCGGCGTCCAGTTGGAAGTTGCCCGCACGGGTGTAGAACTGCTGGGTTCCCTTCTCCGTGACGAAGAAGCCCTGGCCCGAGATCATGAGGTCCGTACCCCGGCCGGTGCTCTGCGACGACCCCTGGCCGAAGTTGGTACTGACCCCCGCCACCCGGACACCGAGACCCACCTGTGCCGGGTTGGAACCACCCGTCGCTGCCTGGGGCGCCGCGGCACCTTGGCTCAGTTGCGACAACGTGTCCTGGAACTGCGCCGACGACGACTTGAAGCCCGTGGTGTTGACGTTGGCGATGTTGTTGCCAGTGACGTCGAGCATGGTCTGGTGGGCGCGGAGACCGGAAATTCCGGAGTACAGCGAACGGAGCATGGTGTTGCCTTTCTTCGGGGTCTGTGTTTTCAGGCGGCGGTGATGCCGGTGATGCTGTCGAGTGGGACCTTCTTGTCACCGATGCTGACCAGCGGAACGCCGTCGTCGAAGGAGACGGCGGTTGCCTTCCCCTCGCCCTTGGTTCCGTCGGCGAGCGCGTAGGACACGTTGGTGCCGATGATTTGCGCGGCTGCAGTGCGCATCTGGAGCGAGAAACTCTCCTTGGAACCAGCGGTGAGCTCGGTCATTTTCTCCATCATGGACAATTGCACCGACTGGCTCATCATCTGGTTGGTATCCATGGGCGCGCTGGGATCCTGGTACCTCAACTGCGTTACCAGGAGGTGCATGAAGACCTCCGAATCCATGGTCTGGGCGGGGGTCCGCTTTGGGGTTGCGGTGTTCGCTTGTACCGCGCTGGGTATGGCCTGGATGGTCACGCTGTTCTCTCCTTTGCTTCAGACGAGGACGTCGAGCCGGCTGGTGGTGGGTGCTTCGCTTGCTTCGGCTGCTTCGCTTGCTCCGTTTACGGCCCGCGGTGGTGCTGCCGGCCTCGGATCGTTGCCATGCTCAGTGACGGGCCTTCTCGCTTCCCCCTGGCTGCCGTGCCGGGTGCCTGTGTCCTGGGCACCGTGGTGGGGGTGCTGCTGCTGCGAAGTATTCCGCGGATTGTCCTGCGACGCGTTCCGAGGGCTGTCCTGCGAGGACAGGCTCAAGCTCGCGCCGGTGTCCTCCAGCCCCCGCCTGAGTTCGGGCAGCACGTGGCGGACCGCCTCCCGTCCCGCATCCCCGGCCGCGAACAGCTCGATCCGTACGCCTGCGCCGTCAATATGGGCACGCACCGTCAACGGGCCCAAGTCCTCCGGCGATACCCGCAGCGTCATCACGTGCTCCCCGGGTTTCGCCGAGGCCAACACGAACAACGGTTGTGCCAGTTGCTGGGCGAGGGGTTGATGGTGGGCGGGTGATGCCGGTTGGGCCAGTGCGGCTTGGGTGCCTGCCTGCAGCTGGGCCGGAGGCACGACGACGACGGTCGCTTGTGCGGCTGCGTCGGCTCCCGTTGGGGTCGGCTGCGGGACACCCGGGCCGGGGTTGGCTGAGGGTGCGGGGTTAGCCACCTGGACACCCGCCATTCCGGGGTTTCGCTGCAGATCAGGCCGTGCCAACGGCCTATCCGGCAGCGCTCCCGCGTTTTGGGGGTTCGTGGGCCCCGGGGCAACACTTGGCGCGCTGGCCCCCGGATTCCCCACGGCTGCAGGAGCTGCCCCGGACCCCGGATTCCCCGCGGCTGCAGTGGCAGACCCGGCGGCGGAAGCTACGCCCATACCGGGGTCCGGCTGCAGATCAGGCCGTGCCAACGGCCTATCCGGCAGCGCTCCCCCGTTTTGGGGGTTCGTTGTGCCCAGGATGTCCGAGCGTGGTCCAGCCAGGGCAGCAACCCCAGACCCGGACCCCGGATTCCCCACGGCTGCGGATGCTGACCCGGACCCCGGATTCCTCCCGGCTCCATTAGCTACCCCGACGGCGGAAGCTACGCCCATTCCGGGGCGTGGCTGCAGATCAGGCCGTGCCAACGGCCTATCTGGCAGCGCTCCCCCGTTTTGGGGGTTCGTGGGCATGGGGGCAACACCGGCCAAGCCGGCCCCGGGATTCCCCACGGAGGCAGAGACCGCGCCCGAACCTGGCTGTGAGGCAACCGCGGGCGCGCCGCCAGGTACGAGTGTGCCGCCAGGTGCGAGCCCCTCCGTTTCGACGACTTCCTGCGCGTTAGACGTCTGGAGGCGTCGAACGGGCAGCGATCCGTCGAAACGGTCCGTCAAAGCCGGGCAGGCCAGCGGGTCCAGGAACTCGCCGTGGTCCGTTCCAGCCGCGATCCCGTTGCCTTGCTGCAGATCACGCGGTGCGGACGTCGCAATTCGCACCGCAACCTCCGCCTCCGCCTCCGCCAGGGCCGGTGACCCCGAAGCTGAGAGCACTTGATTGGAAGGAGCTTCACCGGATAGCCCGCTCCCCGAGATGACAAAACCCTGAGCCCAGGCAGTCGGCGAGTCAACGGGGTTGGCCCCAAAAAGGTCAGCGCGGTTTGCTTCAGCAAAGTCACCAGGGTTGGGCCGCCCTAAGCCCCTACCCTGCGCCAGCACCGATGGGCCCACGGGGTCCTGGCGAGGGGGCGTCGCCGAATGAGCCGACGCGCCGTCCACGGGGATGGCTTCCGGTGCCTTGGACGTCACGAACCGACCACCAAGCCGGGCACCACCAAGCACGGAATCACCAGGCAGGGCACCATCAAGCAGGGAATCCTCTGAAGGGGCGGGTGTGGGAGACAATCCCACACCCGGCGGGGTTCCAACAAAGCGCGCCGTCGAGGTGCCAAGCATCCCGCCAAGGAGCACGTCGAAATCTCCCCCTGCAAAACCAGCCGAACCTGCAGAACCAGCCAAACCAGCCGAACCTGCAGAACCTGCAGAACCAGCCAAACCAGCCAAACCAGCGGACGTACCACCAACATCCGCCAATCCGGCAAATGCCTTACCAGCTCCGGCAGGCCTGCCGCCAGGAAAGGAACCCACCTGCATCAAGCACCCCCGGCCGGGACGATCCTGCGGATGGACGTGAGGTTGGAGTACTTCTCCCACGCATCGCGGATCTGGATGGTCTGCCCGGGCACAGGGGCATCGATGGCCTTGCCGTTGCCCAGGTAGATGGAGATGTGTTCGCCGCCGTAGCTCACCAGGAGGTCACCTGGCTTCGCCTCGGCCAGGGAGGCCACGGGAGTGCCTTTTTGCATTTGGTCGCTCACCACGCGAGGCAGTTCAACACCGAGGTCCTTGAATACCCGCTGCACAAATCCGGAGCAATCCATGCCTACGGCCGGGTTGGTCCCGCCCCATACATATGGCACCCCGATGTACTTCTTGGCAGCAGCAACCACCGCGTCGCCTGTGGTTCCCCCGCCGGTGTTGCCGGTCGCAGCGGGAGCCTGGACCGGCGTCGTACTTCCGACGGCGGAGAGCACCGTGGAAAGGTCTGGGACCCCTGAGGTCCCCAACGCCGTGTTCAGCGCTGAGGCGAACGAGGCGGAGGAATCCGCCGGGGTAACCGAAGAGGCCGTAGAAACTGAAGCAGCAGCAGACGAAACAGACCGCTCAGCCAACTGCTGCAAAGACGCCTGGATGCCCTGGATCCGGCCCAGCGCTTCAACCATGCTCACGAGCCGGCCTTCCTGTGCCAGCCCGCTGAGGCGATCTCGTCCAGGGCACCTTGTTCGGCGCGGAGCTCAGCAGCCACGAATGCGGCGTCGTGCCGGGATTCGAGCTTCTCCAGGCCGACGGCGCGGCGCCTGGCTTCCGTGTATCCGTCCTGGGCGGCGGCCGCCTCGGTTTCGGCAAGGGCGGCCAAGGCGTCGAGTTCGGCGAGCATGCCCTGAGAGGATGCACGTGCGGCGGCGATGGCCAACAAAGTGGCTGAATCCCCAACGGAACCGGCCGAATCGGCTGACTCACCCAGCGCGGTCCGTGCCTCGGCCCGGCGTTCACGCAGCGAAGAAGAGCGCATGTTCGCCGCAGCCAATCCACTTTCGGCGGCTTTCTGTTCGGCCTGACGAAGCCTCAGCAGGCCTGCAAGGGAGAATTGTCGGTTCACGTGGCTCCTTCCGAACCGAACAGGGCGGCCAGCCTTGACAGCGCGGCCCACGAGTCTTCGAACGCAGAAGAAAAGTCCATGTTTTGGCGCAGGAACTGGTTGATCGCGGCCTCGTTGTCCAGCGCTGCGTCTACGAGCGGGTTGCTGCCGCGCTGATACGCGCCGACGTCGATCAGGTCCTGCGCTCCCCGACGCGCGGCAAGGACCCGACGCAACGCGACGGCGAGCTCGGTCCGGGACGGGGGGTTCACTTTGGAAGCCACCCGGGACACCGAACCGAGCACGTCAACGGACGGGAAGTGTCCGGTCACAGCCAGTTTGCGGTCCAGGACCACGTGGCCGTCCAGGATCGAGCGCGCGGCGTCGGCGATGGGTTCGTTGTGGTCGTCGCCGTCCACCAGGACTGTATAGATCCCGGTGATGGAGCCGGTTTCCGCTGTGCCGGCCCGTTCCAGGAGCCGTGCCAGGACCGAGAAGGTCGACGGCGGGTACCCGCGGGTTGCGGGCGGCTCGCCTGCGGAGAGGCCGATCTCGCGCTGTGCCATGGCCACGCGGGTGAGGGAGTCCATCATGAGGACCACGTCCTGCCCGGCTTCGCGGAACGACTCCGCGATCCGGGTTGCTGTCACGGCAGCACGGAGCCGCATGAGGGCGGGCTCGTCCGACGTAGCGACCACAACCACGGACCGGGCCAGTCCCTCGGCCCCGAGGTCGTCTTCGAGGAACTCGCGGACTTCACGGCCACGCTCGCCCACGAGTGCGATCACGGAAACCTGGGCGTCGGTGCCGCGGGCCACCATGGACAGCAGCGAGGACTTGCCGACGCCCGAGCCGGCGAAGAGCCCGATCCGCTGCCCTCGGCCGAAGGTGGTCAGGGTGTCAATCACCCGGACGCCCGTCTGGAGCGGTGTGTCGATGCGTGCGCGGAGCATGGCGTTGGGTGCTTCCTGGTCCAACGGCACCCGGCCGGAACTGAGCAGCGGCCCCTTCCCGTCTATCGGCCTCCCCAGCCCGTCCAGCACCCGGCCAAACAGACCCGCCCCGGTCGGAGCCAGCAACGGGGATCCTGCCGCCCGTGCCGGTGCTCCCGCCGCGATTCCTGCCAGGCGGCCCAGGGGCATGCAACGCACTCCCCCGCCCACGGAGGCGACCACCTCGGCGTCGAGCTTTTCAGGACCGTCACCAACGGTGACCAGTTCCCCTACTGCGCAATCCAGTCCGGCGATTTCCAGGCCGAGGCCCAGCACGGACGTCACGGTGCCAACACGTTGCGGCGCGGCAGCTGCCACGGCAGTGGCCAACGCCCTCATGCCTGGTCTCCGAGAAGCGCCTGCCGGGTCCGCTCCAGCGCGGAAGCGAGCCTTGCGTCGATCCACCCTTGCGGGTATTCCCCGACGGCGTCGCCCGGGTTGAGCGTGGGATCGGCTTTCAGCTCCACACCGGCAGGAAGCACGACGTCGGCGGCCTCCAGGGTGGCGAGGTCGCCAGGGTGCAAGCGAACGGTTGTTACGGTGGCGCCGGGTTGCCCCAGTGCCCGGTCCAGGGCTGCCCTAGCCGTCCGGTCGCCGTGTGCCAGTTCGTAGCCGAGGATGGCTTCCGCGAGTTCCAAGGCGCTTGAGGCCAGCACGTCCTCGACCTCGCCCACGGCCACCTCCTGGCGGCGATGGGCAGCGTCACTTGCAGCCGCCAGGATGGCGACGGCCCGGGCGATAGCCGAGCGGCCGGCGTCGAGCATTTCCGCGTGTCCGGCCTGCAACTGTTCCCGCAAGCGGCGCTGCTCGGCTGCCGCGGCCCGCATCCCTGCGGCGTATCCGGCTGCGTGGCCCTGGGTGTAGCCCCGGTCCTTGGCTGGATCCGCCGACTGGAGGGTGGGAAAAGTAACGGGGGTGTAGGACTCAGTAGACAAAGTCGTCCTCGTCTCCGCGCCGCACCACGATGGCCCCCTCGGCCTCCAGTTCCCGGATGGAGCGCACGATCTCGGCCCTTGCTTCCTCCACTTGCGAGGCCCGGACGGGGCCGGATGCGGCCGTCTCGGATTCGAGGATCTCCAGGTTCCTGCCGGACATGTTGGCGCGGATCGTGTCCAGGACAACCGGCGGCGCACCCTTCATCGCCACGGCCAGGACGCTCGCAGGGACGCCGCGGAGGATCTGCTGGATATCGCGCGGCTCCAGCTTCACGATGTCCACGAACGTGAGCATCCTTGCGCGTACCTCGGTGGCGAGCTCCGGATCCACCGTACCCAGGCCGTCCAGGACGGAGCGCTCAGTGTTGACGTCGGAACGGTTGATGATGTCCACCAACGGCTGGATACCGCCCACGATTTCGTTGGTCTTCCGCTGGGACATGACGGCGCCCGCACGGATCTTGAGGGTCTCTGCCACGATGCCCACCGCTTCCGGGGACGCCGACCCCATGGTCGCGATGCTGCGCGCAACCTCGATCCGTTGGGCATCGCCCAGGCCGGACATGACCGCGGAAGCCTTCCCGGGCCTGAGGTGAGCGAGGATCAGGGCGATGGTCTGTGGGAGTTCCCCGTCGATCAGGGCCAGGATCTGCCCGGCATCCATCATTTCCAGGAACTCAAAGGACTTGCCTGCCATGGTTGAGGCAAGGCGGTCCATGAAACCCGCGGCTTTGTCCGCGCCGAAAGACGCTTCAAGAAGTCCGACGGCGAATTCCTGGCCGCCGCGGGCAGTACGGCGGCCGCTAACGGCCAGTCCGTGGAACTCGTTGATCACGTGGTCTGCAACAACCGAGGAGACGCGGCGGAGCCGAACGATCTCGGCCGCAATATCCTCGGCCTCCGATTCGGAGAACTGCGCCATGACGGAGGCCGCACTGGCGGGACTCATCTGCATGAGGACCACGGCCACCTTCTGCACCCCGTTCAAAGCCGAGGCTTCCGGGAGGCTCACACCGACTGCCTTTCATCCATGAGGCCACGCAGGTACTCGGCGGTGCGGGCCGGATTGTCGGCTACCATGGCTTCGATCTGGGCGCGCTTCAGTTCGCCGTCGAGTGCTTCGGAGCCTGGAAGCGGGAGCGCCGGCGTGGGCTCCAGCGGGGCCACCGGCTGGATGGAAGTGAGTTCAATGGCGGTGGTGGGCGGTCCCCCGATCGCCGGGGTGGGGATGGCTTCCGGCAAGGCGTCGTAGTCCAGGCGTTCGCCGAGGTCCACGGGTTCGCGCTGTTGGCGGCGCTTGAGGATGATCAGGACAGCCACGATCAGGGCGATCGCAGCAAGCAGGATGCTTCCGGCCATGATCAGCGTATTCATGAGTGCCGCGTCCTTGGCTGCGGCGGCATCGGCCTGGGCAGCCCCGAGCGCTTGGGCGGCCTTGTCAGCTGAGGCTGTGCTGAACGGCAGGACCTCCACTGTGACCACGTCGCCACGGGCGGTGTTGATGCCTGCCGCGGACGTCACCAGCGCGCGCACGGAGTCCACATTGACGCCTCCGGCCGCGGACTGGTTAATGGCCACGGATATGGTTTGCCGCTTGACTGCACCTTGGGGGATGGTGCGGTCCTCGGTGACTTTGTTGACCGCGTTGTTCTTTGTGGTGTCACTGGAGTCATAGGAGCCGTTGGCTCCCGTTCCACCGGGAACGGCAATGTTGTCCGGTCCCAGTACACCGGAGGCACCGCCGCCGGTCCCGGTGTACTTCTCGGTCTTGGTGGACTCGCTCAAGGCCGGGGTATTGGTGGCCGGGGTGAAGGTCTCGCTGCGCTGCTGGGCGGATTCCGCGGTGACATCGGCAGCCACGGCAACGGTGGAGTTGCCCGGTCCCACCACGCTGTCCAGCACTGTCCGCACAGCATCCGAAGTCCGCTGCTGGTAGTCGGTTGCCTGCTTGGACGAAGAGCCCGTGGCTCCGCTGCCGACCGTGGAGAGCACGTTGCCTTGGGAGTCCACCACGGAGACATTGGTGGGCTTGAGGTTTTCGATCGCCGCGGAGGTCAGGTGCACGATTGCCTGGACCTTGTCCGAGGACAAGGTGGTGCCCGGCTGGGTTTCCACGAACACGGAAGCCGTGGCCTCCGGTGTCGTGGCCACAAACACGGACTTTTCAGGGATGGCGAGCTGCACGGCCGCCCGTTTGACGCCTTCCATGGCTTGGATCGTGGTGCTGAGTTCCCCTTCGAGGGCCCGCTTGTACGTCACGGACTGCTGGAACTCCGAGGACGTCACGCCCAATTTGTCCAGCAGCGAATACCCTGTGGCGGCGGCAGTGGGCAGCCCGGCAGCCGCGGCCTTCAGGCGTTCGTCGTACACCTTGTCTTCGGGGACCATGATGGTCGAGCCGCCGTTGCTGAGCTCGTACGGGATGTTGTCCTTCCGCAGCTGCTCAACGATGCTGTTCGCGTCCGTGTCCTTCAGGCCGGAGAACAGCGGCGAGTACGCAGGCTTCCCCAACCACGCCGTCAGAGCCACGCCGCCGAGCACAAGCACGGCCACACCCAGGATCGCCAACGTGCGCTGGGCAGGGCTGAACGCCTGCACACCGCTGCCGAGCCTGCGGAAAAACTGGGTAATAGCCGGTGGCATCAGGCCTGCATCCTCATGATCTCGTTGAACGCGTCAACACCCTTGTTGCGCACGGCCGCCACCAGCTCAAACGTCACTTGGGCACGGGTGGAAGCGAGGGTTGCTTTGTGGATGTCATCGAGGTTGCCGGTCACCGCTGACACGGCAAGTTCCTTGGAGGTGGACTGCAGCGATTGCAGATTGTCGACGGCGCCAGTCAAGGCCGCGCCAAAGTCACCGCCGGCGCCGGCCGGCTTGGCGCTGCCCACATACCCGGTTCCGCTGACGCCTTGTACGCTCTCGATGGGACCCACGGACATCAGGATTTTCCGATCTCGAGTGCAGCCAAGTAGGTTTCCCGGGCCCGGTCCACCACTTGGGCGTTGGCCTGGTAACCGCGCTGGGCCACGATGAGTGTGCCCATTTGTTCGGCGAGGTCGATGTCCGGGTACTTCACGTTGCCGTTGGCATCGGCCAGGGGGTGGTCCGGCTGGTAGACGATCCTGCCCGTGGCGTCTCCCAAAGGTGTGCTCTTGACGTACACGCCTTGGCCGTCGTTGCCCTCGGCGGCCTCGATGTAGCGGGCACGGAACACCTGCCCGTCGGTGCGGGATGCGTTGTTCATGTTTGCAAGGTTGTCCGAGACGGCGTCGAGCCACTTGCGGTGCACGGTGAGCGCCGAACCCGCGATTCCGATTGCGTCGAAAGTCATCAGTTAGTCCTCAATGCCGTGCGCAGGGAGGTGAACTCACCCGCGACCGCCCGCGCGGCGAACTGGTACCGGAGCACGGTGTCGATGTTGGAGAGCGTTTCCGTGTCCAGGTTGACGTTGTTTCCGTCCGTCCGGGTGGGCTCGTCAGAGGGCGAGATCGTGGCGTTCACGGTGCCGTCACCGGACCTGACCGAGGCAGCCAACTGGTCTTCGAAGGAGACCCTTTTGGCCGTGTAATTGGGTGTGTTGATGTTCGCGATGTTGTTGGCGATGGTCCGCTGGCGCAAGGAAAGCGCGTCCATGGCGCTGGCCAGGGCGACGGAAGTCACGGATTCAAGCACAAAGTCCTCACCGGGTGGTGTTCAGAGGCCAATCCGTGGCCAAGCATCGAGCGATCCCTGCTCAGCAACAGTTATCGACACCGCGCTATCGGACGTTAGGAAAATCCATAACAAATTTTGTAAACCGCCGGCAGGGTTGCGTTGCAGGGCCCGCTCTACGCCCCATCCCCGCGAAATACCCCGCAAAGCAGGCCTCACAACGCGTCGGTTGGGGCAGCTTTGGCGTCTACTTGGGCCGTCAGTTCGTCGATCCGGTCCAGGGCACTGCTGAGTTGGCCCACTGTTTGCCACAACTCAGGGTGTCGCGAACGGACTTCTTCGAGCGACGTGCCGCCCTTGGCCAGTGCTGCGAGGTCGAAGCTGACGTTGGTCCGCGCGCCGGCGATGGCCGCCCGCAATGCGCCGAAAGCCACAACGACGTCGGCTATGAGGGCAGGATTCCCGTTCATGGCCAGCCATCCCAGATCTTCGATGGCACCGATGGCGCGATCACCCAGTACGGCCGAAGCCTTCGCCGCTTCAACCGATGCCTTGCGGATGGCCTCGTCACGGGACGGGCCGGGATCCAGGCGGAAGGCCGCGCCGAAGGCCTTGGATGCGGCGGCGTCCTCGTCCGCCAAACGCAGGGCAGTCCGGCGCAGACTGCGCGCCCGATCCAACAGTTCCTCGTCGGCATTTTCAGAGTACCCCGCAACCATGGACGTCAGGGAAGCAGCGATACCGAGCATCACACCGGTGCCTGCTCCGCCGCCAGGCGAGCCATTCGACTGTGCCAAAGCCTCGGTCCATTCCTCCACGGTGGATTGCCGGGTGGTGACTTCGTCGGGAGTTTCCATGCGTCCAAGTCTGCACTGGCGGTCCGGCTTTGGGCACCACAGGCGCAGGTGTCATCAGGCGCAGGTTTCATCAGGCGGAGCGCCCACAACACGCCCGGAATGCACCCAAAGGAAACCCAAGGCACCCAAACCCAGGTACCGCCGTCGTACGTTTTGACCCTGAACCGCCCGCACGGAGCCCACCGACGGCCCAATAGAGGCCCTCCTGCGGCCACGCCGTGACCAGACCACGGGCCTCCGAACCACCCACGCACAGGAAGTCGGCAGGACCGCTCGTTACACTGGCCCCATTCCCAGGCGTCGAACGGTAAGGGGTAATCCCGTGAGCATTGACCTAGAAGAGCTGTACAAAGACTTGCACTCCAACCCGGAACTTTCGTTTCAGGAAGTGCGAACTGCAGGCATCGTGGCCGCGCATCTCAAGGAGCTGGGCCTGGTGGTCCACAGCGGGATCGGCAAGACCGGCGTGGTGGGTGTCCTTGAAAACGGGGAAGGCCCGGTGGTGATGCTGCGGGCGGACATGGACGGCCTTCCCGTCCAGGAAGCCACCGGGCTGGACTACGCGAGCACAGCGACCGGGGAAGACCACCAAGGCCGCGAAGTACCGGTGATGCACGCCTGCGGGCACGACGTACATGTCACGTGCCTGCTTGGAGCCGTCGAAAAGCTCGTCAGCGGCAAAGCCGACTGGCACGGCACGCTCATCGCACTTTTCCAGCCGGCCGAGGAGTGGGGCGGCGGGGCCAACGCCATGGTCAAGGATGGACTGTACGATCGCATCCCCAAGCCTGATGTGGTGCTGGGCCAACACGTGGCACCATTCCCTGCAGGTTGGTTCGGGCTGCGTTCCGGTGTTGCCATGGCCTCTGCAGATTCGCTCAACGTGACCTTGCACGGACGAGGCGGGCACGGATCCCGTCCGGAAACCACGGTGGATCCTGTACTCATGGCAGCCGCGGCAACTGTGCGCCTTCAGGGCGTGGTGGCCAGGGAAATCGCAGCGGGCGACTCCGCCGTGGTGACTGTCGGTCAGCTGCACGCCGGGACCAAGAACAACATCATCCCGGAGACCGCGACACTGGGCCTCAGCATCCGGTCCTTCAGCGAGCCGACCCGCGAAAAGGTATTGGCCGCCGTCGAACGTATTGTGCGCAGCGAAGCCACGGCCTCCGGCGCCACACAGGAGCCGGACTTCGAGTACGAGGAACGCTTCCCGCTCACCGTCAACGACGATTCAGCGGCCCAGCGCGTCGATGCCGCGTTCCGGGCCACGTTCGGCCAGCACCAAGTCATCGACCCCGGCCCCGTTTCCGGCAGCGAGGATGTGGGCATGCTGGCGACGGCGGCCGGCGCACCTTTGGTGTTTTGGTTCCTTGGTGGCATCGAGCCCCACTATGCGAAGGACTTCGCGGAGAAGGGCAGGCTCCCGGAAGACGTCCCCTCCAACCACTCGCCCTACTTCGCGCCCGTGATCCAGCCGACCCTGAGCATTGGCACGGAGGCCTTGGTCACGGCTGCCCGCGAATTCCTCGCCTAACCCGCCGGCCCAACCAGGGGACAGCAAACGCTCCATTGAAGCCTCAGTGGAGCGTTATCTGTCCCTCAGTTGGGTAGGCCATCATGGGGAGGTCAGCCGCGTACGTCAAGGAGCAGCGGCCTTGACGAACCCAGGCCGGGCGATACTGCGTCCAGCGCACCGAGTTGCGTTCCGGCGTCGTGCTTCATGCGGGCCAAAAGGTCCATGGCGTCGGCCTGCGCGTCAAGGACTCGACGCGCGCGTTCTTCCAAGGCAACCGGCAACGGTCCAGCGTCCAAGGGGGGTGCCCACGAGGGCGGAAAACCTCCGGAGACGGCCAGGGCGATGTCCGACTCCAAGTTGTCGAGGATTGCGGTCCAGGACTCAAGCGACACCGAGCGCCCGCCCCGGGACAGGAGCGCCAACAGCCGGCGCCTCCACAGGCAGCTGCGCGGCGGCCTCGTGCCACCCCTGCCGCAGCGGTTCAAGCAGCTCGATGCACTCCTTGGTCCGCTCCACATCCCGGTAGATGTTGGCACCGATGAGGGCCTGCATGGCGTACTCGTAGATGCTGGCAAGCGAAGCCGCCCCATCCCAAAGGTCCACGCGGAGTGTTGACTGCAGCTCGGCAACGATCGCCTGGGCATGCAGCAGGTTTTCCCGGGCCGAGTCCCAGTTGGTGTTTTCCTGCGCCAAGCGGGCACGCTTCAGGTCCAGCAACAGGCGGTCATAGAGCATGGTGAGCAAGCGAGCGGGCGGCGCGGAGAGGACGGCGTCGTCGTTGTAGCGCGAGAGCTGCTGCGCGCGGAGGGCACTGTAGGTCATGGCTATGCTCCTGTGGACGGCTTGGGGAGGCTGGAGATCTGGCCGGAAAGCCAGGTTGACTGGGACTGGAGGCCACCGAGCAGCACCTCCATGTTGGTGTAAACGCTTTGGAGGGTGGCGCGGCGTGTGGCCAAGCGCTGGTCCCAGTCCGCGATCCTGGTGCCGAGGTCCCTGGACTCGGATTCGCGGCCTTTGATGAGGCTGGAAATGGATCCGGTGTAGGGGTCGGCAGCGGCAGTGGCCGCATCGGCTACCCGGGCAGCGAGGGCTTGGACAGCGGACTGTGTGGCGGCCGGGTCGGCGGCCAACGCGGCAGAGAACTTCGCGGAGTCGAACGTGAAGTTTCCGTCCTTGGTGATGTTGATGCCGTATTCTGCCGGCGACTTCCCATCGATTGGCCTGGACAAAGCCGCAAGGACCTGGTCGTTGACGGCCCGCACGCTGGTGTTGCCGGTCAGGATCCCGGCTTTGGGCACAGTGGCTCCGCTGGAATCGGTGCTCTTGGACACCGCGCTGTACATCGAAACGAAGCTGAGGACGTCGTTGACCGCAGTCACCAACTCTTCGGCTTTCTTGGTGATGCCGGGAACATCGCTGGATACGGTCACAGTCACCGGGCCTGTGCTGACAGCCGACGCGGTCACGGCAACACCGGGCAGGACGTCCGTGAACGTGTTGGTGCCGGAGGTCAGCACCTGCTCCGCGGCAGTGCCCGCGTACAGGGTCGCCTTGGCATCCTGGGCGGACTTGACGACGGCGGCTGTCGGGTCCGCCATGAGGTCCACCGCGGTGCCGCCCGCAACTTGGGCCGCTGTGCCCTGGTAGGCGGTAAAGGCTCCGGCGGCACCGGACGTGGCAGCCGTCAGTTGCAGCCTGTAAGTGCCGTTGCCGGCCGGAACCTTCACCGCGTGAGCGCCACCGGAGGCTGCGTTGATGGCCGAGACCACGTCATCCAAAGAAGTGCTGCTGGGAGCAATCTCGGTCGTCTTACCCGTGGAATCGACGATCGTCAGGTGTGCCGGCGCACCACCGTCGGTAGGCCAGGAGGCCATGGCCGCGGTGACGTTTACCTGCGTCTGGGCCAACTGCGTCACGGTCAGGTCGATCGATCCCGCAGTGGCCGCCGTCGTGGTTTTCGCCGTGACGGAGGTGGAGCTGCTGGTGGCAGTGAACAGGTTCAGGGCGCCGGTGGCCGAACCCGCAACGGAAAGGTCCTTCAGCGCAGTGAGTTTGGTGTTGAGGGACTGCAGGGTGGAGATGACGGTCTGGTTGGAGGCCAGCTTGGTCTTGAGCTGGGTTTGTGGCAGTGCCTCCACGGACATCAACGAGTTGATGATCGCGGTGGTGTTCAGGCCGCTTGCGAGCCCGTCGATGGCGGTTGTCACAGGTTCTCCTTCCAGATCCGGTCAATCCCATGCCGACGGCGGCCGGCCAGGATGGGGCCTGGCCGGACACCGTGTCACGCAGGTTGGTCCTAGCGCAGGAGCGAAAGAACGCCCTGGCCGGACTGGTTGGCCTGTGCCAGCATGGCCGTGCCTGCCTGGGACAGGATGTTGGCCTTGGTGTACTTGACCATTTCCGCAGCCATGTCAGTGTCCGCGATGCGGGACTGGGCAGCCTGCAGGTTTTCGCCGGCAACGTTCAGCGACTTGATGGCGTGGTCCAGGCGGTTCTGGCTTGCACCGAGGTCCGAGCGCTGGGTGGACACTGCCTTGATGGCGGTGTCGATCGCCGTGATGGTGGTCTGGGCGGTGGCGTTGCTGGTGACGTCGAAGCCCGTCGAACCGGTGTTGCTGGACAGGGTGCCAACGGCCGTCGCGACATCGCCGAGGGTGACGGAGATGACGTCGTTTGCCGAACCGGCGGTACCCACCTGGATGTCCTTCGAGCCACCCTTGAGGAGGTCGATGCCGTTGAAGTTGGTGGACTGCGTGATGCGGTCCAGCTCCTTGCCCAGCGAGTCGGCTTCCTTCTTGATGGCCGCACGTGCGTCACCGTTGTTGGTGTCCGAGGCACCCTGGACTGCGAGGTCGCGCATGCGCTGCAGAACGGAGTGGACTTCGGTAAGGGCACCTTCCGTGGTCTGGATGATGCTGATGCCGTCCTGGGCGTTACGGGCGGCTACAGCCGAGCCGCTCACCTGGGACTTGAGGCCTTCGGAGATGGCAAGGCCGGCCGCGTCGTCGGCTGCGCGGTTGATGCGCAGGCCGCTGGAGAGCTTCTCCATCGACTTGGACAGGGTGTCCTGCGTGGCGTTCAAGCTGCGGTAAGCGTTGTTTGCCATCAGGTTGTTGTTGATCTGCATGCCCATGATTTTTCCTCCGTGATCTGGACTTACTGTGTGGCAGCCCATCCGTGGGCCGTCACAGTGCACATTCGGCGGACAACCGGACGCCGTTAGCAAAAACCCCAAAGGTCTTTTGGCGCCGCGCCGCCTAACGCCCGGGCAGTCCCGGCCGATAGCTATTGGGGAGTTGACGGGCCATCACCCCGCTCTCCATCACCCCGCACCCCATCCCCCACCCAGAACTGGAGTTGACCGCAGTGGCCATCCATGAACTGTCAGCCCTGCTGTGGCGAGAACGTGAGCTCCTGGATCTCCTGACGTTCAAGCTCGAAGAAGAGCAATTGCTGCTGACGGCCGGCAAGTCCAGGTGG
Organism: Paenarthrobacter sp. NPDC089675; assembly: GCF_044749185.1. NCBI lineage: Bacteria > Bacillati > Actinomycetota > Actinomycetes > Micrococcales > Micrococcaceae > Paenarthrobacter > Paenarthrobacter sp. NPDC089675. The sequence goes on along the minus strand of NZ_JBIVHM010000003.1, from coordinate 11,752 downwards.
CTGCCGCACGGCACCCGTGAAGTCGAACAGGTCCTGGAGCGTGTTTCAAAGGCCGGCCTTGCCAGGGCCATCGAGATATCGGCCGTGGCAGAACAATGGGGACTTTCGCAGGATTGTTCGCTGGCCGAACTGGCCGCCGCGGCTCCTGACCCTGCGTGGGCCGATGTCCTGACCTCGCATCTGGAGGCCATGCGGCAGCAGACGGCCACCATCAAGGAGCTCCGGGACGCGAACGAACAATTCCTGCGGGCTGCTGTCCGTTCGACCCAGGAAACCTTGGCGGACCTGAAACCCGCGGCCGGCACCTATGACGCCCATGGCAGGACGGGCGATTCATCCTCCGCCCACCTGGTGGACCGGAAATTCTGAGAAGGTACGCACAGTGAGCACATTCGGCGGACTCAATACGGCCTACCGCGGCCTGACGGCAGCCCAGCAGGCCATCGACCTGGCCGGGCAAAACATCGCCAACGCCTCCACCCCCGGGTACACGCGCCAGCGGATCGAGCAGTCCGCCATCGGCGCACCCCTACCCGTCGGGCTTACCCCCGGGCTGGGGCAGGCCGGGCAAGGCGTCTCGGTGGACGGCATCGCGCGCCTGGGCAGCAGCTTCCTTGACGCCGGTGTCCGCAGCAGCGCAGCCACGTCGGGTTTCGCCACCGTCCGTTCCACGGAACTGCAGCGGCTGGAGGACTCGTTGCAGGAACCCGGAGCGCATGGACTCTCGACGGCGTTGCAAACGTTTTGGGCCTCGTGGCAGGGAGTCGCCAACCACCCGGGCGAGTCCGCTCCGGCGTCGGTCCTGTTGGAAGCCGCAGCGACGCTCTCCGAAACCGTCTCCGCGGGGTACAAAGCCCTTGACGCGCAGTGGAGCCGGGTCCGTGGCGAAGCGGCTTCTTCCGTCAGCGAACTCAACGATGCCGCGGGTCGCGTGGCGGACCTCAATGCCCGGATCAGGTCGACGGTCGCGGCCGGGGGTTCCGCCAACGAACTCATCGATGCCCGGAACCAGTTGACAGAGTCAATCGCGTCCATGGCCGGGGGCACTGTCCGAGAGAACGCCGACGGCACTGCCGACGTCTTCATTGGAGGCAACGCCTTGGTCTCCGGGACCTCGGCACGCCAGCTCACCCTCGCCGGACCCACGGGCCTCGGTACAGTGAGCCCGGTGCAGCTTGAGTGGACAGACAGGCCTGGCGCTTCGGTAAACCTCGACGGCGGCAAGCTCGCCGGTGCGGTTTCCCTCCTCGCGCCGGCCAACGGAAGCGGGACCGGCGGAGCGATCTCCGAGGCCGCAGCCGCGTACAACGCCTTCGCCACGCAATTGATGAATGACGTCAACGCCATCCATCGAACGGGGCAGTCCAGCAGCGGGGCAGGCAACCTGGACTTCTTTACCACCTCCGCGGGGGTCCCGGCTGCGTTGTCGCTCCGGGTGATCCCAACCAATGCGGCCGGAATCGCCACGGGGGCCGCCGGATCCGGTGCCCTCGATGGTAGCGTTGCGGACAAGCTCTCGCAGATCGGTTCCTCGGCATCCTCGCCCGATGTTTTCTGGAGGGGCGTGGTTTCCGGGATCGGCATGGCCTCACGTTCGGCGCAACAGCATTCCCAACTGGCCAACGCTGCCGAGGTCGCCGCCGTCGGGCAACGCAACTCGGGTGCCGGAGTCAGCATGGACGAGGAGAACATCAACCTGCTCGCCGGACAGCACGCGTACCAGGCCGCGGCCCGGGTGATGACGGCCATCGACGAGGCCCTGGATGTCCTGATCAACCGCACCGGATTGGTAGGAAGGTAAGCCATGCTCAATCGCGTCACTACCCAGATGATGGCGACCTCGTCGCAGCGGAGCCTGCAATCGGCGCAGACCCGTCTCGCCGAGATGCAGGACCGCGCCCTCACGCTCAAGAACATCAACCGGCCATCCGACGATCCCGCCGGCGCAGCCCAAGCTATCGCCTTGCGCGGCCAGCTCAACGCGGCCACCCAATACGGCAGCAACATCAGCGACGGCAATGGCTGGCTGGCGGCGGCGGACACCGCGCTGGGCCAATCCACCAACATCCTCAACCGGGTCCGCGACCTTGTGGTCCAAGTGGCCAACGGCACGCTGAACGATTCCGCGAAGGAAGCGATCGCCGTCGAAATCGAGGGCCTTGGCAAGGACCTCCTGACGCAGGCCAATACGCAGTACCTGGGCCGCAACGTGTTCGCGGGCAGCGCGGACACGGATGGTGCCTTCACCAATGCGACGCCCCCGATGTTCAACGGCGTGGCCGGCAGTTCGGTGGAACGCCGCGTGGACTCTTCCCGGACCGTTCGCGTGGATTCCGACGGCGGTGCAATCTTCGGCAGCGGTGCCGGCTCTGTTTTCGCCGTGCTGGGTGACGTCGTGGCCGACATCCGCGCCGGAATCAACCCCAATGGACGGCTCGCCGCGATCGGAGAACGGATTCAGTCGGTCATCGATGGAAGGGCCGACGTCGGAATGCGGCAGACACGCCTGGGACAGGCCCAGGATTCTTTGGAAGGGATGAAGGCTACGCTGGAAAGTCAGAGGTCGCAGGTGGAAGACCTGGATTTGGGAAAGGCCGTCATGGATTTGAAAGTGCAGGAAACCAACTACCAGGTTGCCCTCGCCGTGACCGCAAAGGTGCTGCAGCCCACCCTCATGGACTTCCTGCGATGAGCAGCGTGACCTTCGCCGCTCCCCTGCCCGGACTGGAGGCCGCGGAGGGGTTTTCCCTGCGGGGCATTCCCGGCGCCACCGGGCTCTTCGCTTTGGAGGCCGAAGAGCCGCAAGTCCGGATGTTCGTAGCTGACGCCTCCGTCTATGTGCCGGACTACTCGCCGGTCATCCCCCGGTTTGCCTTGGAGGCCGTCGGGGTTTCCCCGGCTTCGGAGGGGACCGTTTTGGTGGTGGTGAATCCCGCCTCGGACAAGACCACCGTTAACTTGATGGCACCGATCGTGCTCAACCCCGCTACCGGCGTATGCATGCAGGTGATTCTCGACGGCGGCAAGTACCCACTGCGGGCTGAGCTCACCTCTTAGACCCGAAACCCCGCCCTCCGGACAATTCACCCCGGCGTTCCCCGGTGAATTGTCCGTTGGACGGGGTTGTTCCTTAAGCCGGTGTCGCGTGGAGCGATGCCTCGAGGGCGGCATCGGCCTCACGGAGGACCCTGGCAGCGACCTCCAGCCCTTCGATCCGGCCGAGGGACACATCCTCGTGTTCGATGTTGACCAGCATGTTCGGATCCACCTCATAAAGGGCGCGGAGGAATTCGGTCCAGTAGGCGGTGTCGTGGCCCCGGCCCAGGGCTACGAAGTCCCACGCGGAGTTCTTCGGCCATTCGTTGGCCCATTCGTCCCCGCCCAGGTTGGTGCGGTTTTCCTCGGGTGAAAGACGCCGGAAGCTGTTGTCCAGCACGCCGTAGAGTGCCGCGTTGCCCTTGTTGACGCGGACGTCCTTCGCGGCGGCCTGGAACACCAGCGGGCCGAGTTCGCGGACCACGGCCACGGGGTCCATCTGCTGCCAGAACAAGTGCGAGGCATCCAGTTCCACACCCACGTGGGTGGCTCCGGTGAGTTCGATGAGCTTGTAGACGTCGGCAGTGTTGAAGACGATGTTCTGCGGATGCAGCTCCAGCGCCACCTTGACGCCGTGATCTGCTGCGAGCCGGTCGGTTTCCTTCCAGAATTCCGCTGCCACGCCCCATTGGTAGTCCAGCACATCCAGCGCCGCCGAGTTCCAGGCGTTGACCACCCAGTTGGTGACAGTCGCACCGGGTTCACCTCCGGGTAGGCCGGACATGGTCACCACCCTGTCCTGGCCGAGTCGGTGTGCCAGACGGATGGAGCGGCGGATGTCCTCGGCATGCTTTTCGCCGATTTCCCGGCGCGGATGCAGTGGGTTTCCGTTGCAGTTCAGGCCCGCGATGGACACACCGGTGCCCTCGAAGAGGCCCAGGAAGTCATCCCTTGCGGCGTCGGAAACCAGGATGTCGTCCATGGTGGGCACGTGGACAGCAGGGAGGAAACCACCGGTGTTGATCTCGATACCGGTCAGGCCAAGGTCCGTGATGACCTTCAAAGCCTCGGGCAGCGGACGGTCGTGCAGGATCGCGTTGTAGACGCCGAGCTTCATAGCGTGATCTTCTTTCCGTTGTTCAAAGCGGATTCGGTGACCGCGCCCAGGAGTTCCATGTTGCGGACTCCGTCCTCGAACGTGGCGCAACGGGGCAGCGACCCTGCCTCGGGAAGGCCTGCCACTTCTTCGAGGAATGCCCGCGCCTGGTAGGCGAACGCGTCATTCTGGCCGAAGCCCACCTCGGGGGCGTCCATTGCCAGGCCGCCGGCGATGTACGGGTGGCCGGGGCCAAGGATGACCTGGCGGTAGCCGTTCTGCAGGCCGGACTCGTCGTTGAGGAAGAGCTGGATTTCGTTGGGACGTCGCTGGTCGAATTTGGCACCCCCGTTTTCGCAGAACACCTCGAACTGCAGGCTGTTGGCGTGCCCCGCCGCTACCCGGGAAACTTCGAAGCTGCCGGCACCGTTGGCGAATTCCGCGTTGAAGGCGGCGTAGTCGTCGTTCTCCACCGCTTCGAAAGTGTCACTGACGGCAACGTGGTCGTGGCCCATGACGGCACTCAGCGGCAGGGGGCGCTTGTCGATCGCGGTGGCCAGGCGTCCGCCGCTGATGGACTGGATGTCGCCGCACAGGAACTCGGAGATGTACGTCAAGTGGCTTCCGACGTCGGCCAGCGCACCGGAGCCCGGGCCGCCCTTGTAGCGCCAGCTCATGGGGGCGGAGGGGCTGAACCCGTAGTCCGTCCAGTAGCGTCCGCTGAAGTGCAGCACGTTGCCCAGCACCCCGTTCCGGATCAGCTCACGGATGTACGCGATGCCGGGGGTGCGGCGGAACGTGAAGCCGATCCGCGCCAGCTTGCCGCGGGCTTCGGCGGCGCGGGCAGCATCGGCCATCGCCCGGGCGTCCTCCAGCGTGTCGCTCAAGGGCTTCTCGCAGAGCACGTGCTTGCCGGCGGTGAGGAGGCCTTCCACCACTTCGCGGTGCAGCGGGTTTGCGATCACCACGCTGACCACGTCAATATCCTCGGCTTCGGCGATCGCCTGCCACGAGGTGTCATTCCGCTCGTACCCAAACCGGCGGGCGGCCAGGGAACCGAACTCTGCGTTGACGTCGCCAATGGACACCAGGCGCACCTGGGGCAGCACCGGGCTGTAGAGAGCGGACGCCGTGCGGTATGCGGCGGCATGGGCTTTGCCGGCCATGCCTGCACCGATGACGGCGACGCCGAGGCTTTCAGCCATTGATTTCTCCTTTGAAATTCGCCGCCAGTGGGGCACATCGACGGCATTTTGTAGCGCTACAATTTTTGCACTGGCATTGATCGTAGCTATGTCCATATGTCCTGTCAATCATTCTCCGGCTATCCTCGAAGGCAGACCCGAAAGGTATCCAGGCTTACGTGAACAACTCCCCCACCCGGCGCCCCACCCTCTACGACGTCGCCACCGAAGCCGGCGTCTCGCCGTCGTTGGTTTCGCTTTACCTCAAGGACCCCGAAAGGGTCAGCGCAAAGCGACGCGACGCCGTTCACAGGGCCATCCATGAGCTCGGTTACCGCCCCAGCCGCGCAGCAACCACGCTGGCCAGCAACAGCACCAAGAGCATCGGACTGGTCATCGACGACTACCGAAACCCCTGGTTCGTGGATCTCTTGCGGGGCATGGAGTCCGTCCTCTCCGATCTCGGCTACCAGGTGACGCTGGCCGACTCCAGGCCGGGCGAGCACCGCATCAAGGAAGCCACCGACGGCCTCCTCGCCATGCACGTGGATGCCCTTGTGCTTGCCGCAGAGCCCAGCACAACGATGCTCGACCGGACCTGGGTGCCAACCGTCGTGGCTGGTTGGCGGAACGGAGTCCCCGCCGGTGCCGACCTGATCACCAACGACGACGACGCCGGTGGAAGCATGGCAACCAACCACCTGCTCGGCTTGGGCCATGAGCGGATCGGCCACCTTTCAGGGCACGACGGCGCCTCCGCCCATCGGCGCGCAGGTTACCTGCGGGCAATGGAGGCAGCCGGCGTGGAAGCGGTGGTTGCCGAATCCGACGGGACTTCCGAGGAGGACGGCTACGCCTCAGCGTGCCGGCTGCTGGACCACCACCCCGGCATCACCGCCATCTTCGCCGCGAACGACACGATGGCCCTCGGTGCATTCGCCGCCTTGAAGGCCCGCGGCCTGTCCGTCCCGCAGGATGTTTCCGTGATCGGCTACGACAACTCCCCGCTGGCCAAATCCCGTTTCCTGGACCTGACATCCATCGACAACCGGAGCGACGTGGTGGGCGCGAGTGCCGCCCGACGAATCCTGGACCGTCTGGAGGATCCGAAACTCGAGGCGGAGGAAAGCCTCATCGAGCCCTTGTTGGTACTCCGCAGCACCACCGCAGCAGGAGGATCCAGGACATAGGAAAGGCGCCGCTGGTGCAGCGCCTCCCGTGGATACGGTTCAGACTTTCTCGCGAATGCGTTCAGTCGTTGGTTCCGAGACTTCGTATTCCCGACGCCGGCGGGCCAGGAACGTCCATACCGTGCCTTCGGTCTTGGGGCTCTGCTGGACCGTTGTTTCCTCAGTCTTGTGCGTTTCGGGTTTGCGCGCGGAGTCCTTCTTCGTGCGCCGCTCGAAGTCCTCATAGTACGAATAGCACATACCCAACCTCCTTTGATGGCTGCCCTTTAATCGTCCTCGCCTTAGGTCCACAAGTCGACCGTTAATTGCTTGATCGCAATTCTCCAGCCACTGCGAGTTGCCCGTTTTCGATCAACCATCCCACGGACTCGAAGATGGCTGCATCAGGTTCATAGCGGGGCTTGTAACCAAGCAACTCTTCCGCCTTCCTGATGGAGAAGCAGTGGTTGCGGTGCAAATGCTCCCAACTGGTTTGGGCATGGTTCCCGACGCCGGAGTTGCGGAACTCCTCCCACGTCACGGGCTCAAGGTTTGCTTCCCGACCAAACCACCCCGCGGCGATCTCCGCATATCCGCGAGCGCTGAGGGCCGTGGGAGCGACGATGTTGAAATCTTCTCCGGCGGCTGCTTCGCGGTGGTCCACGGCTTTCTCGAAGGCCTGGGCGAGGTCGTCCGCGTGGACGTGATGCATGAGTGCGGTGCCACCGTCGGGGATGCGCAGCTTCGCGCCCGATGAGAGCGTGTACCAGACGTCCGGGTCCAGGTTTCCCAACGGGCCGATGGGCTGCCACCCCGGGCCCACAATGTGCCCCGGGTGCAACGACGTGGTGGCGAGCCCGCCACCAGCAGTCTCCTCCTTGAGCATCCGCGCGATCCGGTCCTTTTGGATGCCGTATTCGCCGAAGGGCGGCAAGTCGGCGTCTTCAGGAACGGGCACCTTGCGGCTGGGGCCGTAACGCCAGATTGAACCGCAGTGCAGCAGGTGACCGGCCTGGCCACGAAGCCGTTCAACAAGCGCCGTGGCTGAGTCGAGCGTGAAGCACACCAGGTCAATCACGACGTCGGCACCCAGTTCCGCGATCCGCCCGCCAAAGGCGCCGGTCAAGTCCTCCTGCCCGCGGTCCGCGATCACGTGCCGCACGTCCTGCCACTCAGGTCCATCCACATACGGCTTCCGATGTCCGCGGCTGACGTTGGTGACCTCATGGCCGGCCCGTACCAGCCGTGGCACCAGGAAGCTGCCGATGTGTCCACTGCCGCCAATGACAACGATCTTCATGGTGCCCCGTTTCCGTGGGTTGGAAGGCTTGGCACCACGCTAGTCCGTCACTTGGCCGTTGCGGGAGACCCCCTGCGGGCCTCCTCAAGCGCCCGGTCATAAAAGAACGGTATTCGTTTCACCCCTTGCGCTCAGGCGTGACTGCCGCCATACTAAATGAACGCTATTCATTTAGTGACAGTCGTCTCACCGGAGTACATGCCATCATGATTGAAATTACCCGCCTCGAAGCCCCGACTTCCCTGGCACGCACCGAACCGTCCACCCGCACCCCGCTGCGGGTCGGCGTCGTCCAGCACCAGTGGCACGCCGACGAAGCCGCTTTGCGCGCCGAACTCAACGAAGGCATCGAGCGTGCGGCCAAGCTGGGAGCCACCGTCGTTTTCCTGCCTGAGCTGACACTCTCCCGCTACCCTGCCGACACCAAGCCGGAGAACAACCCCGCGGCAGGGATCCGCCCGTCGGACATCACTGAGGACCTGCTGACCGGCCCCACCTTCACCTTCGCCGCAGAAGCCGCCCGCAAGTTCGGCGTCTCGGTCCACGCCTCCCTGTACCAGCGTGCAGAGAACCCGGATGGCACCGATGACGGCCTTGGCCTGAACACGGCGATCCTGGTCTCCCCCGCCGGCGAGCTCGTGGCCCGCACCCACAAGCTGCACATCCCCGTCACCGCCGGCTACTACGAGGACAAGTTCTTCCGCCAGGGCCCCGATGCCGACGACGCCTACGCAGTGCATGCACCCGCCGAGCTGGGCGGCGCCCGACTTGGCATGCCCACCTGCTGGGACGAATGGTTCCCGGAACTCGCCCGGGTCTACTCCCTCGGCGGCGCGGAGATCCTGGTCTACCCCACGGCCATCGGCTCCGAGCCGGACCACCCCGACTTCGACACCCAGCCCCTGTGGCAGCAGGTGATCGTGGGCAACGGCATCGCCAACGGCCTCTTCATGATCGCCCCCAACCGCCACGGCAGCGAAGGCACCCTGAACTTCTACGGTTCCTCCTTCATCTCCGACCCGTACGGCCGCATCCTGGTTCAGGCACCCCGTGATGAGTCCGCCGTCCTCGTTGCAGACCTGGACCTGGACCAGCGCAAAGACTGGCTGACCCTCTTCCCGTTCCTCGCGACCCGCCGACCGGAAACTTACGGCCGCCTTACGGAGCCCGTAAACCCGGAGGCACCGCTTGGCAGCAGCCCGGCGTCCAGCCAGCAACCACAGGCAGTCTCCGCGTGAGCGCCTGGCGCATGCCGTCGGAGACGGCACCGCAGGACCGCGTCTGGATGGCCTTCCCCACCGGCGGATACACCCTCGGGGACACCGAGGAAGAGGCGCACGCCGCCCGCTCCACTTGGGCCGCCGTCGCCAATGCCATCCTTGAATTCGAGCCGGTCACCATGGTGGTAGCGCCTGACGACGTCGAAACGGCCGCGCGCTACCTGGACCCTCGCGTCGAGGTACTGACGGCTGAACTCAACGACGCCTGGATGCGCGACATCGGGCCGTCCTTCGTGTTGGACGCCAACAAGCAGCTCGGCGCCGTGGACTGGATCTTCAACGGCTGGGGCGGCCAGGATTGGGCGGCCTGGGACAAGGACTCGCAGATCGCGGAGTTCGTCGCCGGCCAGGCCAACGTAACCCACCTTCCGTCCGGAATCGTCAACGAGGGCGGCGGCATCCAGGTGGACGGCGAAGGCACCGTGCTCGTCACGGAAACCGTCCAGTTGGACCAGGGCCGCAATCCGGGCCTCACCAAAGCCGATATCGAAGAGGAACTGGCCCGCACCATCGGCGCCACCCACGTGGTGTGGCTCCCCCGCGGACTAACCCGTGACTCGGAGAAGTTCGGCACCCGCGGCCACGTGGACATCGTGGCGGCGATCCCCAGCCCGGGAACGCTGCTGGTGCACTCCCAGCAGAACCCCGGGCACCCGGATTACAAGGTTTCCCGGGAAATCATCGACTTCCTGCGCACCACCCATGACGCAGCAGGACGGGAATGGAACATCATCGAAGTTCCGGCCCCGGAAACGCTAAGCGACGACGAGGGGTATGTGGACTACAGCTACATCAACCACCTCGTGGTCAATGGCGGGGTCATCGCCTGCAGCTTCAACGACCCCATGGACGAGAAAGCCCTCCGCATTCTCGCCGATGCCTACCCCGGACGCCGCGTGGTCAGTGTTGACGCGCGCGAACTCTTCGCACGGGGTGGCGGCATCCACTGCATCACGCAGCAGCAGCCTACGGCCATCTAGAAAGGGCCCTCCATGAGCCAGACAATCCGCAGCAGCGGAACCGACGCTGCAACGTCGCACGACATCAGCGGCAAGGGACTGAAGACGGGGCAGTTGGGGCTCCTCGCCGTCGTCGTTCTTGGCATTTCAACCATCGCCCCGGCGTATACGCTCACCAGCGCGCTCGGACCGACCGTCAACGAGGCCGGACTTCAACTGCCGGTCATTTTCCTGATCGGGTTCATCCCGATGATCCTCGTCTCGCTAGCCTACCGGGAGCTCAACGCAGACTCCCCGGACAGCGGCACCACCTTCACGTGGGTCACCAAGGCCTTCGGTCCCTGGGTGGGCTGGATGGGCGGCTGGGGCCTGCTGGCAGCGAACATTATTGTGCTGTCCAACCTGGCCGGCGTAGCAGTCGACTTCTTCTACCTTTTCCTGGCCCAGGCCACGGGTTCACCTGAACTCGCGGACCTGGCCGACGACAAGGTCATCAACGTCCTGACCTGCTTTGTGTTCGTCGCCTTGGCCGTGTGGGTCAGCTACCGCGGCCTGCACACCACCAAGATCGTGCAGTACGGCCTGGTTGGCTTCCAACTGCTGGTCCTCGGCCTCTTCGTGGCCATGGCATTCGCCAACTGGTCCACGTCCGAGACCGCCATCCCGTTCAGCTGGGACTGGTTCGACGTCACCAAGATCGAGACGTTCGGCCAAGTAGCGGCGGGCATCTCGCTCTCGATCTTCGTTTACTGGGGTTGGGACGTCTGCCTCACGGTCAACGAGGAAACCGCCAACGGCAAGAAGACCGCGGGCGCCGCCGGTACCTTGACCGCGGTGATCGTCCTCGGTATCTACCTGCTGGTCACCATCGCCACCATGATGTTTGCCGGCGTCGGCGATACCGGAATCGGCCTGAACAACGAGGAAAACCACTCCAACGTGTTCACGGCCCTCGCTTCCCCGGTCATGGGTCCGTTCGCGATCCTCATGTCCCTGGCAGTGCTTTCCAGCTCGGCGGCCTCCCTGCAGTCCACCTTCACGTCGCCGTCCCGGAGCCTCCTGGCCATGGCCCACTACGGCGCCCTGCCGGAGCGTTTCAGCCACATGAGCAAGAAGTTCTCGACGCCGGGCTTCGCCACCATCGCGGCAGGCGTCCTGTCCGCGGGCTTCTACGCAGTGATGCACGTGATCAGCGAGAACGTCCTGAATGACACCATCCTGGCCCTGGGCCTGATGATCTGCTTCTACTACGGACTGACCGCCATCGCCTGCGTCTGGTACTTCCGCCAGAGCGTCTTCACCAGCGCACGGAACTTCTTCCTGCGGCTGCTCTGCCCGCTGCTGGGCGGCGTGGGCCTGTTCGTGGTGTTCCTGCAAACGGCCGTGGACAGCTGGGCGCCGGAGTTCGGCAGCGGTTCCGAGATCTTCGGCGTGGGCCTGGTGTTCATCCTCGGCGTGGGCATCCTCGCCATGGGTGCCGTGGTGATGCTGGTCATGTCCCGCGTCCGTCCCGGGTTCTTCCGCGGCGAGACCATCCGCAACGACACTCCTGCGCTGGTGGTCCCCGAGTAGGCCTGATCTGCACCGTCCATTTCACCGAGTTCGCTGGAAAGCTGCCAGTCCGTCCGGAAACTCCCTGTGTGTCAGGCTGTCGTGTGACAGGTTGTGTGTCGCTCGCGGTCTGACGCACAGGGCGGGGAAAGGTCCGTCATGGATTTTGTTATTCCC